>DATLFV010000026.1:0-67675 GCA_035540875.1 Sphingomicrobium sp. | reverse complement strand
CCTGGGTGCTCATCGCCTACCTCGTCGCGGGCGTCTGCTTCATCCTCGCGCTGCGCGGACTTTCGAGCCCGACCTCCAGCCAGCGCGGCAATCGCGCGGGCATGATCGGCATGGCGATCGCGGTGGTGACCACGCTCGCCATCCACGACATCGCCTCGATCCTGGAGATCGCCATCGCCATCGCCATCGGCGGCGGCATCGGCCTCGCTACCGCGCGCCGCATCCAGATGACCGCGATGCCGCAGCTGGTCGCCGCCTTCCACAGCCTGGTCGGCATGGCCGCCGTGCTGGTCGGCGCCGCCGCTTTTCTCAACCCCGAAGCCTTCGAGATCGCCGGTCCTGACGGCATCTTCCCGGTCAGCCGCGTCGAAATGGGCCTCGGCGTCGCGATCGGCGCCATCACCTTTTCGGGATCGGTGATCGCCTTCCTCAAGCTCAACGGCAACATGTCGGGCAAGCCGATCCTGCTGCCCGGCCGCCACGTCATCAACCTCGGCACGCTCGCCGCCATCCTCGGGCTGATCGCTTATTTCACCCAGGACCAGAGCCCGTGGATCTTCTGGACGGTGACGGCGCTCGCCTTCGTAATCGGCTTCCTTTTGATCATCCCGATCGGCGGCGCCGACATGCCGGTCGTGGTGTCGATGCTGAACAGCTATTCGGGCTGGGCGGCCGCGGCGATGGGCTTCACGCTGCACAACAGCGCGATGATCATCACCGGCGCTTTGGTCGGATCGTCCGGCGCGATCCTCAGCTACATCATGTGCCGGGCGATGAACCGCAGCTTCATCTCGGTGATCGCCGGCGGCTTCGGCGGCGATGCGGTCGCCGGCGGCGGAGCGGCGGCGATCGACCGCCCCTACAAGCGCGGCTCGGCCGAGGACGCGGCCTTCCTGATGAGCCAGGCCGACCAGGTGATCATCGTGCCGGGCTACGGCATGGCCGTCGCCCAGGCGCAGCATGCGCTGCGCGAGATGGGCGATATGCTCAAGGAGCAGGGGGTGCGGGTGAAATATGCGATCCACCCCGTTGCCGGCCGGATGCCTGGCCACATGAACGTGCTGCTCGCCGAGGCCAACGTTCCCTACGACGAGGTGTTCGAGCTCGAGGACATCAATTCGGAGTTCGCGCAGACCGACGTCGCCTTCGTGATCGGCGCCAACGACGTCACCAACCCCGCCGCCAAGACCGACAAGAGCTCGCCGATCTACGGAATGCCGGTGCTCGACGTCGAGAAGGCGCGGACGGTATTGTTCATCAAGCGCTCGATGGGCGGAGTTGGCTATGCCGGCGTCGACAACGAACTCTTCTACCGCGACAACACGATGATGCTGCTCGCCGATGCCAAGAAGATGGTCGAGGAGATCGTCAAGAACCTCGGCTGACGCGGGTCGCTGCGACAATCCCCAGAAATGTGATTCATCTGCCGTAAACCCAGCCGTTTACACCTTGTCACGCAGCTAGACGATGCGAGACAACGGCGTGGCCGGGGGCTGATCCATTTCCGCGCGAGGAGGGTTTCAAAGGTGCGCAAGCTCGGGATTATCGGCGGGACGAGCTGGTCGTCGACCGCGCTTTATTACGACCACATCAACCGAGCGGTCGCGCAGCGGCTGGGCGGGTTGCACAGTGCCCGGCTGGCCATCGAGAGTCTCGACCTTGCTCCGGTCGCTGCGATGGAACTCGGCGGCGACTGGACCGGGGTCGCGGAAATCATGAAAGATGCCGCGCGCAAGCTCGAGGCCGGTGGCGCCGAGGGCCTGCTGATCGCCTCCAACACCGGGCACATGGTCTATGACGAGGTCGCCGCGGCCGTGGGCGTGCCGGTGCTGCACATCGGCGACGCCACCGGCGAGCGCATCTCCGCAGACCGGCGGACCCGGGTGGCCTTGCTCGGTACCCGCTTCACCATGACCGAGGCCCACGTGCGTGAC
This sequence comes from Sphingomicrobium sp., assembly GCA_035540875.1. GTDB lineage: Bacteria > Pseudomonadota > Alphaproteobacteria > Sphingomonadales > Sphingomonadaceae > Sphingomicrobium. Next base: position 65,741 of record DATLFV010000026.1, on the reverse strand, counting down.
CGGATCGAAGCCCGGGGCGTCGCGCTGGCGCCCGTCGACGCCGGCTGGATGCGCGAGGTGGACCGCATCATCTTCGAGGAGCTCGCCGCCGGGCGGGTAGTCCGCGACAGCCAGCGCAAGTTGAAGACCCTCATCACCGAGCTCGCCAAGCAGAAGGTCCAGGCGGTCGTGCTCGGCTGCACCGAGCTGGTGCTCGCCGTCGATGTCCGCGCCAACGTGCTGCCGGTCTATGATTCGACCGCGCTCCACGCCCGCGCCGCCGTCGACTGGATGCTTGCGGACGAAGAACAGGCGCGCGCCGCCGCCTGAGGCTTGCGTGCCACGCCGCCGCCCAGCAAAGGCCGGCGATGAGCTATGACATCGAGCGCGTCCGCGCCAATTTCCCGGCGCTTGCGCGGCAGTTGAACGGCAAGCCGATCGCCTTCCTCGACAATCCGGCCGGCACTCAGGTGCCGCGTTCCGTGATTGAGCGGATGAACGACGCCATGTTCAACAAGAACGCCAACCTCGGCGGCGCGTTCGAGACCTCGCTGGCGGCCGAGCAACTGGTCGACGACGTCCACCGCGCCGGGGAATTGTTCGTCAACGCCCCGAACCGCGGCGAGATCTTTTTCGGGCAGAGCATGACGGCGCTGACCTTCGCCTTGTCGCGTACGATCTGCGCCGACTTCACCGCAGGGGACGAGATCATCCTCACCCGGATGGACCATGACGCCAACGTCGCCCCATGGCTGATGGCCGCCGAGGACCGTGGCCTGACCGTGCGCTGGCTCGATTTCTCCGAGGAGACGTTCGCCTTCGATCTTGACGATCTCGCCGCGCTCCTGGGTCCGCGCACCCGACTGGTGGCGATGAACTATGCGAGCAACGTCACCGGCACGATCAACGACGTTGCCGCCGCCGCGCGCCTGGCGCGGGAGTGCGGAGCCCAGTTGTTCGTCGACGCCGTCCAGTACGCGCCGCATGGCCTGATCGACGTCCAGGCGCTCGGCTGCGACTATCTGGTCTGCTCGGCCTACAAGTTCTTCGGTCCGCACTACGGCATGATGTGGGGCCGGCGCGACCGGCTGGAGGCGCTTCGCGCCTACAAGGTCCGGGCCGTCTCCGACGAGCTGCCGGGCCGTTTTTCGACCGGCACGACCAATCGCGAGGCGCTCGCCGGCATCCACGGCGCCATCGACTATATCGCCGCGCTCGGCGACGCCTTCGGAACGCCTGCGGGCCCGGACCTGCGCTCGCGGCTGGCGGCGGGGTTCGAAGTGATGAAGCGCCACGAAGACGGGCTGACGGAGCGGCTGATCGAGGGCCTTCAGGCGATCCCCGGAACTCGCATCCTCGGCATCACGGACACCGCGATGCTCGACCGGCGCGTGTCAACCGTCAGCTTCGTTGCCGAGGCGCTGCCTGCCGCTCAGATCGCAGCCGCGCTCGCCGCCGACGGCATCCAGGTCTGGGACGGGCACAATTACGCGCTCGAGATCTACGCCAAGCTCGGCTTGCTCGAGTCCGGCGGCGGCGTTCGCATCGGCCCAGTCCACTACAACACGGCCGCGGAGGTCGACCGCACGCTCGAGAGGATCGACGCTCTGGTCCGGGCCTGAGCCGCGCCGCTTGCCTGCGACCCGGCGAGGCCTAGATATCGGGCATGGACCGCACACCCGCCGACCGGCCCGAGCATCCCGGGGCCGCCGAGCGCTTCAATGAGGAGCAGGCGACCTACGCGGTCCAGGGCGGCGGGGAGGCCCCGGACCTCGAGCGGGGCGTCGCGGCGATCCGCGAGGTGCTGAAGACGCTGCCGCGCAACCCAGGCGTGTACCGGATGCAGGACGCGCGCGGCGACGTGCTCTACGTCGGCAAGGCCCGCGCGCTCAGGAACCGGGTGACCAGCTACACGCAGGTGTCCAAGCTGCCGAAGCGGCTTCAGCGGATGGTCGCGCAAACCCGCTCGATGACCATCGTCACCACCCGCACCGAGGCGGAGGCGCTGCTGCTCGAAGCCCAGCTGATCAAGCGGTTCCGGCCGGCCTACAACGTGCTGCTGCGCGACGACAAAAGCTTTCCGTTCATCCTGCTGCGCGAGGACCATGACTTTCCGCGGGTCCAGAAGCATCGCGGCGCGCGCCGGCTGAAAGGCCAATATTATGGTCCCTTCGCCAGCGCTGGCTCTGTCACCCGCACCTTGAACGCGCTCCAGAAACTGTTCCTGCTGCGCAGCTGCTCCGACAGCTATTTCGCCAACCGCTCGCGGCCCTGCCTGCTCTACCAGATCCGCCGCTGCTCGGCGCCCTGCGTCGGCCGCATTGACGAAAGCGCCTATGCCGAGCTGGTCGAGGACGCCAAGGCGTTCCTCGCCGGCAAGTCGACCGGGGTCCAGGCACGGCTGGGAAAGTTGATGGCCGAGGCCGCCGAGGCGCGGGACTTCGAGCTCGCCGCCGTCTACCGCGATCGCCTGCGCGCCTTGACCTACATCCAGGGCAGCCAGACCGTTCATGCCGAGGGTCTGGGGGACGGCGACATCTTCGCGCTCGCCTGCAAGGCCGGGCAGATGTGCATCCAGGCATTCTTCATCCGCGGCGGGCAGAATTGGGGACACCGCGCCTTCTTCCCGGCGCACACCGCTGACGTTCCCGAAGCCGAGGTGCTGTCGAGCTTCCTGGTGCAGTTCTACGAGGACATGCCGCCGCCCAGACGGATACTGCTAGACCGCGACCTGCCCGACGCCGAGTTGCTGACCGAAGCCCTGTCGGCCCGCGCCCAGCGCAGAATCGCGATCGAGCGCCCGCAGCGCGGCGACCGCCGCAAGCTGATCGACCAGGCGCGGCGCAATGCCGAGGAGGCGCTCGAGCGGCGCATGGCCGAGACCACCACGCAGGCGAAGGTGCTGCGCGAGCTCGCCGACACGTTCGAGCTGCCTGACCTCCCCAAGCGCATCGAAGTCTATGACAACAGCCACATCATGGGCACCAACGCGACCGGCGCGATGATCGTCGCGGGACCCGAAGGGCTGCGCAAGAACAGCTATCGCAAGTTCAACATCAAGCGCGCCGAGACCCGCCCCGGCGACGACTTCGCGATGATGCGCGAAGTGCTGGAGCGGCGCTTCGCCCGGCTTGAAAAGGAAGACCCCGACCGCGCCAGCGGCGAATGGCCCGATCTGCTGCTGATCGACGGCGGCAAGGGCCAATTGTCGGCGGCTTGCGAGATGATGGAGAACGCCGGGGTCCACGACATTCCTGTCGTCGCCGTGTCCAAGGGGCCGGACCGCAACGCCGGCCGCGAGACCTTCCATCTGCCGGGCGGCCGCGAGCTGACCCTGCCGCCCAATTCTGCGCTGATGTTCTATCTGCAGCGGCTGCGCGACGAGGCCCACCGCTTCGCCATCGGCACCCACCGCGCCAAGAGGGCGAAGAGCCTGACCACCTCCACCCTCGACGAGGTGCCGGGCATCGGCCCGAGCCGCAAGCGCGCTTTGCTGATGCACTTCGGCACGGCCCGTGCGGTCAAGGGCGCAGCACTCGAAGACCTCGAGCGCGCGCCGGGGATCAGCAAGGCCATGGCCCGCCAGCTCTACGACTACTTTCACCCGCGCGGCTGATGCGCGTCGATACCCCCGCCATCGTCCTGTCGCTGCGCAGCCACGGCGAGCACGGCGCGGTGGTGCGGCTGATGACTCCCGGCCACGGGATGCAAGCGGCCTATGTGCGCGGCGCCCGCGGCCGGAGGATGCGCCCGGTGCTGATCGCGGGGAACATCGTCCAGGCGCAGCTTGCCTCGCGCACCGAGGCGCAGCTGCCGCAAGCGACAATCGAACTCGTGCAGAGCCGTGGACCCTTGCTCGGCGAGCCGCTGCCGGCAGCCGCGATCGAATGGGCGAGCGCGCTGACCGCCACCGTCCTGCCCGAGGGGCAGCCCTATCCGCGGCTTCATGCCGCCCTGGATGCTTTGCTGGCGGCGATCGAGGCGGCGCCGTCGGCGAGCGGCTGGGGCACGGCGCTGGTGCGATACGAGGTGCTGGTGCTGGCCGAACTCGGCTTCGGCCTCGACATCGAGCGCTGCGCCGTGACCGGAAGCAACGACGATCTGGTGGCGGTCAGCCCCCGGTCGGGCCGCGCCGTCAGCGCCGCCGAGGCCGAGCCCTATGCGGGCAAGTTGCTGCCACTGCCGCGCTTCATACGGGACGGCGGCCCGGCCGGCTGGCCGGAGATCACCCAGGGACTGGAACTCACCGGCCACTTCCTCGTCCGCGACCTCCTGAGCAATCGCTCCGCGCCAGTCGCCGAGGCGCGGGAACGGCTTGTCGCGCGCCTGCGCCGTGCCGGCGGCGGCGGCTAGGAGAGGATTGTGCGGCCTGATCGGCTGGCCTAGCGTGAGGTGATGAGCGCCGACACGCTGGCGATGCTGTTCCCGAACGTGGCGACCACCCGCGACATTTCGGTACGGGTCGCCGTATCCTTCCTTGCCGAGCAGTCGGACCCGGCCGCTGACCGCTGGTTCTGGTCCTATCACGTGCGGATCGAGAACGGCTCCGACCGCGCCGTCCAATTGCTGTCGCGCAGCTGGCGGATCGTCGACGGGCGCGGCACCGTCCACGAGGTCCAGGGCGAAGGGGTGGTCGGCGAGATGCCGCTGATCGCTCCGGGCGCAAGCTTCGATTATGTGTCGGGCTGTCCGCTCGACACCCCGAGCGGCGCAATGAGCGGCAGCTATCGCATGGTCGACGAGGACGGCAGCGCCTTCGACATCGCCATCCCGCGATTCCAGCTGCTTAGCGCCGGCTCCTGATGCGGGGCTGCCACATGGCCGGTATTTACTCTATCCCGGGGAAACCTTAGTTCATTAAGAAGGTTGTGGCTCAGTCTCCCGAATATGTTATGGTTGGCGAACTGCCGGTGTTGGTGGAGGAGGTTTAGATGAGGAAAAGCTTTCTTGTGGCTGGTGCGGTTCTCCTTGCAGCTCCGGTAACGGCTGCATTCGCGCAGTGGGTGCCGGGTGCGGAGATCGTCGGCCAGTCGGTGCAGGTCGAGACCAATGGCGTCGTCAACACCGTCTCGTTCGACCCCGGCGGCGCGGCGCGGATCATGACCCCCAGTGGCAACATGGTGCAGGGCACATGGACCGCAAGCGGCGGCCAGCTTTGCCTGTCGGCCGCTGGTGGCCGGGAGTGCTGGCCCTACAATCAGGCGTTCCAGGCTGGGCAGCAGGTGACCCTGGTCAGCAGCTGCAACGTCGCCTCGCGCTGGCTCGCGTCCGGCACGAACATGCAGGCTCCGCGCGGCGAGCGCGGCTAGCCTTTCGGTCCAAGGCTTAAGCAGAAGGGCCGCGGCGTCGCCGCGGCCCTTTTTGTGCATTGGCAAGCTGACCAAGCGCGAAAAATGGCCGCTCTCATCCGCGGCCATCTTCCTGTTTCCAGTGGCGGTCAGCGGGGGCTGACTTCTTCGTCGTCGTCGTCGTTGTTGCGGAGCAAGAGCACGGCGAGCGCGGCAGCGGCAATTCCCGCCAGCCCCAGGAGCAGCGGCGAAATACCGAAGCCGCCGCCGGACGCCGGGATGGGAGGCGGAGCGACGGGCGGCGGGGGAAGGGTTTCAGAGACCATCGGCGGCGGTACCGCATCGGCCACCGGAAGCACGCAGCCGGGGGCCGCGCCCTGAGCCGCGCCGAGAGCGGCCGCGCCGGCCGCTGCGCTCGCAGCCGCGCCGCAAAGCGCCGCCCGCGACGCCTCCGAGCCGAAGACGCTCAGCGCCACCAGCGGATCCATCGCCGCCCGCGCCGCGCTGGGCGCGCTTGCTGCAGCTGCCACTGTCGAATTGGCGCAAATCGCCACGGCTGCGAACGTGCAAACCAGTCGCTTGGGCAAATCGGAGAATTGCATCGATGCCTCCTGCGCAGGGAACGCGGAATCGGATAAAACTAAATCTATTTTGGACAAATGCCGTAGCGCTCAACACTCAAGAGCAGAGTAGGTTTCATCGCCTCCTCCGGATGCCGGCATGGCCGTGCATGGCATTCCCGGTCGTCCGGCCAGGGCACCAAGCCGATGCTGCGTTGCAACAAAGCCGCAGTTCGGCTACGGGCGGCCCCCTCAATTCTCTCGGAAAAACCGCATGACCCTCAGGAACGTGGCGATCATCGCCCACGTCGACCACGGCAAGACCACGCTCGTCGACCAGCTCTTTCGCCAGTCCGGCACCTTCCGCGACAATCAGCGTGTCGAGGAACGGGCGATGGACTCCAACGACCTGGAGAAGGAGCGGGGGATTACCATCCTCGCCAAGTGCACCTCGGTCGAGTGGAATGGCACCCGCATCAACATCGTCGACACGCCGGGGCACGCCGACTTCGGCGCCGAGGTCGAGCGCATCCTGTCGATGGTCGACGGCGTGATCCTGCTGGTCGACGCCGCCGAAGGTCCGATGCCGCAGACCAAGTTCGTCACCGGCAAGGCGCTCGCCCTCGGCCTCAGGCCGATCGTCGTCGTCAACAAGATCGACCGCCCGGACGCCCGCCCAGCCGAAGTGCTGGACGAGGTGTTCGAGCTGTTCCTCAACCTCGAGGCCAATGACGAGCAGCTAGACTTCCCGACGCTCTATGCGTCGGGGCGGGCCGGCTACGCGGGCCGCGAGGACACAGTTCGCGAAGGCGACCTCACGCCATTGTTCGAGACCATCGTCAGCCACGTGCCCGAGCCCGGCCTCGATCCGGGCGCCGAGTTCAAGATGCTCGCCACCTTACTCGACCGCGACCCGTTCCTCGGGCGCATCCTCACCGGCCGCATCGAGAGCGGCCGTCTGACGCCGAACATGCCGATCCGCGCCATCGACGTCGATGGCAACATCGTCGAGGAAGGCCGCGCGACCAAGGTGTTCGCCTTCCGCGGGCTTGAGCGCGTTCCGGTCGACAGCGCCGAAGCGGGGGAGATCGTCGCCATCGCCGGCCTCATCAAGGCGACCGTCTCCAACACCTTCGCCGACCCGTCCGTGACCGAGCCGCTCCACGCCCGCCCGATCGACCCGCCGACCCTGGCGATGAGCTTCGCGGTTAATGACAGCCCCTATGCCGGGCGCGACGGCGACAAGGTGCAGAGCCGCGTCATCCGCGACCGGCTCGAGCGCGAGGCGGAGGGCAATGTCGCGATCCGCGTCACCACCGCCCACGACAATGACAGCTTCGAGGTCGCCGGCCGCGGCGAGCTCCAGCTCGGCGTGCTGATCGAGACCCTGCGCCGCGAGGGGTTCGAACTCTCCATTTCCCGCCCGCGCGTCCTCTTCCGCGACGGCCCCAACGGCCGCGAGGAGCCCTACGAGACCGTGGTCGTCGACGTGGACGACGAATTCTCCGGCACCGTCATCGACAAGATGGCGCTGCGCAAGGCCGAGATGACCGACATGCGCCCCTCGGGCGGCGGCAAGACCCGGCTGACCTTCTCGGCGCCGAGCCGCGGCCTGATCGGCTATCATGGCGAGTTCCTGTCGGACACCCGCGGCACCGGCATCATGAACCGGCTGTTCGAGAAATATGGCCCCTACAAGGGCCCGATCAGCGGCCGTCAGAACGGCGTCCTCATCTCGATGGAGCAGGGCAAGGCGGTCGCCTACGCGCTCAACGCGCTAGAGGAGCGCGGCGTCTTGTTCATCTCGCCTGGCGACGACCTCTACGAGGGCATGGTGATCGGCGAGAACGCCAAGCCCCAGGACCTCGAGGTCAATCCCTTGAAGTCCAAGCAGCTCACCAACTTCCGTGCGAGCGGGAAGGACGAAGGCATTCGCTTGACCCCGCCGCGCCGGATGACACTGGAGCAGGCGATCGCCTACATCCAGGACGACGAGCTGGTCGAGGTGACACCCAAGGTGGTTCGCATTCGCAAGCGGTTCCTGGATCCCCACGAAAGAAAGCGGCAGAGCCGGAAGGCCGAAGCCGCCTAGCTCCCGCCGCCTACGAGTCGAGTGCGGCGGCCATCTCGAGGACCTTGCGCCACTCGTCCTCTCGTACCGGCGCCACCGACAGCCGCGACTGTCGGATCAGCTCCATGCCCGCCAGCGCGGGTTCGGACTTGATCGCGGCGAGCGTCACCGGGCCGATCGGCCGCACCGGCTCGACCCGGACGCTGACCCACGCCGGGTCCTTGGGGTCGGGCTGTGCGGCGCGCGTAATGCGCATGATGCCAACCACCGCCTTGTCGCTCATGCTGTGGTAGAAGAAGGCTTGGTCGCCCGCCTTCATGGCCCTGAGATGGAGGCGCGCTGCATTGTTGCGCACGCCGTCCCACTCGGTGGCGCCGTCGCGCACCAGATCGTCCCAGCTGTAGCTCGCAGGCTCCGATTTCATCAGCCAGTGGGGCATGGCGCATGTCGTAGTGGCCGCAGTCGGCCCGCGGCAAGCGGTTAAACTCTTCGGCGCTGCGGTTAACCGAGCTTATCCGTCGACGGATTGCACAAACTGCAATAAGTTCCGTAGCTTATCCCGCCAGCATCACGACTCATCGAAGGTCGCTTGGCCGAATCGCCGGCGTCACATATTGGCCTTCCATCGATTGAGAGCGAGAGAGCCGAGGCGCTTCAAGACGCCGGCTCCGGGGCAAGACGGACGACCGACCTGCCGATCATTGGGCGCCGAAGGGCGCTTGGCAGGCGGTCCGCCGCACGAGCAAAAGAGAGCGACTTGAACCTATTTCTGGGCAGCCGCGGCGCGTCCGCGGCCATGGGCTTGGTCATGCTGGCAACGGCGAGCCAGGCGACGGCACAGACTGCCGCGCTGGACGTTACGAGCGCGGTCAAGCAAGTGGAGGCGGAGCTTGGCGCCAAGGAAGCGCCGGTTCAGCAGGCCAGCGGAGCGGCCGCTGCGGCCGCAAAGGTCAGCGCGCTATACGACACCCAGCCGGCCAAGTCGGTGACGGTCGCTCTGCCGCCGTCCAACCCCGTTGCGGCACTGGCCGCCCAGGCGGCGCTGCCGGTCAGCACCGCCGTCGACATCGCCAGGGAAGGCGCCTGGCTGCACCGTAACGGCTGGGGCCTTCACGCGCTCGTCGATCGCTACAGCAGCAGCGCCGAGATCTCGAACGAGGAAGAGAATTGCATCGCCATTGCCGTCTATCACGAGGCGCGGGGCGAGGGGCTCGAGGGACAGCTGGCGGTTGCGCGCGTGATCATGAACCGCGCTGCTTCGTCCAAATATCCGGACAGCTGGTGCGGCGTCGTCAAGCAGCCGTGGCAATTTTCCTTCGTCAATCCGCGCACTGGTCACATCCCCTACGTGGACCAGGACTCCGCGTCGTGGCGCAAGGCCAAGGCGATCACCAAGCTGGCGGTGACGCAGGTGGTACCGAGCCTGTCGGACGACGTCTTGTGGTACCACGCGGACTATGTCGCTCCGTCATGGGGACGGCGGCTCAGCTTCGTGCAGAAGATCGGCACCCACATCTTCTATCGCGCCTAAGCGAAGGAGCTGCGAGGTTCCGGCGGCCTGACGCATCAGACTACCGCCTCGGCGTTAACGCGGATGCGGGGGGATTCGCACCAGCTCCGTTCTGCGCAACGTTTGGCGGCATCCTATGTCCGTGGGAGCAGGGGGACGCTCGCGGTGCTCAAGATCCTGATCGTCGAGGACGATTCACAACTCGCCACCACGCTCAAGTATCTCGTCGAGGACAATCCGCGCTATCGCGTGGCCGCACTGGCCGACGATCTCGACAGCGCGATGGCCGCGGCGGAGTTGCACCAGCCGGACATCGCGCTGGTCGACCTCCACCTGGCGCGCGGCTCGACCGGCTTCTCGGTCGCGGTCCGATTGGGCGACTTCCAGATCCCGTGCCTGTTCATCAGCGGCAAGGCGCCGAGCTTCGCGATGCCGGACCTGGCGCTTGGATGCCTGATGAAGCCGTTCACTGCGGACGACGTGCACCGCTCGCTGGGCATGGCCGAAGATTTGCTGCGCGGCCGCGAGACGCTCCGGCCACGCCCGCCGTGCAACCTCACGCTTTATGACGTTCCCGATGCGGAAGCGGTCCCGCAGCCGGGCTACATCCCCTCACGCCGCTCGCTGAAGACTCGCCTCGAGCACTGGATCAGCGGCTACCAGGGCGGCGCTGCGCGATAGCCGGCGGCCGATTGCCCCGGTCACCCCTTCTTTACTGTTGCAGTTGCAATCAATTAAGTCTCCCGCAGGATTGGCAGCCGAGCTGCCGGATATTCCGGACGCGGCCGACTTTGACGAGAGGATGATATGAAGGTCGCGGGCACCGAGCTTCCGCCGATCCTGGCCGATGCGGTCCGCGCCTGCCGGCCCCATCTTGCCGCGGCCGTCGCCTTTTCATTGTTCATCAACCTGCTGTTTCTCGCCCCCGCGATCTACATGCTCCAGGTCTATGATCGCGTCGTTGCCACCGCCGGCAAGACGACCTTGTTCTATATCACCATCGCTTTGGTCATCGCATTGCTGGCGCTGAGCGCCCTTGACGCCATCCGCAACCGGCTGCTGGTGCGCGCGAGCCTTCGGCTCGATACCTTGGTTGCCCCGGTAATCCTCAAGCGCATGATGGGGCTGCACTCGGGCAATGCAGTCCAGGCAATGCGCGACTTCGACAACGTCCGTCAGGCGGTCGGAAGCCCCGTTGTGGCGGCCTTGTTCGACGCGCCCTGGGCGCCCCTATATTTGCTGGTCGCCTTCCTGCTGCATTTCTGGATCGGCATGCTGGCGCTGTTGTCGTCGGTGCTGCTGCTGTTCGTCGCGTGGCGCAACCAGCGCGCGACGCAGGAGGCGACGCAGGTCGCCAGCCAGGCCATGGCCGCTTCCCACCAGGAGGCGCAGGCGGTTGCGCTCCACAGCGACACGGTGCGCGCGCTCGGCATGACCGGCCGCATGGTCGATCGCCAGCTCGGCCATCGCAAGCTGGGGCTGCGGCGATCGGCGGATGCCGCTTTTGCCGGCGGCCGTTATTCGGCGCTCAGCCGCTTCCTGCGTTTGTTCGTGCAGTCGGCGGCGCTCGGCGTCGGCGCGCTGCTGGCGATCGACGGGCATATCTCCGCCGGGGCGATCATCGCCGCATCGATCCTGCTGGGTCGGGCACTTCAGCCGATCGAGGCAGTGGTCGGCGGCTGGTCGACGCTTGGCAGCGCACGCGCCGCACTGCAACGGCTCGCAACCGTGCTTGGCGACGCTCCGGCCGAGCGGATCCACACGCGCCTGCCCGCGCCAAAGGGGCACGTCCAGGTCGATCAGGTTGGGCTTCGCGGCCCCGATGGCCGGCCGATGCTGGTCGGCGTGTCGCTTGAGGTTCGTCCGGGCGAGATGCTCGGCGTGATCGGGCCCAGCGGCTCGGGCAAGACGACCCTTGCCAAGATCATCGCCGGGGCGATCATCCCGGAGCTCGGAACCGTCCGCATCGACGGAGCGCAGCTTGCCGACTGGGATCCCGACGCGCTTGCGCAACACACCGGTTTCCTGCCGCAGGAGCCGAGCCTGTTCGAAGGCACGATCAAGGAGAACATTTCCCGTTTCGCCGCGACGCGCAGCAGCGAAATCGACGACCAGGTCGTCGCCGCCGCTTTGGCCGCGGGAGTTCACGAGCTGATCCTCAGACTGCCGCAGGGCTATGATACGCGGCTCGGGCCGCTCGGCGCCGGCCTCTCCGCGGGACAGGCGCAGCGGGTGGCGCTGGCGCGCGCGCTGTTCGGGGACCCGGCGGTGCTGATCCTCGACGAACCCAACGCCTTCCTGGACGCCGATGGGGAGACCGCCCTGCTTGCGGCCGTGGAATCGGCGATCGCGCGCGGCGCCTCGGTCATCATGGTTGCGCATCGGCGCACGGTGCTGCGCGGCGCTCACCGGTTGCTGGTGCTCGACGCCGGCCGTCCCAAGCTGCTCGGACCGGCAGCGGAGGTCGCGGCGCGGCTCTCCGCCCCCGCTGCAAGTGAGAATAGGGAGTCCGCCGCATGAACGCGCCCGTGACCCTGCTCGACCCCGGCGACGGCCAGCGAGTCGACGACCCCCGAAACGATCTTCGTATCGGCTGGGGAATCGTCTTCCTGTTCTTTGGTGTCCTCCTCGGCTGGGCCGCGCTGGCGCCGCTCGACGCCGGCGTCCATGCCGATGGCGTCATCGCAGTGTCCGGCAACCGCCAGGCCGTCCAGCACCGCGAAGGCGGCGTGGTGACGGCGATCCGCGCGCGCGAGGGGCAGCAGGTCCGGATCGGCGACGTGCTGGTCGAGATGGCGGCGCCCGACGTCAAGGCAGCCGAGCGGGCGTTGACGAGCGAATATCTGAACCTGCTGGCGCAGCGCTCGCGCCTGCTGGCGCAGCGCACCGGCGCATCCGGCTTTGCGCCGCCCGCGGAGTTCGCCGGGCTCAGCGAGGAGGATCGCCCGCTTGCGGCGCAGGCGCTGCAGCTGCAGCGGGCGCAATTGCAGGCGAGCGCCGCATCCTTGGCGGCCCAGGAATCGGTGCTCGGCCAGCGATCACGGCAGCTCGGGGAGCAACAGTCGGGCTACGCGCAGCAGCGGGCGGCGTTTGCGGAGCAGGGGCGGATTCTCGAGCAGGAGATCGCCGGCCTGCGCGAGCTGGAGAAGAAAGGCTTCGCGTCGACCAACCGGCTGCGCGCCCTCGAGAGGGCGCAGTCCGAGCTGCGCGGGCGCGAGGCGGCGATGGCGGCGGAGATCGCGCGGGCCGGCGAGGGCATGGGCGAGACCCGCATGCAGTCGCTGAGCATTCGCAGCCAGACGCTGGAGGAGGTCGCGGCCGAGCTGCGCGCTACGCAGGCGAAGATATCCGAAGTGCTTCCGCGCCTGATCGCGGCGCGCGAGCAACTGGCCAGGGCGCGGGTGCGCGCACCGGCCACGGGGCAGGTGGTGGGGCTGACGATATTCACCGTCGGCGGTGTCGTCGCGCCCGGGCAGACCCTGATGGAGATCGTGCCCAACAATCGTGCGCTGGTGATCCAGGCGCAGGTGCTTCCGACCGACGCCGACGATGTCTTCCCGGGTCAGACGGCGCAGGTCCGGTTCGTCAGCGTGCAGGACAAGAGGATACCCTTGCTGTCGGGAACCCTGCGGACGATATCGGCCGACAGCTTTACCGACGAGAAGAGCGGTCGAAGCTTCTTCCGAGCCGAAGTCGAGGTGGCGCCGGAGGAACTGGAGAAGGTGCGGGGCGTGCTCGGCCAGGGGCAGCTGCGGCCGGGCCTCCCCGTCGACCTGGTGCTGGCGGTGCGCAAGCGCACGGCGCTGCAATATCTGCTCGAACCGCTCACCAGCAATTTCTGGCGGTCGCTGCGCGAGCAATAGAGGCGGGGTGCCTGCCGGGCGGTTCAGCGGGAGCGCGCGAACCAGATCGTGTGGCGGGCCCCCTTGCCGTTGTGCCTCGCCCGCACGCTGGCTTCCTCAACCGCCAGGCCGCTCTCCCTCAGCCTTCGCGCGAATGCCGGGTCCGGCGCGGCCGACCAGATCGCCAGCACCCCGCCCGGGGCAAGCGCCGCCTTCGCCTGCGCAAGGCCAGGCATTGAGTAAAGCCGGTCGTTTCCTGGCCGAGTGAGGCCGTCGGGGCCATTATCGACATCGAGCATGATCGCGTCGAAGCTTGCGCCAGCCGCGCCGATGACGGCCGCAACGTCGACCTGGACCAGCTCGACGCGGGGATCGTCAAGGCATCCTGCCGACAGTTGCGCCATCGGTCCGCGCGCCCAGCCGATGATCTCCGGCACCAGCTCCGCGACCACCACAGAAGCACCGGGTGGAAGCACCGCGAGCGCGGCGCGCAGGGTGAACCCCATGCCGTAGCCGCCGATCAGCAGACGCGGCGCGGCACCGCGGGGGAGCCGGGCGCAGGTCATCACCGCAAGGGCTTCTTCCGAACCGCTCATGCGACTGCTCATCAGCTCGTTGCGTCCGAGCACGATCATGAAATCGCCGCCGCGCTGGAACAGGCGGAGTTCCTCGTCGCCGCCGGGCACCGCCGCGCTGCCGACCAGCTGCCTCGGCGTCATCGGTGACGACAGGCGGTTGGTCGCAGCGCGCCTATTTGCGAGCCTTCCGCGCGGCATAACGCGCATCGCGCGCCGCCTTGCGCTCCGCCTCCGTCGGTGGCGGCGGCACCGCAGCCGCTGCCGCGGCCTGCGCGGCCTTTTCGTCGGCCGCGGCCTGACGCGCCGCCTTCTTGGCGGCGGCCTTGTCGGCGTCGCGAGCTTCGCGCTCGAGCCGCCGCGCCTTGCGCTCGGCGAGCAGCTTCTCGTCCGGCGCAGGCTTCGAGCGCAATTGCTCGAGTGCTTTCTTCCTGGCCTCGGCAGCACTGCCGATGCGGTCCTGGAAGCTCGGATCCTTGAAAGACTTCACGATGACGACTTTCGTTCGAGCGATCGGCGCAGACAATCTGCCCGAAATGGTCGCGCCTGCTCCGCAAGCTTGCTGAAGACACAAGCGGTGGATGCCCCGTGAGGATTCGAACCTCAATTGACGGAGTCAGAGTCCGTAGTCTTACCATTAGACGACGGGGCAGCGGCTTCCCGCGCCGGCGAGATAGAAAGCGCGTCCGGCACTGTCAACGCCGCCGCAGCGAGCGCGCCGCTTGCCCTAAGTCGGGAAGATGTGATTAAACGGCATTAAGTCAGCCGTGTCCGAAGGGGGTGCGGCGAAGGATAGAACGGGCGTTCGGGACATGGCGCACAGTGCCGCCACCGCCCCGGCCCTGTCGCAGGGGGTAAGCGCGGCGGGCCAGGCAGGAGCTTCAGAGCCGCCGGAGCGGCGGCCGTGGCAGCGGCACACCTATGGCGCGCTCGACCTTGGAACCAACAATTGCCGTCTCCTGATCGCCCGGCCCGTCGACGGGGGCTTCACGGTGATCGACGCCTTCTCGCGGGTGGTCAGGCTCGGTGAGGGCCTGTCCCAGACCGGCCGCCTGTCGCCCCAAGCAATGGACCGCGCAATTGCGGCGCTCGACGTCTGTGCCGAGAAGCTGCGCCGGCGCAGCGTCAGCCTGGCGCGCTCGGTAGCGACCGAAGCCTGCCGCCGCGCCGCCAACGGTCGCGAGTTCGTCGAGCGGGTCCAGCGCGAGACCGGGATCGTCCTGGACATCATTCCGCCGCAGGAAGAGGCAAGGCTGGCCGTGCTCGGCTGCCACAAATTGCTCGAGCCCGGCGACGGACCGGCGCTGATCTTCGACATCGGCGGCGGCTCGACCGAGCTGGTGCTGATCGATCAGGTCGAGGGGGTGCCGAAGATCCGCAGCTGGTGGAGCGCGCCATGGGGGGTGGTCTCGCTGACTGAAAGCGAGGGTCGCGAGGCGCTGGAAGGGCCCGAGCGACTTGCTGCCTACAAGAGGATGCGCGAACGCGTGCGCCGGGCCTTCGCCAGTTTTGCCGACACCCTGCCCCGCGACAGCGACGACATCCGCCTGCTCGGCACCAGCGGCACGGTGACGACGCTGGCGAGCGTCCATCTCGCGCTTCCCGCTTATGATCGCCGCGCGGTCGACGGGCTGCACGTGCCGACCGGAAGAATGCAGGAAATCTCGACTATGATCGCTGAGATGGACCATGAAGGCCGCTCCCGGCTGCCGTGTATCGGCCGTGAGCGCGCCGACCTGGTCGTCGCCGGCTGCGCCATCCTCGAGGCCATTTTGGAGATCTGGCCGGCCCGGAATCTGGGCGTCGCCGACCGCGGGATCCGCGAGGGAATCCTGCGCTCGCTGATGGCCCGCGACGGCCACCAGCTTTGAAGCGCGTCCGCACCGCCAAGGGGCGCAAGGTCAGCTCGACGCGCTGGCTGGAGCGCCAGCTCAACGATCCTTACGTCAAGCGGGCAAAGGCGGAGAATTATCGCAGCCGGGCGGCGTACAAGTTGCTCGAGCTGGACGAGAAATTCGGGCTGCTCAGGGGCGTCAAGGCGGTGGTGGACCTGGGAATCGCGCCGGGCGGATGGAGCCAGGTGGTTCGGCGCAAGGCGCCTGCGGCCCGCATCGCTGGCATCGACCTGTTGCCCACCGATCCGCTCGACGGCGTGACCATCCTGCAGATGGATTTGATGGACGAGGCGGCGCCGGACGCGCTTCGAGAGGCGCTCGGCGGGCCCGCCGATTTGGTGCTGTCCGACATGGCCGCGAATACCGTCGGCCATCCCCAGACCGATCACCTCAGGACCATGGCGCTGGTCGAAGCCGGATTGTTGTTCGCCACCGAAGTGCTGCGGCCAGGCGGCGCCTTCGTGGCGAAGGTGCTGGCGGGCGGCGCCGACAACCAGCTGGTAGCAGAGATGAAGCGGCACTTCGCGACGGTGAAGCATGCCAAGCCGCCAGCCAGCCGCAAGGATTCGAGCGAATGGTATGTGGTTGCCCAAGGCTTCAAGCGGGGCAGCAATGACTGACTCGGGGAAACTCCTTGGCTGTCAATGCGTTGGACACGAAAGCCCAAAAGGAAAGCCATAACTGATGAACGTCGAGCCCTCCCGCTGGATGGTTCGCGAGGCCGACGGCGGACGTACCGTCCGCGGCGTCCTGGCGAGCGTCTTTCCGGCTCCGCAGCCGCTCCCGGCGGACTGGAGCCGCCTGCTCCGCCGCTTGGAGGCGCGGCCGCGGACCGCCTAGGCGGCTGACGCTGGCTGCACGATGTCGCGCGCCAGGCGCCGCGATGCCCGCAAATGAGAGACTGCCGACAGGATATACAAGCTCAGCCCCTAGAGCAGGGAATAGAATATATGAGGGCGAAGGTGACTGCGCCCATCGACCCGAGCTGGCGGTCGCACAGGCCGAGCTCCGCCTTGATCGACACCGCTAGGATGCCGATCATTTAAATTGAAGATGCGGGCGAGCAGGAGAAGCCGGAGGACGCGCGATCGAAGCGCGCCCTCCTTCTTCCGTTGCAGTTCGGGTGCTCAGAAATTGACCCCCAGCGACAGGAACACCTGCCGTGGGGCGCCGTAGAACGCCGTGACGACGCCCTGCCGGCCGAGCGAAGGCGCATTGCCGGGAACAGCGAAATTCGGGCTGGACGGCGCCGCCGAGAGAATTGGCTGCCCCGTGACCGGGTTGATGTTGAGGAACTGATAGCCCGAGGTGATGTAGCGCTCGTCGGTCAGATTCTTGCCGTGCAGGCCGAGCGAGAAACGATCGCCGACGAAGCGATAGATCAGGTTCGCGTCGAACAAGGTGTAGCCCGGCTGATCGAGGAACGGGCTCGGGGTCTCGAACTGGAAGGTCTTGCTGCGGTAGGAGGCGGTGGCGTTCGCCGACAGCATCCCCGCCGCAACCGGCACCGACAGGTCGACCGTGCCCGACATGGTCCACTTGGGCGTGTTCTGGATGCGGCGGAAGTCGGCGACATCCACCGGACCAGCCGGCGTGGTCCGCGAAGGATTGCCCCTGGCGTCGAACGCGGCGACGTTGGTGATGAACTCGTCGTACTTGGCGTCGATGTAGCCGACCGTACCCGCAAGGTTCAGCCGCGAACCCGCGCCTGCGAAGTCACGCGCGACGGCCGCGGTTCCTTCGAACTCGACGCCGGTGAAGCTTGCGCTGCCGGCATTGGTGGTGATGCCGCAGAAGGTCTGCGTCGGGACGCCGCCGATGACCAGGGTGCAGCCGGCCGATCCGGGGACCTGCACGTCCTTGTAGTCGGCCCGGAACAAAGCGGTTGCGAGCTGCAGGCGACGGTCGAGCAGATTGGCCTTCCAGCCGAGTTCATAGCTGTCGACGGTCTCGGGGTCGAACGCGAGGAAGTCGTAGATGTCCTCGCGCCGCTGCGACGGCGCCTGGGTGGACTGGCCACGCGGGTCGAAGCCCCCGCCCTTGAAGCCGCGCGAGTAGCTTGCATAGACGTTGTGATCGTCGTTCGGCTGGAAGCTGACCGATGCACGCGGAGTGAAGGCGGTGTCCGTGCGCTGCCCCTCGAAGTTGGAGGTCGTGGCGATCACGGTCCCGGTCTGGTTGAACGCGCCCGAGCCCCCGAGCTCCGGCGATCCCCCGCGCAGCAGCGTCTGGCGCAGGATCAGCGCTCGGCGCTTGTCGTTCGTGTAGCGGGCGCCCAGCGACACGCTGAACTGCTCGGTCAAGTCGTATGTGAAATCACCGAAGATCGCCCACGTCTTAGTATCGACGTCGCCGCGAGTGGCCGCCGTGAGGCCTGGCAAAGCCACCGGGTTGGTGGTGTAGAGCCGGACGTCGAATACGTTGAAGGCGTTGGCGTCGAGGTAATAGGCGCCGACGATGCCGGCCATCGGACCGCGCTCGACGAGTGCCTGCACTTCCTGGCTGAACTGCCGGTTCTTGTAGATTGCCGGCACATCGACGTCGGCCTGCGGCAAAGCGTCGAAGTCGATCGGTGTGTCGGTGCGATCCCGGCGATAAGCGGTGATCGACTTCAGCTTGAGCCAGTCGGTGACGCCAAGCTCGCCCTGCAGTGCAATGCCGCCACCTCGGACCTTCTGTTTCGGGTCCAGTAGGCTGCCGCGGCTATCGAACTCGTCGCTGAGGACAGGGAAGAGCGGCAGTCCGCAGGCGGTGGTGCAAAGGCTGGGAAGCAGGCGGTGGCCGCCGCGCGTGTTGCTCTTGTCATGCGTGTAATCGCCCGACAGGCGGAAGAAGGCATTCTCGGCCGGCTCAAGCTCGACGGTCGCACGGCCGGCGAAAATGTCGCGATTGTAATTGTCCTTGCCCGTCGTGAGGTTCTTGCCGAAGCCCCCGCGGCTCAGGCGCGCGGCGGCGGCGCCGACCCTGAGGCCGCCGGTCACCGGAGTGGACGCGCTCAGGATGAGGTCGGCCTGCCTGTCGGTCCCAAGATGGGCGCGGGCGCTCGCCTGGGTGGAATTGCGCAGGCGCCGAGTGACATATTTCACTGCCCCGCCGATGGTATTGCGACCATAAAGCGTTCCCTGGGGACCACGCAGCACCTCGATGCGCTCGACATCATAGACGTCGAGCAAAGCGCCCTGAGGGCGATTGAGATAGACGTCGTCGAGGTAAAGACCGACGCCCTGCTCGTAGCCGGCCACCGGATCCTGCTGCCCAACGCCGCGGATGAAGGCGGTCAGGGTGGTGTTCGAGCCGCGCGAGGTCTCGAAGGTAACGTTCGGCGTAGTGTCACCGATGTCGGAAATGTCGAGTGCGCCCTGCCGGGCGAGCTGCTCGCCAGAATAGGCCGTCACGGCAATCGGGACGTCGAGCAGCAGCTCGTTGCGACGGCGTGCCGTGACGACGATGTCCTGGTCCGTGGCCGCCGCCGCCTGGTCCCGCGTCTGAGCATCGGCGGGAGGAGCCGATTCCTCGCCCGGCACCTGGCTGGCATCAGCCGGGGGCTCGGCGACCCCGGCCTGCTGGGCAACGCCCGGCGCCGAAGTGATCATGGCCAGCAGCCCGATCGAACACAGCAACTTGCGGCGCACCGCCCCCTCGCGACTCGTCATCTCACTCTCCCCTGGTTCTGACGCGGGAAAATTCCCCGATTGCTAGCGCCTCCCATCAGCGCTATTGAAACATGAACCGGGTTTCAACTTTACATGATCCGGCAGTCGCGACAAGGGGGGTTGTTGGCACAAAGTCTTTCCCGGGAGGCGCGCTCCGAAGGCGGGCAGCGTGGCGACGTCGCCATCGATACGGCGGTCCGGGCGGCTGCCAGCGACGGCAAGGCGCCGCGTACTGCCCGGGGCGAGCGAACGTTGCGCAAGATCCTCCGGGCAGCACTTCAGGAATTCGGGGATCGCGGCTATTCCGACGCGTCCATCGTCGGCATCACCAGCCGCGCCAAGGTCGCGCTCGGGACCTTCTACACCTATTTCGACAGCAAGGAGGAAGTGTTCCAGGCTCTCGTGCGGGACATGTCGGACCAGGTCCGCGCCCACGTCGCGCCCGCGCTAAAGGATGCCAGGGACGGCCTTGACGCCGAACGGCTGGCGCTCGCCGCCTTCCTCCGCTTCGCGGCCGAACACAAGGAAGTATACCGGATCATCGATGAAGCCGAATTCGTCGATCCTGCCGGCTTTCGCGCCCATTACGAGAACACTGCCGGACGCATTGCAGCGCGACTGGCCAAGGCCGCACAGGGCGGCGAGATCCGGCTCGACGGTTCGGCGCTAGCCGCCGAAGTCACCGCCTGGGCAATCATGGGGGCCAATGTTTTCCTGGGCCTGCGGTTCGCCGTCTGGGGCAATGGCGACCCGGACGAGGTCGCGGCGGCCGCCAACCGGCTGTTGAGCGAAGGGCTCGCCGCGCGATAGGGCGCTCAACCAGCAATCGAGAGGTTCGCATGTCGCGCAATTCAACGGCCCCGGAAGCGCAGGATGCTCCCTGGAGCGCATGCTATTGGACCAGCCCTGATGGCCTGAAGATCTTCTATCGCGACTATGCGGGGCCGGCGGACCGCCCGCCGCTGCTTTGTCTGCACGGCCTCACCCGCAACTCGCGCGACTTCGCTGCTCTGGCGGGCCGCTACGCGGGCGAGTTCCGGATCATCACCATGGACTTCCGAGGTCGCGGCAACAGCGACCGTGATCCGCAGCCGGAGCGCTATACTCCAGTCACTTATGCCGCCGACGTTGTCGGGCTGCTCGACCATCTGCAGATTCCCCGCGCGGTCTTCATCGGCACCTCGCTTGGCGGACTGGTGACGATGATGGTTGCGGCAACCCACCTGGAGCGCATCGCCGGGGCGCTGCTCAACGATATTGGCCCGGCGCTCGAGGATGCCGGGCTCGATCGCATCCGCGGCTATGTCGGCAAAGGAGTCGACTTCGCGAATTGGTCCGAAGCCGGCGCGTACGTAGCCGGCATCAACAATCACTTGCCGGCGGGCAACGGTCCCGAAGACTGGATTCGCGCTGCGCAGCGCCTGTGCCGTGAAGAGGGGGGTCGAATCGTCTTCGACTACGACATGGCGATCGCCCGCGCGTTCGACGGGCCTAGCGGCGGCCGGGTATTCGACATGTGGCCTTTGTACCGGCAGCTCGCCCGCAAGCCGCTGCTGATCGTCCGCGGAGAGGAGACCGACCTGCTGTCGCCGGAGACCGCTGCGGCGATGCAGCAGGCAGGCGACGACGTGCAGCTGGTGTCGGTGCCCGGGGTCGGGCACGCGCCCGATCTCGGTGAGCCAGAGGCGGTCGCGGCCATCGACGCCTTCCTGCGCCGGTTTCGGAGCTGATCGGCGATCAGCCCTTGCGAGCGCGGGCGTCCGCCACGGCCTGCTTCAAAGCATCGTAGCCCACGGCGCTGTTCATCACCCGATCGCCGACCACGAACAAGGGCGTGCCGGTCGCCCCGAGCCGGCCGGCAAGCTCGAAGTTCTTCTTCAGCTCGGCCTCGATTTCCTGGCTCGCGGGCGGCTCGGCCGGAATGCCCGCGGCCTGGGCGGCGGCGGCGAGCGCCTCGGGCGAGGGGCGCCCTGCTGCATAAAGAGCGTCATGGAACTGATGGAAGCGCCCGGCCTTCGAGGCGGCCAGCGCCAGCCGCGCCGCGGCGACGCTGTTGGGCCCGAGGATCGGCAGGTCGCGGTAGACGACACGGAGGCCGCCATCCTCCTTCAGCAGCCGCTCGATGTGCGGATTGCTGGCGCGGCAATAGGTGCAGGCATAGTCGTGGAACTCGACCAGCACCACCTCCGGCTTCGCAGCGCCCTTCCACGAATTGGCGAACGGCGTCTCAATGGCGGCGCGGTTGGCCGCGAGCGTCGGCGCATATTGGCGGTCGCGCAGCGCATCCGCGGTTTCGACCAGGATCTGGGGATTGGCGAGCAGGGCCTCGCGGACCATGCGCTCGCCGAACAGTTGCGGACCTGCGAGGACCAGCAGCCCGGCGGTCACGGCCGACCCGATCAACCCGCCGATGAGGGCGGAGCCCAGTCCCCGACCGGCCCTGACTTCGGAGCCGCTCAATCCTTGGACCTGTTCTTCTTGTCTTTTTTCAGCTCGGCGCGCGACACCAGGGCGATGTCCTGAGCGCGCAGATAATCGGGGGTCCCGCTGGGTATTCCCTTGAGCGCCTGCTCGGCACTGGCGAGCGCCAGCTTGGGCTTGCCTTCCAAATTGTTGCGCTCGGCCGTTGCGAGGGCGGCGCGAGCGGGGTCGCCCTCGCGATCGTAGATGATGCCGAGCTGGTACCAAGCGAACGGGTTCTGATTGTCGCGGTTGACCGCGCTCTTCAGCACCTGCTTGGCCTCCGCGAAATGCTCCTTGCGCTCCGTCGAGATCAACGCGTGGCCGAGCATCGAAGCGATCAGCGGATCGTCGCCCGAGCGCCGGGTCGCCTCGCGCAGCGGCGCGATCGCCTCCATGGGGCGGCCCGACTCGAGCAGAATCTGCCCCTTCAGTTCCAAGAAGAACGGATCATCGGGGTTGGTGGCAAGCAGCGCGTTCGCCTCGCTCAGCGCCTTCTCCGGATAGGCGCCGACATGATAGGCGTAGGCGCGCGCGTAATGCGCCGGGACGCTCTTGTCGCTCTCGGGATATTTGACGGTCGCCTGCTTGGGATTGACGAAGCCGGTCAGCTTGGCCTTGACCCGCTGGAACCTGGCTTCCAGCTGCGGATCCGGCGGGCGGTCCCACGCCGGGTCCTTCGAGTAGAGTTCCTGCAATGTGGTCACCCGCTCCTGGCTGAGCGGGTGAGTGCGATCGTAGCTGTCCTTCGCATAGATCGCGAGA
Organism: Sphingomicrobium sp.; assembly: GCA_035540875.1. GTDB lineage: Bacteria > Pseudomonadota > Alphaproteobacteria > Sphingomonadales > Sphingomonadaceae > Sphingomicrobium. Next base: position 43,143 of record DATLFV010000026.1, on the reverse strand, counting down.
CGATACTCCTGGTTCGTCAGCTTCTTGAAGAATTCCACGCTGCCGCGCCCGCTGATCCCCGCCGCCGACAGATAGCGCGCGCCGGCGAGGTCGGCCGAGCTTTCCTGCGTGCGGCTGAAGGCGAGGAACTTGGCGATGGCCGCACGCTGGCCAGCCATCATGATCCCCATTGCCGCATCGCCCGCGCCCGCCGCCATCGCCAGGGCGCCAAGCAGCATGGTCGCAACGGTGATACCCGTGGCCTCGCTGACTCCACCGGCCATGCGGATCGAGTGGCCGCCCGCAATGTGCCCCAACTCGTGGGCAATCACGCCCTGGACCTGATTGACGTTGTCCGACGCGGTGATCAGGCCGGACTGAAGGTACACCGTCTGGCCCTGGGCCACGAAGGCGTTGATCTCGGGATCGTTGAGCAGGACGACATTGGTCTTGGGATCGAGGCCGGCGGCCGCGATCAGGGGTCTGGATATGTCGCGGAACAGCAACTCGGTTTCGCTGTCGCGCAGCACCGACTGGGCCGCTGCCGGACGCACCACCGCGAGCGCCAGAACCAGCGCGAGCATCAGCATGCGCGCGAGCCGCAACGGGGAGATCCTCATCGCCACCGGTTGGCTCGCGCGGGCTGAACGAGAGGTGAAAGCCACGGCTGCCGGAGAGCGCGGACCGTTCAGCCGAACGTGCGCTGCCACCAGCCGCGGCGCGGCGGGTCGCCTGGCGCTGCCGAGTCGTTGTCGGCAGCCGGAACGGTCGCCGGCTCGGCCGCGGCGACCGCGGCCTCCGGCTCCTTCTCCGGCTCCGGGGCGGCCTCGGCGGGTTGAGCCTGGGCTTCGCTCTTCCTGGTTCGCGACCGGCGCTTGGGCCGCTCGGCCGCGGCGGCGGGCTCGTCCGCGATTTCGGCGGGCGGCGCGTTGGCCGGTGCCGGCTCGGGAACCGCGATCACCGCTTCGGCAGGAGCTTCGTCCTTGCGGGCGCGGGGCCGGCGGCGGGTCTTCGGCCGGGGTTCCTCCGCCGCGGCGGTCTCGGCGATCGGCGGCTCCTCGGACATCGGCCGCTCGATCATCGGCGAGCTTTCCGGTTCGACGGGCGATTCCGCTTCCTGAGCTGCCTTGCGGCGGCTGCGCCGACGCTTCGGCTCGGCCTCTGGCGTGGGCTCGGCTGCTTCGGCGTCCGGCGCGTCGGCGGCCTCGGGCTCGTCCTGGCTGGACTGAGCCTCAGGCTCACTAGCCGAGGCGGCGTCGGGCTGGCCCTCCTCGCGGCGGCTGCGGCCGCGCCCGCCGCGACGGCGGCGACGCCGGCGCTTGTGCCGATCGCCCTCTTCGCCGCGTGTCTCGCCACGCTCGCTGCCTACCTGGACTGGATCGGCATCTTCGTCGTCGACTTCGGCGTCGCTTTCTTCCTCGACGTCCTCCTCGTCCTCGTCATCGACCGGCGCTGGCGGCGCGAGCTGTTCGACGCGCGGCGGGGCGATCGGCCGCGGTCCCGAGCTTTCGACGCTCATCCGCGCGCCTTCGAAGGCATCGTCGATTGCGACCTCGATCGACACTCCGTAGCGCTGCTCTATGTCGGCAAGTTCGCTGCGCTTCTTGTTGAGCAGATAGACCGCAGCCTCGCGGCCGGCACGCAGCAGGATCTTCTCGCCGCGGCCGCGGGTCGCCTCGTCCTCGATCATGCGCAATGCACTCAGACCCGCCGAAGCGGCAGTGCGCATCAGCCCCGAGCCTTCACAATGGGGGCAGGTCTTGGTCGAGGCCTCGAGCACGCCGGTGCGCAGGCGCTGCCGGCTCATCTCCATCAACCCGAACGAACTGATGCGGCCCACCTGGATGCGGGCGCGATCGTTCTTCAGCGCTTCCTTCATCGCCTTCTCGACCTTCCGGACATGGCTCGACTGCTCCATGTCGATGAAGTCGATGACGATCAGTCCGGCCATGTCGCGCAGCCGCAGCTGCCGGGCGATCTCCGCGGCGGCCTCGAGGTTGGTCGCGAAAGCGGTCTGCTCGATGTTGTGCTCGCGGGTCGCCCGCCCCGAGTTGATGTCGATGGAAACGAGCGCCTCGGTCGGGTTGATCACCAGATAGCCGCCGGACTTCAGCTGGACGACCGGCTGGTACATGGCGGAGAGCTGGTCCTCGACGCCGTAGCGCTGGAACAAGGGTGTCGATTCGACGTGCTGCGTCACGCGCCGGACGTGGCTGGGCATCAGCAGCTTCATGTAGCCGCGGGCGGCGCGATAGCCTTCTTCGCCCTCGACCAGGACCTCGTCGATCTCGCGATGGTAGAGATCGCGGATGGCGCGCTTGATGAGGTCGCTGTCGCGATAGATCAGCGCCGGGGCCGAGCTGCTCAAGGTGCGCTCGCGCACCTCGTCCCAAAGCCGCGCGAGATAGTCGAAGTCGCGCTTGATCTCGGTCTTGGTGCGGGACAGGCCAGCGGTGCGGACGATCAGCCCCATGGTCGAGGGCAGGTTGAGGTCCGACATGATCGACTTCAGCCGCTTGCGGTCGGCGCCGTTTGAAATCTTGCGGCTGATGCCGCCGCCATGGCTGGTGTTCGGCATCAGCACGCAATAGCGGCCGGCGAGGCTGAGATAGGTGGTCAGCGCCGCGCCCTTGTTGCCGCGCTCTTCCTTGACGACCTGGACCAGCAGCACCTGGCGGCGCTGGATCACGTCCTGGATCTTGTACCGGCGGCGCAGCGCCTGGCGCTTCTTGCGCAATTCGTCGGCCGCCGACTCGTCTACCGGCGAGCGGCTCGAGCCGGTGCCTGTCTCGACGGCATCGTCGCCGTTGCCCTCCAACCCGACCTCATCATCTTCAGCCGGTTCGGAAACCTCCTCCAAGGTGCCCTCGCCATCGTCGTAGTCGGCGTCAAGTTCCGCGGCGCGCAGCCGCTCTTCCTCGGCGGCGTGCTCCGCCTCCTCGCGCAGCAAGGCGTCGCGGTCGGCCTTCGGGATCTGGTAATAATCGGGATGGATCTCGCTGAAGGCGAGGAATCCGTGGCGATTGCCGCCGTAGTCGATGAACGCCGCCTGGAGCGACGGTTCGACGCGGGTCACCTTGGCGAGATAGATATTACCTTTGAGCTGCTTGTGCTCGGCGGATTCGAAATCGAATTCCTCGATCCGGTTACCCTTGGCGACCGCGACCCGAGTTTCCTCCGGGTGGCGCGCGTCGATCAGCATGCGCATGGACATTGAAAATTCTCCGGGCGCGCCATGCAAGCCGACCTAGCCGGCGGCGCGCGCTGAATTGGGCCAGGCCCGGCGGCGAACTGCCGCGGGCCCTGGCGAGATGTGGGAGATGTGCCTCTGCTGCACTTGCCATTCCGGGGTATTCCGCGGGAGACGCACCCGCCTGCTCGGCAAAGAGCGAGGGCAGGGCGTTCTGTGGCATCATGCAGCGTCAACCTGTGATACCGCGAGCCTTGCATCGGCCGCGGCGCTGGTGCGCGGGGCGAGCCCGCTGCCGCATCGGCCTAGCACCCCCCAGACGCAGCCGCAACCTGCGCGGGGGCCGTTTCGCGGCGGCAACGGGATAATTGTCCATTAACCACATTCGCGTGATACAAAGCGGGGAGAGCACGGGGTTTGAGCCGGATGGGCTGGCGCTTGCGAGGGACGGGGACGGCAGCAGGCCTGGCGCTTGCCGGTGCGGCGGCGATCGCGCTGGTGCTGGTCGCCGGCGCGAGCCGGGGTGGCGCTGCGGGTCATGGCGACAGCGGCCGCGCTTTGTTCGGCGAGGCTCGCCAGGGCAAGGTCACGGTGCCGATCGCGGCCGCGACTTCGGGGGTCCAAGTCCATGAGGCGAGGGTGCCCGGCCGGCCGATCGTCCTGATCGACCCCGGCCACGGCGGCCGCGACCCGGGCGCAACGGCGGTGTCTGGCGAAATCCTGGAAAAACAGCTGACTCTGGCGCTGGCGTCCGAGCTGCGCGATGCGCTGGTCAGACGTGGCCGCGTGCGCGTCGCCATGACCCGTGTCGCCGACCAGTATCTGACCCTTGAACAGCGCGCCGGCATTGCCCGCCGCCTTGGCGCCAGCCTGTTCCTGTCGATACACATGGACAGTGCTCCCAACCCGCTGGCGCGCGGCGCCAGCGTCTATTCGCTCTCCGACATTGCCTCCGACGAGGACGCTGCCCGCTTCGCGGCGGTCGAGAATCGCGGTGCCAGTGTCGGAGGCGCTGGCGGGGACACCGTCGAATCGCTGCTTTCGGACCTTGCCACCCGCGGGCAGATGAATGCGTCCGCGGAGCTCGCCTCGCGGCTGGTGCGCAAGGCCAGCGGCCGCGTCGGCCTTCGCCCCGAGCCGCACCGCTTCGCAAGCTTTCACGTTCTGCGGCGGGCGCAGACCAGTGCCGTTCTGTTCGAGGCCGGCTATCTCAGCAACGCCGAAGACGAGTTGATCCTGCGCTCCCCCGAACAGCGGGCCAAGCTGGTCGCCGCCCTCGCCGAAGCGGTCGAAGCGCACGTCGCGGCACGCGCTGGTCGCTGATCGGGCTTTAAGCATTTGGCGCGAGGCGCTAGATGCAACGGCAGATGAAGTTCGAACGCCTGTCCGTCCCACGGCTCGATCTCCCCGACCTGGTGGCCTTCAACCGGTGGGTCCACGCGCGCCTCGACCCCTGGTTCTCGCGCCGCTGGGTGCGCCGTCTCGCCTGGCTCGCGGCGGGCGGGTTCCTGTTGTTCGCCTCGGTCTGGGTATTCTTCGCAACGGGACTGCCCTCGTCCGAGAAGCTTCTTGCCTATCAGCCGCCGCTGCCATCCAACGTCCGCGGCAATGACGGCAACCCCATCCAGACCTTCGCCCGCGAGCGGCGGGTGGAGCTCGCGTTCGACGAATATCCGCCGCTGGTGCTCAATGCCTTCCTCGCCGCCGAGGACAAGACCTTCTTTCGCCATGGCGGCATCGACTATCCGGGGCTCGTCGGCGCGGTGTTCGACTATACCGCCAAGAGCGTCAGCGGCGGCCGCGCGAAGGGCGGATCGACGATTACCCAGCAGGTGGCCAAGGCGCTGCTCCAGGATTCCAGCTATTCGATCGGCCGCAAGGTTCGCGAGGCGATCCTGGCATTCCGTCTCGAATCGACGCTGAGCAAGCAGCAGATCCTGGAGCTTTACCTCAACCAGATCTTTCTCGGCCGTAACGCCTATGGTGTGCAGGCGGCAAGCCGTGCCTATTTCGACAAGGACGTGGCGGAGCTGAACCTGCCAGAAGCAGCCTACCTTGCCGTACTTCCCAAGGCGCCAGCCAATTATGATCCGGTGCGCGCCACCGCCCGCGCCATAGATCGCCGCAACTACGTGCTTCGCGAGATGGAGAGCAACGGCTTCATCACCGCCGCCGAGCGGGCAGCCGCGGCGGCCGCCCCCCTCGGGACCATCCGCTACGGCAGCAATGAGAAGTTCCGCCAACAGGGCGGATATTACATGGAGGAAGTGCGCCGGATCCTTCTCAAGCGCTTCGGCGAAAAGGCCGATGACGGTCCCAACAGCGTCTATGCCGGCGGGCTGTGGGTGCGCACCGCAATGGTCCCGCACATGCAGGACGCCGCCGCCGAAGCGCTGCGCGAGGGGCTTGCCAAGTTCGATGGCGGCCGGGGTTGGCGCGACCTGGAACTCAGCGTCGACCTTGATGGTGACTGGGCCGGCCAGCTCGATCGCACGCCGGTCGGCACCGGCTTTCCCGACTGGCGCAAAGCGGTGGTGCTGTCGAAGAGCGGCGCCCAGGCTCGGATCGGCTTCACGAACGGATCCACCGGCGTCCTGCCGGCCTCGGCGGCGTCGCAGCCCAAACGCGGCGTCGGCGGCGCAGCGTTCGGCCATCTCAAGCCGGGCATGATCATCATCGTCAAGCCGCTGGGCACCAACAGCTTCGCGCTGCGCTCGGTACCCGAGATCGGCGGCGGGTTCGTGGCCGAGGAAGTGCGCACCGGGCGGGTGCTGGCAATGCAGGGCGGCTTCGATGTCATCGGTTCGAGCTACAATCGCGCCACCCAGGCGCTGCGGCAGCCCGGCTCGGCGTTCAAGCCGATCGTCTATCAGGCGGCGCTGGAGAACGGCATGACGCCCGCTTCGATCATTGTCGATTCGCCGTTCTGCGTCTGGCAGGGCGCAGGGCTCGGCAACAAGTGCTTCGTCAATTTCGACCGGCGCTATTCCGGGCCCAGGACAATGCGCTGGGGCGTCGAGCAGTCGCGCAACCTGATGACTGTCCGCGCCGCCTCACAGACGGGCATGGGCAAGATCATTGACAGTGCCAAGAAGCTGGGCGTTGGCGATTACCCCAATTATCTTTCGATTTCGCTGGGTGCGGGCGACACCACGGTCCTCAAGCTCACCAATGCCTATGCGATCATGGCCAATCACGGCCGTTCGGTTCGGCCCACGCTGATCGACCTGGTTCAGGACCGAGGCGGCAAGGTCATCTACCGGTCTGACAATCGCTGCGAACTGATGGGCAATTGCAATGCGGCGGACTGGGACGGGCAGGGGATGCCGCGGCCCCCCTCGCGCTACAAGCAATTGCTTGATCCGATGGCCGCCTTCCAGATGGTCCACATCCTCACCGGCGTCGTCGAGCGCGGCACGGCCACCGTACTGCGCGACCTGAACCGACCCTTGTTCGGCAAGACCGGCACCACGTCAGGCCCGACCAACGTCTGGTTCATTGGTGGCAGCCCCGACATCGTCGCCGGCGTCTACATCGGTTATGACCAGCCGCGGCCGATGGGCCACGGCGCCCAGGGCGGCCGCATTGCCGCGCCAATCTTCAAGCAATTCGCCAAGGTGGCCTTCGAAGGCATGCCGGCGGTGCCGTTCGTGGCGCCTACTGGCATTCGCTGGGTGCGGGTCGACCGGACCTCCGGCCGCCGGGTCTACGGGACCTTCCCGACGCGCGAGGACCCAAAGTCCCCGGTGATCTGGGAAGCCTTCCAGCCGCAGACCGAGCCGCGGCGATCCTATCGGCGAGCGAGCGGCGACGCCTATTTTGGGAATTTCGGAGACCAGGGTGACCGGCCGGATGCGCGCGACCCACGCATGCAGCAGATGCTGGAGCGGAGGCGCCAGCTTCAGCAGCAGCGGCAACGGCAGCAGCAGCAGCGCCCGGCGGAGCGCCGGTCAGAAACCACGCCGGCCGAAACCGAGCAGCAGCCGTCCACCCCAACGCCCTTGCCAAGCCAGCCGACCACCTAATAGGCGGGGCTTTGCGCCACCCACGAAAGCCGACATGCCATGCGCGCCGAAGCGCAAGCCTCGATCGACCAGATTCACGCCGCCACCGCACTGCTGCGCCGCTTCCTCGACTGGGACCGGGCGCTTCGCAGGCTGGAGGAGCTAAACGGCAAGGTCGAGGATCCCAGTCTGTGGAATGATCCCAAGGCGGCGCAGGAGGTGATGCGCGAACGCCGCCGGCTGGAGGAGGCGATCGAGGCTACCCGGGCGATCGAGCGTGAGCTTGCCGACACTGCGGAACTCATTGAGATGGCCGAGGCCGAGGGCGACGCTGCGCTGGTCGACGACGGTGTTCGGGCGCTCGCCGAGCTTGCCGAGCGCGCCGAGCGCGACAAGGTCGCGGCGCTGCTCGCCGGCGAAGCCGATGCGAACAACAGTTATATCGAGATCAATGCCGGGGCAGGCGGTACAGAGAGCCAGGATTGGGCAGAGATGCTGCAGCGCATGTACACGCGCTGGGCGGAACGCCGCGGGATGAAGGTCGAGCTGGTCGATCACCACGCCGGCGAGCAGGCGGGGATCAAGTCGGCGACGCTGCTGGTCAAGGGTGAGAATGCCTACGGCAATCTCAAGACCGAAAGCGGGGTTCACCGCCTGGTGCGGATCAGTCCGTACGACAGCTCGGCGCGCCGCCACACCAGTTTTTCAAGCGTCTGGGTTTATCCGGAGGTCGATGACGACATCGACATCGAGGTCAACGAATCAGACCTCCGGGTCGACACTTATCGTGCCTCCGGCGCCGGCGGGCAGCACGTCAACACCACCGACAGCGCCGTGCGTATCACCCACGTGCCGACGGGGATCGTCGTCGCCTGCCAGAATCAGCGTTCCCAGCACAAGAACCGCGCCGAGGCGATGAAGCAGCTCAAGGCGCGACTGTACGAGGCCGAGCTGCAGAAGCGGGAGGCGGAGGCGAGCGCCCAGAACGCGCAGAAGACCGACATCGGCTGGGGCCACCAGATCCGTTCCTACGTGCTGCAGCCGTACCAGTTGGTGAAGGACCTGCGCACGGGCGTGACGTCCACCGCTCCCGGTGACGTGCTCGACGGCGACCTCGACCGCTTCATGGCCGCCGCTCTGTCGCAGCGCGTGACCGGGGAGCGGGTCGAGGTCGAGGATGTCGAGTAGCGACTTGCGCGCCGCTGCCCTGGCCCTTGCCACGCTGCTGCTGCTCGGCGGGTGCCGGGCTGCGGAGCCGCCGGACCAGCAGCGGTTTCCGAAGGCGGAGCGCCCGGTGGCGCCAATCGTCAGCGACAGCTTCTCCACCGAGGACGCGCGCGATCGCGTTGGCGAGGCCGAGCGGGTGATGGCGCTTGCCGGCGTGAAGCCGGGGATGTGGGTTGCCGACATTGGCGCTGGCGAGGGCTATTACACCGTGCGCCTGTCCCCTGCGGTTGGCCGCCGGGGGCGGGTGTTGGCGGAGGACATCGTGCCCGCGACGCGCGACCTGCTGCTGCAGCGCATCCAGCGGGAGAATCTCGACAATGTCGCTGTACTGCTCGGCAAGCCCGACGATCCGATGCTGCCGAGGGCCTCGTTCGACCGCATTTTCCTGGTCCACATGTACCATGAGGTGGAAAGCCCATATGCCTTCCTCTGGCGGCTGCGTGACGGGCTGAAACCCGACGGCGAAGTGGTGGTCGTCGATGCTGACCGACCGGTGAAGCGACACGGCATCCCGCCGGTGCTGCTGAGATGCGAATTCGCGGCCGTAGGCATGAAGCCGGTGCGCGCGGCGGCACTGCCGGGCGGTGATTCTTACTTCCTTGCGTTCAAGATTGCGCGCGCGAAGCCGAAGCCGGCCGAAATCCGCCCCTGCAAGGGGCAGCGCTAGGGTGCCAGTGCTAAAGTAGCCCGAGACGGCGGAAACTTGCGCAATCGCTGCCGCCGAACACCAGATGATCGAGGATCGTGCAGTCGAGCGCTTCGGCCGCCACGGCCAGGCGGCGGGTTGCCCGGCAGTCTGCCTCGCTTGGGCGCGGATCCCCGCTCGGATGATTGTGGGCCAGCACCATCCCGACGCTCCCATGAACGGCCGCGTCGGCAATGATTGAGCGCACCGGCAGATCGGCGCCCCAAGCGTCTCCCTGGTACCGAGCCAGGTGCAGGCATCGCGCTTGCCCATCGACATGGGCAACCCACAGGCTTTCCATGTCGCTGTCGTCCTCCTCGAAACAGCCGGCGAAAAACTTGCGGGCTACTTCGTGTCCGTCGAGCTTTAGCGGGAGTTCGGCACGCTGATATCGCATCCCGCCCGAGATATGGCGAGCCGGGCGAGCGGCCTAGCGGAACCGCGTCCGAGCTGGAGCGTGGTTTCTGCCAAATCGGTTCATTCGTCGCGCCTTGTGCCGCCATGCCCAGCGGCTAGTTATGCTGAACCATGCGCCAATATCTCGACCTCATGCAGCGCATCCTCGACGAGGGCGTCGAGCAGCAGGACCGAACCGGAACTGGCACGCTCAGCCTGTTCGGGGCCCAGCTGCGCTTCGACCTTGCCGAAGGTTTCCCGCTGCTGACCACCAAGAAGCTCCACCTGCGCTCGATCATCGTCGAGCTTTTGTGGTTTCTTCGCGGCGACACCAACATCGCCTGGCTCAAGGAGCGCAAGGTCAGCATCTGGGACGAGTGGGCGGATGAGAACGGTGATCTCGGGCCTGTCTACGGCAAGCAGTGGCGGCGCTGGGAGACTGCCGACGGGCGCGTCATCGACCAGATCCGCGGCCTCATCGAGCTGATCCGGCGTGACCCGTCATCGCGGCGCCAGATCGTCACCGCCTGGAACCCGGGTGAGATCGACCGCATGGCGCTCGCGCCCTGCCACTGCCTGTTCCAGACGCAGGTGGCGGGCGCGCGCCTCAATCTGCAGCTCTATCAGCGCAGCGCCGACTTTTTCCTCGGCGTACCGTTTAACATCGCCAGCTACGCATTGCTGACTCACATGCTTGCGCGCGAGTGCGGGCTTGAGCCGGGGGTGTTCGTTTGGACGGGGGGCGACGTTCACCTCTACTCGAACCACCTGGAGCAGGCGCGGCTTCAGCTCGGCCGCGACCCGAGGCCGCTACCGCGCCTGGTGCTCAAAGATCGCGGGCAGTCGCTGTTCGACTATGAGCCCGACGATTTCGCCTTCGACGCTTATGATCCGCATCCCCACATTGCCGCCCCCGTTGCGATTTGATCTGGGACTTCTCATAATTTTCCCCGGGGAGTAGGCCCGGATGGAGCCGTTCCGGCTCCGCAGCGTTCCAGCTGGCACCACGATTTGGAGGACGATCAATGATCCGCAAAGCTATGACGGTGGGAATTCTGGGGGCAGCCGTGGTCCTGAGCGCGTGCAACACTGTGCGCGGTGCTGCTCGCGACGTCGAATCGGTTGCGAACTGCACCGAGGAAATGATCAAGCGGGGCGAGTGCAAGCGTTAAGCCCGCTGCCGCTTCGAACGTAAAAAACCCCGCCGGAGCGGCTGCTCCGGCGGGGTTTTCTTTTGCCCACGTCTCCTTCCGCAACGGCAGGAGAGGAGAGTGCCTAGTCCTGGAGATACTCGCCGGCGTCGGCGTCGCGGCCGTGGCCGGACGGTGCGACCTCGCCCAGCGAGTCTGCGTGGATCGCCGCTTCCGGCCCCTGGGCGAGCTCGGCCGCATGCTCCTCGGCGGCGCTGTCGGGAAGGATCAGCGACTCCTGGATCTTGCGGTGCGCGGCGCGCAGCGCCGTGTCGCGGCTGGTCGCCGCGACCCGCAGGCGGTTCATGCCGGCGCCGGTGCCCGCCGGGATCAGGCGGCCGACGATGACATTCTCCTTGAGGCCGTTGAGGCTGTCGATCTTGCCCTGCACCGAGGCTTCGGTCAGCACCCGCGTCGTCTCCTGGAACGAGGCGGCCGAGATGAAGCTGCGGGTCTGCAGGCTGGCCTTGGTGATGCCGAGCAGCACCGGCTTGCCCTCTGCGGGCTTCTGCTTCTTGTCGAGGCGCGAGTTGACCTCGTCCATCTCCTCGCGGTCGACCTGTTCGCCGGCCAGCAAGGTGGTGTCGCCGCCGTCGGTGATCTCGACCTTCTGCAGCATCTGGCGAACGATTACCTCGATGTGCTTGTCGTTGATCTTCACGCCCTGGAGCCGATAGACCTCCTGGATCTCGCTGACGAGATATTCGGCAAGCGCCTCGACGCCCAGCACCTCCAGGATGTCGTGGGGGTCGGGTGAACCGCCGACGAGGTTGTCGCCGCGCTTCACATAGTCGCCCTCCTGGACGTCGATCACCTTCGACTTGGGCACCAGATACTCGACCGCCTCCGAGCCGTCGTCGGGGATGATCGCGATCTTGCGCTTGGCCTTGTAGTCCTTGCGGAACGAGACCTTGCCCGAGACCTTGGCGATGATCGCATTCTCCTTGGGCTTGCGGGCTTCGAACAGCTCCGCGACCCGCGGCAGACCGCCAGTGATGTCGCGGGTCCGCGCCGCTTCGCGCGGCAGACGGGCGAGCACTTCGCCGGCTTCGACCTGCTGGCCGTCCTCGACGGCGACGATCGCGCCAGCGGCCAGGCGATAGACGCCCGCCTCGCCCGCGTCGGAGCCGGTCATGGTCAGGCGCGGCGCCAGTGTGTCCTTCTTTGACTTGGACATGTCGTCGATCACCACGCGCTGGGCGATGCCGGTCGATTCATCGACCTGCTCGGTCATTGTGCGGTTCTCGATCAGGTCCTGATACTTGACCGTGCCGGCACGCTCGGTGATCACCGGGCTGAAGCTCGGGTCCCACTCCGCGATGCGGTCGCCGCGGCTGACGATGTGCCCGCTCTCGCACAGCAGATGCGCGCCATAAGGCACGCGGTGCGTGGACAGTTCGCGTCCGTCCATGTCGAGGATCGCGATCTCGCCCGAGCGCGACAGGGACACGTGGCGGCCGCGCGGATCGGTGATGGTCGGCATGTCGCGAAGCTCGACCGTGCCGTCGACCGGCGCTTCGAGGTTCGACTGTTCGTTGAGCTGGGCGGCGCCGCCGATGTGGAAGGTCCGCATCGTCAGCTGGGTGCCTGGCTCGCCGATCGACTGCGCGGCGATCACGCCCACTGCCTCGCCGATGTTCACCGGCGTGCCGCGGGCGAGATCACGCCCGTAGCACCTGGCGCAGACGCCCTGCTTCGACCCGCAGATCAGGGGGCTGCGGATCTTGACGCCCTGGAGGCCGATCTCCTCGATCCGCGCGACCATCGGCTCGTCCAGCAAAGTGCCTTCCGGGATGATGGTGTCGCCGGACTTCGGGTCGACGATGTCCTCGGCCGTCGTGCGGCCGAGCACACGGTCGCCGAGGCTGGCGATAACCGCGCCGCCCTGGACGATGGCGCGCATTTCGAGCGCCCGCTCGGTGCCGCAATCCTCCTCGATGATGACCGCGTCCTGAGACACGTCGACGAGGCGCCGCGTCAGGTAACCCGAGTTGGCGGTCTTCAGCGCCGTGTCGGCGAGGCCCTTGCGGGCGCCGTGGGTCGAGTTGAAGTATTCAAGGACGGTGAGCCCTTCCTTGAAGTTGGAGATGATCGGGGTTTCGATGATCTCGCCCGACGGCTTGGCCATCAGCCCGCGCATGCCGGCGAGCTGTTTGATCTGCGCCTGGCTGCCGCGGGCGCCGGAGTGCGCCATCATGTAGATCGAGTTGACCGGCGCCTCGCGCCCGTCCTCGCCCTTCGGCGTCGCGGAGATTTCCTTCATCATCTCCTGCGCGACGCGGTCGCCGCAACGCGACCAGGCGTCGATCACTTTGTTGTACTTTTCCTGCTGGGTGATCAGGCCGTCCTGGTACTGCTGCTCATAGTCCTTCACGAGCGCGCGGGTCTCGTCGACGAGCTCCACCTTCGATCCGGGGATGACCATGTCGTCCTTGCCGAACGAGATGCCCGCCTTGAACGCATGGCGGAAGCCCAGCGCCATGATCGCGTCGGCGAACAGCACCGTCTCCTTCTGGCCGGTGTGGCGATAGACGATGTCGATGACGTCGCCGATCTCCTTCTTCGTCAGCAGCCGGTTGACCGTCTCGAACGGGACCTTGTGGCTCTTCGGCAGGGTCTCGCCGAGCAGCATGCGGCCGGCGGTAGTCTCGAAGCGCTTCATGTATGTATTGCCGGCCTCGTCGGTCTGCGGGACCCGGCTCACGATCTTGGTGTGCAGGGTCACCGCCCCGGCGGCGAGCGCCTGGTGGACCTCGGCCATGTCGGCGAGCAGCATGCCTTCGCCGGGCTCACCCTCCTTCTCGATGCTGAGGTAGTAGAGGCCGAGCACCATGTCCTGCGAGGGGACGATGATCGGCTTGCCGTTGGCGGGCGACAGGATGTTGTTGGTGCTCATCATCAGCACGCGCGCTTCGAGCTGGGCCTCAAGGCTCAGCGGCACGTGCACAGCCATCTGGTCGCCGTCGAAGTCGGCGTTGAAGGCGGCGCAGACGAGCGGGTGGAGCTGGATCGCCTTGCCCTCGATCAGCACCGGCTCGAACGCCTGGATGCCGAGGCGGTGGAGAGTGGGCGCACGGTTCAGCAGCACCGGATGCTCGCGAATCACCTCGTCGAGGATGTCCCAGACTTCCTTGCGCTCCTTCTCGACCCACTTCTTGGCCTGCTTCAAGGTCATCGACAGACCCTTGGCGTCGAGACGCGAGTAGATGAACGGCTTGAACAGCTCGAGCGCCATCTTCTTGGGCAAACCGCACTGGTGGAGCTTCAACTCCGGCCCGGTGACGATCACCGAACGGCCCGAATAGTCGACACGCTTGCCGAGCAAATTCTGCCGGAAGCGGCCCTGTTTGCCCTTGAGCATGTCGCTCAAGGACTTCAGCGGACGCTTGTTGGCGCCGGTGATGGTGCGGCCGCGGCGGCCATTGTCGAACAAGGCATCGACCGCTTCCTGAAGCATGCGCTTCTCGTTGCGCACGATGATGTCCGGCGCGCGCAGCTCCATCAGCCGCTTCAGGCGGTTGTTGCGGTTGATGACGCGGCGATAAAGATCATTGAGATCGGAGGTCGCGAAGCGGCCGCCGTCCAAAGGCACCAGCGGGCGCAGCTCGGGCGGGATCACGGGAACCACCTCGAGGATCATCCACTCGGGCCGGTTGCCGGATTCGAGGAAGCTCTCGACGACCTTCAGGCGCTTGATGATCTTCTTGGGCTTGAGCTCAGACTTGGTCACCGCCAGCTCTTCGAGCAGCGCCTTGCGCTCGCCCTCGAGGTCGAGGTCGATGAGCATCTGGCGCACGGCCTCCGCGCCGATGCCGGCGCTGAACGCGTCCTCGCCATATTCGTCCTGCGCCGAGAGCAGTTCGTCCTCGGTCAGCAGCTGATACTTCTCGAGCGGCGTCAGGCCCGGCTCGATCACCACGTAGCTCTCGAAGTACAGGATGCGCTCCAGTTGCTTCAATTGCATGTCGAGCAGCAGGCCGATGCGGCTCGGCAGCGACTTCAGGAACCAGATGTGGGCAACCGGCGCGGCCAGCTCGATATGGCCCATGCGCTCGCGGCGCACCTTGGAGACGGTGACCTCAACGCCGCACTTTTCGCACACGATGCCCTTGTACTTCATGCGCTTGTACTTGCCGCACAGGCACTCGTAGTCCTTGATCGGACCGAAGATGCGCGCGCAGAACAGGCCGTCACGCTCTGGCTTGAACGTGCGGTAATTGATCGTCTCGGGCTTCTTGATCTCGCCGAACGACCAGCTGCGGATCTTGTCGGGCGACGCGATGCCAATGCGGATCTGGTCGAAGGTCTCGGGCTTGGCGATCGGGTTCGCGAAGTTCGTCAGTTCGTTCATGTCTTGCTCCTGACCCCTCCCGCCGAGCGGGAGGGGCTGGGTGAAATCCTGGTTATTCGGCGGCGATTGCGGTCGGGCCGTCCTCGTCCTCGTCGACGATGCTGTCGAGCTCGACGTTGAGGCCGAGGCTGCGCATCTCCTTGACGAGCACGTTGAAGCTCTCGGGGATGCCGGCTTCGAACGTGTCGTCGCCCTTGACGATCGCCTCGTAAACCTTGGTGCGGCCGATCACGTCGTCGGACTTGACCGTCAGCATTTCCTGAAGGGTGTAGGCCGCGCCATAGGCCTGCAGCGCCCACACCTCCATCTCGCCGAAGCGCTGTCCGCCGAACTGCGCCTTGCCGCCCAGCGGCTGCTGGGTGACCAGGCTGTAGGGCCCGATCGAGCGGGCGTGGATCTTGTCGTCGACCAGGTGGTGAAGCTTCAGCATGTAGATGTAGCCCACCGTCACCTTGCGATCGAAGGGGTCGCCGGTGCGGCCGTCGAACAGGATCACCTGGCCGGACGGATCGAGACCCGCCTTGTCGAGCATTTCCGAAACGTCCGGCTCGCGTGCACCGTCGAACACCGGAGTGCCCATCGGGATGCCGCCGATCAGGTTGGAGGCAAGCTCCATCACCTGCTCGTCGCCACGGGCATCGATCTCCCCGGCATAATGGTCGCCGTAGATGTCCTTGAGCTTGGACCGGACCTCCGCGACGTCCTTGCCGGCCACATCCTTGCCGCGCTCGTGAATGCCCTCCAGCATCTGCTGGATCTGCTGGCCGAGTCCGCGCGCGGCCCAGCCGAGATGGGTCTCGAAGATCTGCCCGACGTTCATGCGCGAGGGCACGCCCAGCGGGTTGAGGACGATGTCGACGGGGGTCCCGTCCTCAAGGAACGGCATGTCCTCGTTGGGCAGGATCCGGCTGATCACGCCCTTGTTGCCGTGGCGGCCGGCCATCTTGTCGCCGGGCTGCAGCTTGCGCTTCACCGCGACGAACACCTTGACCATCTTCAACACGCCCGGCGGCAGTTCGTCGCCGCGCTCCAGCTTCTCGACCCGGTCCTCGAAGCGGCGGGTGATGACCCCGACCGCCTCGTCATACTGGGCCTTGAGCGCCTCGAGGTCCGACTGACGAGCGTCGTCCTTGACCGCGATCTTCCACCAGTCATGGCGTTCGACGTTCTCGAGCACGTCAGCGTCGAGGGTCGAGCCCTTCTTCAGGCCCTTGGGCGCTGCCGTCGCGACCTGGCCGAGCAGCATCTCGCGGAGTCGCGAGAAAGTGGCGCGGTTGAGGATCGCGCGCTCGTCGTCCGCGTCCTTTTTCAGGCGCTCCTTTTCCTCCGTCTGGATGGCCCGGGTGCGGTCGTCGATGTCAATGCCGTGCCGGTTGAACACCCGCACCTCGACCACCGTGCCCTGGACGCCAGGGGGCAGGCGCAGCGACGTGTCGCGCACATCGGACGCCTTTTCGCCGAAGATGGCGCGCAGCAGCTTTTCTTCGGGCGTCATCGGGCTCTCGCCCTTGGGCGTGATCTTGCCGCACAGGATGTCGCCGGGCTCCACCTCGGCGCCGATGTAGACGATGCCCGCCTCATCGAGGTTGCGAAGCGCCTCCTCGCCGACGTTCGGGATGTCGCGGGTGATGTCCTCGGGCCCAAGCTTGGTGTCGCGGGCCATCACCTCGAATTCCTCGATGTGGATCGAGGTGAAGACGTCGTCCTTGACGATCCGCTCCGAGATCAGGATCGAATCCTCATAATTGTAGCCGTTCCACGGCATGAAGGCGACGAGCACGTTGCGGCCGAGTGCGAGTTCGCCGAACTGGGTCGACGGGCCATCGGCGATGACGTCACCCGCCTCGACCGTGTCGCCCACCTTCACCAGCGGCCGCTGGTTGATGCAGGTGTTCTGGTTCGAGCGCTGGAACTTCATCAAGGTGTAGATGTCGACTCCGCTCTCGCCGGCGCGCAGCTCACCGGTTGCGCGCACGACAATGCGGGCCGCGTCGACCTGATCGACGATGCCCGAGCGGCGAGCAGCGATGGCGGCGCCGGAATCGCGCGCAACCGTCTCTTCCATGCCGGTGCCGACCAACGGCGCCTCGGCCTGGAGCAGGGGCACCGCCTGGCGCTGCATGTTCGAGCCCATCAGTGCGCGGTTGGCGTCGTCGTTCTCGAGGAACGGGATCAGCGAGGCCGCAACCGACACCAGCTGCTTGGGGCTGACGTCCATGAGAGTGATCTGCTCACGCGGCGCCATCAGGAAGTCGCCGCCCCGGCGAGCCGAGATGATCTCCTCGCCGAAGGTGCCGTCGGCATTGAGCTCGGCGTTGGCCTGCGCGATCGTATGCTTGGCTTCCTCCATGGCGGAGAGATAGACGACCTCGTCGGTGACCTTGCCGTCCACCACCCTGCGGTACGGCGTCTCAATGAACCCGTATTTGTTCACCCGGCTGAAGCTGGCGAGGCTGTTGATGAGCCCGATGTTCGGCCCTTCGGGAGTTTCGATCGGGCAAATCCGGCCATAGTGGGTCGGGTGAACGTCGCGGACCTCGAAGCCTGCGCGCTCACGAGTGAGGCCGCCCGGCCCAAGCGCCGAGACACGGCGCTTGTGCGTAACCTCGGACAGAGGATTGGTCTGGTCCATGAATTGCGACAGCTGCGAGGAGCCGAAGAACTCGCGCACCGCGGCAACCGCCGGCTTGGCGTTGATGAGGTCGTTCGGCATCACCGTCGACACGTCGACGCTGCTCATCCGCTCCTTGACCGCGCGCTCCATGCGCAGCAGCCCGACCCGGTACTGGTTCTCGAGCAACTCGCCGACCGAGCGGACGCGGCGGTTGGCGAGATTGTCGATATCATCGATCTCGCCCTTGCCGTCCTTGAGGTTCACCAGCTCCTGCACGACGGCGAGTATGTCCTCGCGGCGCAGGGTGGTGACCGTGTCCTCGACCTCGAGGCCGAGGCGCATGTTGAGCTTGACGCGGCCGACGGCCGACAAGTCGTAGCGCTCGGGATCGAAGAACAGGCCGTAGAACAGGGCGTCCGCCGTCTCGCGCGTCGGCGGTTCGCCCGGGCGCATGACGCGGTAGATGTCTGCCAGCGCCTGGTCCGCGTCCTCGGCCTTGTCGGCCTTTAGCGTGTTGCGAATCCACGGGCCGGTGTTGACGTAGTCGATGTCCAGCAGCTCGAGCCGCTCGACGCCGGCCTTGTCGAGCTTCTCGAGATTCTCGGCGCTGACCTCGTCGCCGGCCTCGATGTAGATCTCGCCGGTCGATTCATTGATGAGGTCGTAGGCGGAGTAGCGCCCGAAGATCTCTTCGGTCGGGATGATGAGGTCCTTCAGGCCCTCCTTGGCTGCCTGGTTGGCACGACGGGGCGTGATCTTCTCGCCCGACTTGAACACCACTTCGCCGGTCTCGGCGTTGGCCACGTCGTACATCGGCTTCTGGCCGCGCCATGCTTCCGGGAAGTAGGGGATCTGCCAGCCGTTGGGTCCGCGGACATAGCTCACGCGGTTGTAGAAGTGGTTGAGGATGTCCTCGCTGCTCAGGCCCAGCGCATGGAGCAACGCGGTGACCGGCAGCTTTCGCTTGCGGTCGATGCGGACGTTGACGATGTCTTTGGCGTCGAATTCGAAGTCGAGCCAGCTGCCGCGGTAGGGGATGACGCGGGCGGCGAACAGATATTTGCCGCTGGCATGGGTCTTGCCGCGGTCGTGGTCGAACAGCACGCCCGGCGAGCGGTGCATCTGGCTGACGATGACGCGCTCGGTGCCGTTGATGATGAAGGTGCCGTTCATCGTCATGAGCGGCATGTCGCCCATGTAGACGTCCTGCTCCTTGATATCGATGACCGACTTGGCCTCGGTCTCGGGATCGATCTCGAAGCTGGTCAGGCGCAGGGTGACGCGCATCGGGGCAGCATAGGTCAGCCCGCGCTGCCGGCACTCGTCGGTGTCGTACTTGGGGTCCTCGAGTTCATAGCGATCGAAATCGAGATGGGCGGTGCCGGCGAAGTCCTGGATCGGGAACACCGAGCGCAAGGTCTTCTCAAGCCCCGAGACGTAGCCGGTCGCCGGATCGGAGCGGAGGAATTGCTCGTAGCTCTCGCGCTGCACCTCGATGAGGTTCGGCATGTCGGAAATTTCGTGGATGTTGCCGAAGATCTTGCGGATGCGCCGCTGATTGGTCTTCGCCCCGCTGGAGGTGTTGCGGGGTGCGTCGATCGCCTTGGTCGCCATGGTGTTCCCTGCGCTGGGGCGACCGCTCGCAAGCGCTCGCCCGTCGAGCACCCGCATGAGCGGGAGCCCATTGTCGACCTCCGCGTCAGCGGAGGTACGGTCGGTGGAGCGCCATCCTGCTTGGCTCCTCTCCAATGCGTGCGGCCCGTGCGCCAGATCGGGCCCTGTCCCGGAGAGGGCAGGAAAGGCCCCGGACGCACGTCACCGTGCGGCGGAGCCGTCTATTTGTTGGATGGCGCCGATATAATCCTATTTGCAGCGATGTGAAGAGGGAAATGCGCGCGTCGCAGGGAAACCATTTGCAAGCTCCGCCGGTTGGACTCGCTTCACCGCCTCGAGAGGTCAGCCGATGTTCTTCCGCGCCGTTCCCGCTATTGTCCTGATCCTTGCCGGCTGCGGGCAGTCCGATGAAGCTGCCCTGCAGAATGCCGCCGCCCAGTCCGACCCGGCAGCCGCGGCAATTCTCAATGGCGCGGCCGAGAACGGGATGGACCCGCAGCAGGCGCTCGAGCAGGCCGGTCAGGCGGCTGCCGCCAATGGTGCTGCGGCCGCGCCGCCGTCCGGATCGGTTCAGGCGCGCCCCAACCTGCCCGGCAGTCCCAACCGCCAGGACGGCACCCAGCCGCCCGACAGGATGGTCGTAGGCCAGAACAAGACCGGCATCGCCGGCAACCCGGACCCCAAGCCGACTCCGCAATAGAAAAGGGGCGGCTCCAGCTGGAACCGCCCCTTCACTGGTTGAAAAGCAAGAAGCTTACTTGAGCTCGACGGTGCCGCCGGCATCCTCGATCTGCTTCTTGATCTTCTCGGCCTCGTCCTTGTTGACGCCTTCCTTGACCGGCTTGGGCGCGCCCTCGACCAGCGCCTTGGCTTCGCCCAGGCCCAGGCCGGTGATGGCGCGGACTTCCTTGATGACGTTGATCTTCTTGCCGCCGTCGCCGGTGAGGATCACGTCGAACTCGGTCTTCTCTTCCTCGGCCGGAGCCGCAGCGGCGCCGCCGCCGGCCGGGCCGGCAACCGCGACCGCAGCCGCGGCCGAAACGCCCCACTTGTCTTCGAGCGCCTTGGCAAGCTCGGCAGCCTCGAGGACGGTCAGTTCCGAAAGCTGGTCGACCAGCGCATTGATGTCAGCCATTGTCTACTCCTGTGCGGGGCAGCGCCCCATTGTGTCGTGCGTTGAAAAAATCGAGATCTATGCCGCTTCCTTCGTGGCATAGGCCTGGAAGATCCGTGCAAGCTGCGCGCCCGGCTCGGCGACCGTGCGGGCGATCTTGCTCGCGGGTGCCTGGATCAGGCCCACGAGGGTCGCACGCAGCTGGTCAAGTGACGGGAGCTCGGCGAGAGCCCTGATCCCGTTCACATCGAGCACGGTGTCACCCATAGCGCCGCCAAGAATCTCGAACCTGTCGGTCGTCTTGGCGAAGTCCACCGCGACCTTTGCGGCCGCGACGGGGTCGGGGGACGTGGCGAGCGCGGTGGGGCCCTTCAGAAGCTCCCCGATCGGCTTGTACTGCGTCCCGTCGAGCGCAATGAGAGCGAGACGGTTCTTCGCAACTTTGAACTGGGCACCGGCATCCCGCATGCGCAGGCGCAGGTCCGTGGACTGTGCCACGCTCAATCCGAGATTGCGGGTGACGACCACCACGCTGGTCTCGGAAAAGACCTGCTTCAGCTCGGCGACCAGATCGGCTTTTTGCGAACGATCCATGCCAACTCCAGTGTTTCGCTCGAAGCAATACTTCGAGCGAGGTTCAAACAACCTCGCCGCGGCCGAAGCTGCGGCGAAGCACGATTGTCCGTGGGGTTGGAGATCGTGGCGCTGCATGTTGCAACGCACGACGGCGGGCCCGGCCCGACCGAATGATTCCTGTCCCCGTCTAGGCTGCAGATTAAGTCCCTCGGCAAAGCTCGGGACGGCAGCTGTCTCGGACGGCGCCCGACGGTTGCCCGACGAACGAAGGCGCGCCCTATAACGGTTTTTCGCCTGCAATCAACCGGCTTGCCGCCAGCTAGAGCGCTTGTCCGGCCGCCCAGCCGCTCGCCCACGCCCACTGGAAATTGTACCCCCCGAGCCAGCCGGTGACGTCGACCGCCTCGCCGATCGCGAACAGGCCCGGCACTTTCCTGGCTTCCATGGTCCTCGACGAGAGCCCGTCGGTGCTGATACCGCCGGCAGTAACCTCGGCTTTGGCAAAGCCCTCGGTGCCGCTGGGACTGAAGCGCCAGTCGCGCAGCCGGTTTTCAGCCTCTGCCAGCTGCCGGTCCGGGATGTTCGCCAGCTCCCCGTCAGTGGGCAGTTTGTCGGACAGCGTCTCCGCCAGGCGGGCCGGCAACACTCCCGCGAGCACCGTTCGGAAGGCAGAGCGCGGATGATTTCGCTTGGCCGCCACCAGCCAGCCCGCTTGACAGTCCGGCAGAAAGTCCACGGCGATCTCGTGTCCTGAGCGCCAGTAGGAGGAGATCTGCAGGATCGCCGGGCCGGACAGGCCACGATGAGTGAACAAGGCTGCCTCCCGGAATGCGGCCGAGCCGCAGCTCGCCACCACCTCGGTCGCAACCCCCGACAAGCTTCGGAACAGCAGCTGCTCGCCGCCCAGGGTCAGCGGGACGAGAGCCGGTCGCGGCTCGACTACCTTGAGCCCGAAACGCCGTGCCAGATCATAAGCGAAGCCAGTGGCGCCGAGTTTCGGGATCGAAGGGCCGCCGGTGGCGATCACCAGCGCCGGCGCCTCGGCGCTGCGCGGGCCCGCTTCGATCCGGAAGCGCCCGGCGACATGCTCGACCTCGCGCACCGGCGCGCCGAGCTGCATCGTCACCTCGCCCTTCGCGCATTCCTCGAGCAGCATGGCGACGATCTGCCGTGCCGATCCGTCGCAGAACAGTTGCCCGAGCGTCTTCTCGTGCCAGGCGATGCCGTAGCGCTCGACCAGAGCGATGAAATCCTCGGGGCGGTAGCGGCCCAGGGCCGATTTCATGAAGTGCGGATTTGCCGACAAATAACGGTCGGGGGCCGTGTAGAGGTTGGTGAAATTGCAGCGCCCGCCGCCCGAGATGAGGATCTTCTTTCCCGGCGCGTCGGCATGGTCAAGCAGCAGCACCCTCCTTCCGCGCTGCCCGGCTACTGCGGCGCACATCAGCCCGGCGCCACCCGCGCCAAGGACGATCGCGTCGAACCGCTCGGGAGCGGGCTGCTGGGGGCGCGGGCTCTGCACGAGGGCCCGTGCTAGTGCCTCGACGCTCCCAACGAGCCAACCCCAGTTTCGGAGCGGACCCGCTGCGCGCCATATCCGGCCCGGTCGGTCGCAGCGCGGTCGCTGCGGTCCAGCTTCGACACCAGCCAGATGGTGAAGAAGGCCAGCGGCATCGAGAAGATGGTCGGCGAGGAATAAGGGAAGACCGGCTCGGCATTGCCGAACGTCGAAACCCACACGGCCGGCGACAAGATCGTCAGCACGAGCGCCGTCACCACGCCGATCGAGCCGCCCCAGACGACGCCGCGAGTCGTGCATCCGCTCCACAGCACCGAGAGCAGCAGCACCGGGAAGTTGCCCGACGCGGCGAGCGAGAAGGCCAGGCTGACCATGAAGGCCACATTCTGCTTCTCGAAGACGATGCCGAGCAGGATCGCGGCGACGGCGAGCACGAGGACGGTCCGGCGCGAGACCTTGAGCTCCTCGTCGGAACTCGCCTCTCCCTTGCGCACAACCGACGCATAGATGTCATGGCTGACGGCCGAAGCGCCCGCCAGCGTCAGGCCGGCGACCACCGCCAGGATGGTGGCGAAGGCGACAGCCGAGACGAAGCCGAGGAACAGATTGCCGCCGATGGCGGTGGCAAGGTGGACTGCGGCCATGTTGCCGCCGCCGCGAAGCCCGCCCGCTGGATCGAGGAAGGCCGGATTGGTGCCGACCATGACGATCGCGCCGAAGCCGATGATGAAGGTCAAAAGATAGAAATAGCCGATCCAGCCGGTCGCCCACAGCACCGACTTGCGCGCGCCCTGGCGTCGGGAACGGTGATGAAGCGCATCAATATGTGCGGCAGTCCGGCGGTACCGAACATCAACGCCATTCCGAACGAGATGGCGGAAATCGGGTCCTTGATGAAGTTGCCCGGCGCCATGATCGAGGCGCCGCGTGCCGCGGCTTCCCCCGGCGACGCGCCGGCGGCGCTGGCGAGGCCGGTCTTCACCTCGACCGCGCGCGCAAACAAGGCATCGGGAGAGAAGCCGAAGCTGGCCAGCACCGAGATCGCCATCACCGTTGCGCAGCCGAGCAGCAGCACCGCCTTGACGATCTGCACCCAGGTCGTGGCGATCATTCCCCCGAAGATCACGTAAAGCGTCATCAGCACGCCCACGCTCACCACAGCGAAGCTGTAGGGGAGGCCGAACAGCAATTTGATCAGCTGTCCGGCCCCGACCATCTGGGCGATCAGGTAGAACAGGACCACGGCGAGCGTGCTGAAGGCGGCGAACAGCCGCACCGGCGTCTGCGCGAAGCGAAACGAGGCGACGTCGGCGAAGGTGTAGCGGCCGAGGTTGCGAAACCGCTCGGCAAGCAGGAACAGGATGATCGGCCAGCCGACCAGGAAGCCGGTGGAGTAGATGAGGCCGTCATAGCCGTCGGCGAAGATCTGCGCCGAGATGCCGAGGAAGGACGCCGCCGACATGTAATCGCCGGCGATCGCAAGGCCGTTCTGGAAGCCGGTGATGCCGCCCCCGGCCGCGTAGAAGTCCGAGGTGGTGCGGGTCCGCCCTGCCGCCCACCGGGTGATGCCCAGCGTCAGCACGACGAAGGCGCCGAACACCATGATCGCCGCCCAGTTCGTCGCCTGCCGCTCGGGCGCGGCGATCGTGTCGGCAAGCGCAACGGCGGGCAGCAGCAATGCGAGCAATAGCACGGCGACGCGCGTGCGCGCGCCGCTCAAAGATCCTGCTCCTCAACCAGGGAGCGGACCATCGGATCGAACCGGCTGTTGGCGCGGTGCACGTAGATGCCGGTGAGCAGGATGCCGATCAGAATTACGCCGATACCCAGTGGTATTCCAATTGTCGTCACGCCGGATCCGGTCGGCCGTGCCAGCCAGTCCGGGCGGAACGCGATCAGGAGGATGTAGCCGAAGAAGACCGCGAGCATGATAGCGGTCAGCGTCCAGGTGAAGCGCGAACGTTCCCGGACCAGCCGCTCGTAACGCGGGTCCTCGGCGATTCGCGCTACGCGCGGGTCGGCGAGCGGGCTTTCATCCTGCGTCGTCATCGGCGCAAAGTTGCTGAGCGCGGCAGCCGAGTCCAGCCGCGCCCAACAAAAAGCCGGGCCCGGATTGCTCCGGGCCCGGCCCCTCAGCTTTCAATAAGGTCAGGCGCCGGCGACTTCGCTCGTGTCGACCTTGACCCCCGGACCCATGGTCGAGCTGATCGCGATCTTCTTGACGAACTTGCCCTTGGCGCCGGTCGGCTTTGCCTTGACGATGGCATCGACGAACGCGTCGAAATTCTGGCGAAGGTCCGCCTGCTCGAAGCTCACCTTGCCGATGCCGGCATGGATGATGCCAGCCTTCTCGACGCGGAACTCGATCTGGCCCGCCTTGGCTTCGGTCACGGCCTTGGTGACGTCCATGGTGACGGTGCCGAGCTTCGGGTTCGGCATCAGCCCCTTGGGGCCGAGCACCTTGCCGAGGCGGCCGACGACGCCCATCATGTCGGGCGTGGCAATCACGCGGTCGAAGTCGATCTGGCCGCCCTGGATGGTCTCCATCAGGTCCTCGGCGCCGACGACATCGGCGCCCGCAGCGGTCGCCTCGTCGGCCTTGGCACCCTTGGCGAACACCGCGACGCGCACCGATTTGCCAGTGCCCTTGGGCAGGTTGACGACGCCGCGCACCATCTGGTCGGCGTGGCGCGGGTCGACACCCAGGTTCATCGCCACCTCGACCGTCTCGTCGAACTTGCTGGTGGCGTTGGCCTTGACGATGCCAAGCGCCTCGTCGACCGCGTAGAACTTCTCGCGGTCGACCGCCCCGGCCTGCGCCTTCTGCTTCTTGGTCAGCTTTGCCATGTCCTTAGCCCTCCACGACCTGGAGGCCCATCGCGCGGGCCGAGCCTTCGATGATCTTCGTCGCCGATTCGATATCGTTGGCGTTGAGGTCCTTCATCTTGGCCTCGGCGATCTCGCTCAGTTGCGAGCGCTTGATGGTGCCGGCGCTGACCTTGCCCGGCTCCTTGGAGCCCGACTTCAGCTTGGCGGCCTTCTTGAGCAGGAAGCTCGCCGGCGGCGTCTTGGTGGTGAACGAGAAGCTGCGATCGGCATAGACGGTGATCACCGTCGGGATCGGCGCGCCCTTCTCCAGCTCCTGCGTCGAGGCGTTGAACGCCTTGCAGAATTCCATGATGTTGACGCCGCGCTGGCCGAGGGCGGGGCCGATCGGCGGCGACGGGTTGGCGGTGCCGGCCGGCACCTGCAGCTTGATGTATCCGGTAATCTTCTTCGCCATGTCACTCTCGTCTTTTTGTCCGCTGCACCCGGATCGTCCGGCACATGAGGTGCCTGTCCGGGGTTCGACGGAACGTCGAAGTTTAGCGGTCCAAGCGGCGTGCCGAAGCATGCCTCCCGCGGCTTGTCTCCCAGGAATGTCCTTGGAAGCGCGCGCCCTTAGCTCAAGCGGAGACGGAAGGGAAGGCGCTACGCTCCGGAGGGAGATCCGCTTGGCTGGGAAGCGGCCTTGTTGATCAGGCTCGAAATGGCGGTCACGACCTGCGCCGGCGCAAACGGCTTGCGCACCACCAGGCTGTGCGGCACGCCTTCGGCAGGCCAGTCGTCGGCTGCGAACCCGCTGGTGTAGACGACCGGCAGGCTGGGGGAGAGCTCCCGCGCGCGCCTGGCGATGACCCAACCCGTCACTTTCGAGCCGAGGTTCACGTCGGTGACCAGGCCGGCAATCTCGGTCGCCCGTTCCTCGACCAGCGCCATGGCTTCCTCGGCGCTGTGGGCGACGAGGACGGTGAAGCCGCCATCCTCCAAGGCATCTTTCAGCAGCTCGACGATCAGTACCTCATCGTCGACGAGCAGCAATGTAACAGCCGTGTCCACCGGGCCGAGTCCCTTCAGAGTGAGGTGCGGCCGTGGCGTGAACCGACTCACTCGCCAAGCCAATACCGCCTTCTGTATTGATTTTAGTACGAAAAGCAATAAGAAGTTCGTTTCGGACCAGCATCCACGTGGGTCTGCCGGTTCAGCCGGACAGTCGACCGCCATGCCGCAGCTGAACTGGAACGAGGGGGGAAGACATGACGGACCAGCGGCCTTTGACCGACAGCGAAGGCGCAATCCTGACGCTCGTGCTGCGCCAGGGGCCGATCACCGCCTACCAGGTCGGCAAGACGTTCGCGGACTCGCCCGTTCACACCCTCAACACCAGCAAGGGCAAGCTCTACCCGCTGATTCATCGCCTCCACGAGCGCGGTCTCTTGATGGCAGAGGACGTGCCCGGCGACCAACGGGGCACGCAGCGCTTCTCAATTACGCCTGCCGGGCGTCAGGACCTCAAGCGCTGGACCCTGCTGCTGCGCCCCGAACACGAGCTGCTGCACGATCCCTTGCGCAAGAAGATCCAGGGGTTCGAGCTGCTGTCGAAGGAAGAGCAGCGGGATTGGATTGCGGCGGCGCGCACCCAGCTGCGCACAAAGCTGCGCGCCGTCGAGAACTGGCCGCCTGAGGCCGACGGGCCGTTCGGCGATCTGGTCAAGGAGAACGCGAAAGTCTCGCTCCAGGCGCGCCTGGACTGGCTCGAAGTCGCGCTGACGAGGGTGACGGGGCAGGATAGCGTCCGCTGACGCATCCGCCCCGCCGCGTATCACCGTCTACCGCGGTGTCAGAGCCAGAGACTGTCGGTGTGGAAGTGATTGTAATCGAGACCACCGGTGGCAGTCGCCCATTGGTCTTGCGCGCTGACCAGCGAAGCGCTGACAAGAAGGTCGGACCCCGTTAGCTTGTAAGCTCCCGTCATTTCGATGACGAAGTCAGCCCGACCGTCACCGTCGATGTCGCCTTCGAGCCAGGTCTTACCGCTCTCGCTGTAGTAACCGACCTTATAGGCGTCTGTTGCACGGCCGCTGAGCGCGCCGTTCTTAAGCCCGTTGTAGGCGCCGCCGCCATACAGCGCGCTGATATCGATCTTGTCCGTACCCTGCTGGAAGTCGGTGATCACGTCATGTTCGCCACGCTTCGAGGTACCGATCTCGGTGCGGGTGAATATGAAGATATCCTTGCCCGAGCCGCCGGTCAGCTTGTCCGAACCAGCGCCGCCGGCGAGAATGTCGTCGCCGGAGCCGCCTACCAGGCGATCGTCCCCATCGCCGCCGAACAGGCGGTCGTTGCCGCCCCCGCCGTCGAGGTGGTCGGCACCCGCGCCGCCGTAGAGGTAATCGTCGCCGTCCTCTCCGTAGAGCAGATCGGCGCCGTTCCCACCGACAAGCAAGTCGTTACCGAGCCCGCCGTGGATCAGGTCGTTGTCGGCACCGCCGCGGATCGTGTCGTTGCCGGCTCCGCCGTAGAGCGAGTCCGCGCCCGCGCCGCCGTCAATGGTGTCGTCGCCATCCTCGCCATGGATGAGGTCGTTGCCGGCGCCGCCGTCGATGGTGTCGTTGCCGAAGCCGCCCCAGATGGTGTCGTTGCCGCCATCGCCATTGATGGTGTCGTTGCCGGCGCCCCCGTAGAGCTGATCGGCACCGTCGCCGCCGTGGAGCGTATCGTCACCGTCCTCGCCATAGAGAACGTCTTCGCCTTCGTCGCCCCACAGGGTGTCGTTGCCCTCGCCGCCGCGCAGGAGGTCGTTGCCGAGCCCTCCCGAGATGCGGTCGTCGCCGTCGCGCCCGGTGACCATGTCATTGCCGGCGCCGGCCCTGAAGATCGTGGCGTAATTCCATGCATGCCCGGCCCGCGCGCTGGTGGCGAGGCTGGGCAGGACCACAAGGTCGTCCCCTGCGAGCGCATCATATTCGGCACCGTCGATGTCGTATGCGCCGGGCCCGAGCAGGTTGAAGTCGACATTGTCGTTGCCCGAGGTGAACAGATTTTCGACAACATTCTCGACATTGACCGTGAAGGTGGTCGAGGATTCCAGCGAGCCGTCGCCGGCGTAGATCGTCAGCGAGTGGCTGGTCGCGAGCTCAAAGTTCAAGGCGGCCGCGAGCGTCACCTGCCCGGTCAGCGCATTGATGGTGAATTGGCCGAGCGTCTGGGTGCGGTTGCCGTCCGCGTCCTTGAAGTAATATTCGACCGGGTCGCCTTCGGGATCGACGGCTTGTGCAGTGATGCCGATGTACGAACCGACCGCCAGATGCTCGGAGACCGACGCGCGCTGCGTGCCCACATCGTCGCCGATGGCGTCGGTGTCGACTGGGCTCGAAGGTGCATCGTTCCGACCTTCGATGGTAATAGTCGCCGTCTGGACGACTGTTCCTCCATTCCCATCGTCAATCGTGTAACTGTAGGTAACGATCTCGGATTCCCCAGCTTTTAGATAGTTGTAGGCGCTCGGATCCACGGCCAGAGCGTTTCCGCTGAGCGTGATTCCTCCGGCGTTGCCGCTCACCAGCGTCAGACCGGTGACGCTGAGCGTATGGCCGTCGGGGTCGCTCGCGCCGGTCAGCAGGTCGACGGAATAGCCGGCTTCGTCCTCGTTCGTTTCGGAGGTCACCGGGCCGGCCACCACCGGTGGCCCGTTGGGCGCCACCACGACAGGCGGTTGGCCCACGTTCACGAGCCCTCCGCTGACGCCTTGAGTGAAGTCGTAGAAGTTGTCGCCGGGATCGCTGTCCTGGAGCTGGAACGCGAGCGAGCCATCGGCAAGCGCGTTGTAGATGGCTTCCAACGTCGAGCTAGCGGTGATGTGCCACCAGCCGGTGCTGAGAATGTTGTTCCCAAAGCCGGTGCCGCTTGAGATGAAGTTGCCGTCGGCCGTAGTCCGCTCGGTCGGGCGCGTGAATGAGCCGACGTTGATGCCGTCGAGCAGCAACCAGTTCTGGTTGAAGTCGAACTCTCCCGGCCCCGTGTCGCCGTCGTACAGGGTAACTCGAATCGCGACTTCGGCCAGGCCTCCGCCCAGGGCGGCAAGCATAGCCGGGGTGAAGCCGGTCTGGGTGCCGATCGTCAGGATACTTGAAGACGAGAACCCCGAGAACAACGAGGCGGCAGAAAGCTGCGCGGTGATCCGCACCCCGTTGATGCCGATAAGGTCGAGGACAATTCCGCCTACCGCCGTGATCCCCGCGGGAAGCTCTCCACCGACAGTCGGTGATGTCATCGTGTACGTGCTCATTTGCAGTCCCCCCGTTAACAGCGCTCGAAGCGGCTGTTTTGCTGATCATGGCCCGGGCAGGAGTGGTCGAGCTGCCGAACGCACTGCGCCGGAAGGAAGTCCAAGCCTGCCCTGCTGCCTGAAAAAACCCCATGCCCGTCGACTCGGCGGGCGAAGATCATCATTTACATTCTGTTAACCAGAGTCAATCAAGCTTATTAGCGAAGTTTAATGAACAGCAGTAGTTTCCTGCTGCCCGTTCTCCTCACTGCTCTCGGCCCTCCTCTACTGCCCGCCAAATGTGGGGTGCGACTGCGGAACCGCTTGAGGACCGCTGCATCTGCTGCGGATCGCTCGCCGTATCTCCCGGTGCCAACAACGAAAAACGGAGGATCGAATGATCAATAAACTTGCCTTGGCGGGCATTTCGGCTGCGGCGATGGCGCTTGCCGGCTGCATGACCAACGACGCCAACATGGCTGCCGGCAACATGGCCGCGAGCAACGGCATCTCCTATGTCGGCGGCGCGGCGATGTACCCGAACCGGACGATCGTTGCGAACGCCGTCAACTCGCCCGAGCACACCACCCTGGTTGCCGCGGTCAAGGCGGCCGGCCTTGTCGACACCCTCTCGGGCCCCGGCCCGTTCACCGTCTTCGCGCCAACCAATGCCGCTTTCGGCAAGCTGCCCGCGGGCACGGTGGAAACTCTGGTCCGTCCCGAAAACCGCTCCACCTTGCAGAGCATCCTGACCTACCACGTGGTGCCCGGTCGGATGACCGCGGCCGACCTGATGTCGGCAATTCGCGCCGGCGGTGGCCGCGCGAGGCTGACGACCGCCCAAGGCGGGACTCTGACGGCCCAGATGATGGGTAACCGGATCATGCTGGTCGATGCCAAGGGCGGGATGAGCCATGTCACGCAGGCCAACGTGATGCAGTCCAACGGCGTCATCCATGTCGTCGATACCGTGGTGATGCCAGCAGGCTAACGACGGCCGGTTGCCCGATACCGGCCGCCGCTCGGCGGGAGCGCAGCGATGACATGTGCCCTTTCTTGTCGCCCTGTCGCTCTCGCCGAGACCGGCTTTCCCTCCGCAACGAATTGCGGCATGGGGCGCCCATGGATCGCGATGGCAGCTTCACCGGCGCTTCGACAATGCGTGGATCGGCGGCTCGTGAGCTGGTGCCCGTCCTCCAGTCGGTGGCGCGCGGCGACCGCGATGCCCTGGCGGTGCTCTACCGTCGAACCTCGGCCAAGCTCCACGGCATCTGCCTGCGCTTGCTTGGCAGCGAGGCGGAGGCGGAGGACGTTCTCCAGGAAGTCTACGTGACGGTGTGGCAAAAGGCCCAGGTGTTCGATGAGGCGAAGGCGAGCCCGATCACCTGGCTGGCGGTCCTCGCGCGCAACAAAGCCATCGACCGGTTGCGGGTGCGGCGTTTGCCGACCGGAAGCATTGATGAAGCCAATGATGTTGCTGATGGCGCGCCTACAGCCTTTGAGCTCGTCGAGCGTGAGCAGGACGGCCAGCGCCTCAACCACTGTCTGGACGAGTTGGAAGAAAAGCAGCGTGCGATGATCCGCGCGGCATTCCTTGAAGGAGCAACCTATCCGGAGCTGGCTGAGCGGGAAGCCGTGCCGCTGGGAACCATGAAAAGCTGGATCAGGCGCGGGCTGCTGCGCCTGCGCGGGTGCCTCGAGCAATGAGCAGGCGCGACATCAGCAGCGAGGAGCGCGGCCAGCTTGCGGCCGAATATGCTCTGGGAGTCCTGGAGGGCGACGAACTCGCCGTGGCTCGCGACTTGCTCCAGCACGAGGCCGAGTTCCGCCGGGATGTTGGTCGATGGCTGGGACGCTTCGCGCCGCTGCTCGAGGAAGTCGGCGAGGTCCAGCCGCCCGCCAGCGTGTGGGCGGCGGTCCAGCGCCGCATTGCTGCCGTTTCGGGGGCCAACGATAATGAACGCCTTCTGGAGCGCCGGCTCACGAGGTGGCGCGTCGCTGCCGGCGGAGCGACGGCGCTGGCCGCATCCCTGGCGCTGATCCTCTTGACCCGGCCTGCCGCAGTGCCGCCGCCACCGGCAGCTCCGAGCGCGCAAGCACCTGCGGCAAGTCCGATGCTGGCAATGCTCGGCGACGAACGGCAGCCGAACATGCTGGTGGCCAGCTGGGATCCGGGAAGCCGCAATCTGGTGATCGCCGCCGCGGCGACGTTGCGCGACGATCCGGCCCATGACCATGAGCTGTGGGTCATACCGGCGGATGGCAAGCCGCGCTCTTTGGGAGTCCTGCCGCAGAACGCCCGAATGCACGCCCGGCTCGATCCGGCGATGGCGCGCGAGCTCCACCAGGGGGCGACCCTGGCCGTATCGGTAGAGCCACCGGGAGGATCGCCGGCTGATGGCCCGACCGGACCAGTGGTGGCGTCGGGCAAGCTGGAGCGCGCCTGAAACGGAGGCTGGCGAGCCCGGCCAACGCGGCACAGGCTCAAGGTGCTGAGCGCACCGCGTCGGCTACGATCCGGTCGAACTGTTCGCCCTCAGGGAATCCGGCCTCCAGCCACTTCTGCTCGATCTGCTTGAGCGTCCGCGCGACTGCCGGGCCGGGGGCCAGGCCCCGGGCGATCAATGCACCACCCCCGATCGGCAGCCGCGGCACCGGCCAGTCGGCCACGGCAATCGCATCATCGGGCCTGCCGGCGAGCAGCAGGCGGTCGGCGGCGGTTTCGCTGCCGGTCAGATACACAAGCGCTTGCGGACTTGAGGCGAGGCTTCGGTCCGCGGCCGCGGCGAGACGCTTGCGCGCCCTGTTCGACAGCCTGAGCCGCGCCGCAATCTTCTCGGCGACGAGCGGATCGGCCGGCAGCAATGCCGATAGCCGGCGCAGCGGGTCCGGCTCCGTTCCGGCAGCGCGTTCCGCTGAAACCAGCACTTTGAGGTTGCGCAGTCGGTCGGGCGTGATCTCCGGCAGCACGGGCGCGAGGATCTCGCGCTGCAGCATGATCGCAACGGTAGGCGAGGGGTCCGGTACCCCGAGCAGCTTCAGAAGCTCGTCGGCGATCCGTTCGCGCGACAGGGCCATGAGGTCTTTGGCTCGGCGGGTGCAGGCGTCGAGGCCGGCGGCCTCCGGCTCTCCGGTGCCGAACCGCGCGTGGAAGCGGAAGAAGCGCAGGATCCGCAGATGGTCTTCGGCAATGCGCTGGTTCGGATCACCGATGAAACGCACCCGCCGTGCCTTCAGGTCATCCCGGCCGCCAAAATAGTCCTGGACCTCGCCGCTGACTGGGTCGGCGAACAAGGCGTTGATGGTGAAGTCGCGCCGCGCCGCATCTTCCTGCCAGTCGTCCGTGAAGGCTACCGTGGCGCGCCGTCCGTCGGTCGACACATCGCGACGCAAGGTGGTGACCTCGACGATTTGGCCCTTGCTGACGGCCGTGATGGTCCCGTGATCGATGCCGGTGGGGATTGCCTTGATGCCAGCCGTCTGAAGCCGCTCCGCGACCGCGTCCGGGCGGAGCCGGGTCGCCAGGTCAATGTCGTTGACTGGCAGGCCGAGCAGTTCGTCACGGACCGCTCCGCCGACATAGCGAGTGAGGCCTTCGCCGGCGCCGAGCGCGTCGAGCAGCGCCGCCATGCCCGGCCGTGCTCGCCACGCCGCGGCGTCCAGCCTCAGCTCCATCGCAGCCGCCGCGACAGGTTCACCAGCATCGCGGCCGTCGCCCCCCAGATCCGCTGCCCGGCCCATACGATCTCGTAATAGTGACGCGTTTGGCCGTCGAACAGCATGGCTTTCCGCTGGTGGTTGGCGGGATCGATCAGAAATGCCAGCGGCGCTTCGAACCAGTCGGCGACCTCACCCTGGTGGGGAGCAAGCGGCAGGTCGGCCGGAATGGCCGCCAGCACCGGCGTCACCCGATAGCCGGTGATCGTCCGATAAGGGTCCAGTTCAGTGATCGGCTCCACCTGTTCAACGGGCATTTCGAGCTCTTCCCAGGCCTCGCGGACGGCAGCGCCAGTTGCGTCCTCGCCCGGATCGATGCGTCCGCCGGGGAAAGCGACTTGCCCGGCATGGGTCCGCAGATCCTCGCGGCGCACGGTCAGGATCAGCCCGGGCTCGCTGCGGTCGGTGACGGCAATCAGCACCGCAGCCTCGGCCGGCGGCGCGGCGTTGCCCGCAGACGGGTCGTCACCCGTTAGCAACGGCCTGCAAGGCTGGTCGCGGAGCGCAGCCCGGAGCCGCTTGGCGAGGCTCACGCGGCTGGATCGAGCGCGAAGAAGGCGCCGCCGCTCCATACCCCCGGAGGCTCGCCGCCTTCGGCGAGGGCAATGTCGGCAAGCTCGTAATAGACCGGCCGCGAAAGTTCGGCCTCAAGCCCGTGCCGTACGAGGATGCGCGGCGAGGGGCCGTGCTCGCCCGCCTCCAGGCGCAATGGATTTTCCGGGCCCAGGATAACGCCGTCGCCGCTGTCGAGCCGGAAGCCGACTCGCCGCTGCTTGCCGCTGCCTTCCGTCTCCAGCTCCACCGCGCGGAAGGCGGTGTTCTCGACATCGATGTCGAGCTTCTCCACGGGTGTGACCAGCACGTGTCTGCCGTCCGGCTCGCGCCGCAGAACGGTCGAGAACAGCCGCACCATCGCGGGTCGGCGGATCGGCGTGCCTTCATGGAACCAAGTGCCGTCGCGGGTGATGCGGATGCCCGAATGGCCGCAGTGCTGTGGGTTCCAGCGCTCGACCGGCGGGAGGCGTTGCTCGTCGATGGCCTTCTGCAGCTCGGCCAGGTTGAGGCCGCGCAACGCAATCGGCGGACGTGTCTCGGGCATCTGGGTTCCTTGTCATCGCCGCCTCGCCGACGCAATGACGGGGCGATGAGCGGCGTCTCGAGAACTGCAATTGTCACCGGAGCCGGCAAAAGGGTGGGGCGCGAGATCGCGACTGCGCTGCTCGCCGACGGCTGGAGCGTAGTCGCACATGTCCGGCGCGCGGCCGATACCGTCCCTGACGGCGCCATTCCGGTGGCGGCGGAACTCGCCGAGCCGGACGCGGCGACCCGTATCTTCGCCGCCGCCGGGCGCGCACCACCGGTTCGGCTGCTCGTCAACAGCGCCGCCCGCTTTGCATTTGACGGCTTCGGGGCGTTCGACCCGGCCGAACTCGACGCGCACATGGCAGTCAACCTGCGGGCGCCCTTGCTGCTGACTGAGGCCTTCGCCGCGGCGCACGACGGCGCCGCCGACGCGCTCATCGTCAACCTGCTCGACGCCAAGCTCGCCGCGCCCAATCCCGACTTTCTCAGTTATACGCTGTCGAAGCAGGCGCTTGCCGGTGCAACCGGTCTCGCTGCTCGGGCGCTCGCACCCCGGGGCATACGGGTCAACGGCATCGCCCCGGGGCTGATGCTCCGTTCGCCGGGACAGAGCGAGGACAATTTCGCCACCATGCACCGCGCGAATCCGCTTGGCCGCGGGGTCGACCCAGGGGACGTGGTTACCGCGCTCCGCTACCTCATCGCCTCGCCGGCCGTCACTGGCGAGATCCTGACCATCGACGCCGGGCAGAGCTACTGGTCGCCGACACGCGACGTCCAATTCCTGGAGCGCCCATGACCGACTTGCCGCACCTTTCCGGGCTGATCCCCGAGCGCCTGCGGGTGCGCAGCGCCAAGATCCTGCTCGAATCGCTGGAGGTGGAGACCGACATCGGCTTCCACGATTTCGAGGTCGGGCGTCCGCAGCGGCTTCTGGTCACGGTCGAGATCTGGCTCGACGATCTACGCGAGCCAGCCGGTGACGATCCGGTCCTGGCGTTCGACTATGATTTCGTGCGCAGCGAAGTGCGCGCTCTCGCCGCTGCCAGGCGATATAATCTTCAGGAAACCCTGGCCCATGCGATCTATCGCCGGTTCGCGGCCATGCACGGCGTGGCGGCGCTTCGCGTCGCCACCGCCAAGCCCGACATTTACCCGGACGCCCGCTGTGTCGGCGTCGAAATCGCCTCCTATGCGGGAAGCGCTCCCGCAGCCGTCGCAAACGACCTTGCGGCTGTGGAACAAAATCCGTTGCGCGGCCTTTGAGCCAACTATAAGGAAGCGCGCTGCTGCCGATGATACTCTGACACATCGGCGGTCCTATTCAATGGCAGGGCGCGCGTCCGAACGCCCGGTCGGGCTGCTCCATTCGGGGCAGCGTATCGAGGAGTAGTGCGGCTAGATGTCCTACGCCCAAAGAAGAGAGATGAGCGGCAATCGGACGGTGGCGATCATCATCGTTGCCCTCCTCCATGCCGTGTTGGGTTACGCACTGATCACCGGTCTCGCCTACAATGTAATCAAGAAGGCGGCCGAGGATCTGAAGACATTCAACGTCGAAGAGGAGCCGCCGCCCCCCGAAGAGCTTCCGCCACCGCCGGAAGAGCAGCCAAGGGTGCCGCCGCCGCCGCAGGTGGCCGCGCCGCCGCCGCTGGTGCGCACGAACGTGACGCAGTCGCCGGTGGTCGCCACACCTAACCCGCCGCCGCCCGTGATCACTCCGGTTGCGACGCCGGCCCCGCCGGCTCCGCCGGCGCCGCCGCCGCCGCCGCCGCCGCCGCCTCCCGTCCGCCAGGTCGAGCCGAAGAGCGCGGTCGGCAACTTGCAGGGCCTGATCCGCGACACCGACTATCCGGAGAGCGCGATTGAGCGCGAGGAGCAGGGTACGGTCACCGTTTCGCTGCAAATCGGCACCACCGGGCGGGTGACTGGCTGCAACGTGTCGAGCTCGAGCGGATCGCGAACGCTCGACCAGACCACTTGCCGGATTCTTCAGGCCCGCGCCAGGTTCAGCCCCGCGGTCGACAGCAACGGCAATCCGACGACTGGTACATTCTCGCAACGCATTACCTGGCGGCTCCAGTAGCAGCTGCTCCTGGACCCATCTTCAATCGAGGAAAGCAACGATCATGGCAGCACCCGCAGCAAATTCGAACCCTTATGGCCTCTGGGAGGCTCTGGAGCAGGGCGGCATCATTGCCTGGACCGTGTTTCTCATCCTGGTCGGGATGTCGGTCTTCTCCTTCTATATTTTGTTCACTAAGCTGCTGCAGCAGCAGAAGATCATCGTCCAGGGTCGCAAGGTTCGCTCCAGCTTCTGGAACGCGCCGAACCTGGGTGAAGCAGCGACCAAGCTCGAAGCGAAAAGCGCTTACCGCGCAATCGTCGACGACGCGCTTGTCGCGCAGGAGCAGCACGGCAAGCTCACCGACCCCATCGACCAGCACGACTGGATGGCCAACAGCCTGGCGCGCAGCCAGGGGGCGATCGGCGCCCGCCTCGGCGAAGGCCTGGCGTTTCTGGCGACAGTGGGTTCGACTGCGCCGTTCATCGGCCTGTTCGGCACCGTGGTCGGCATCTACCGCGCCCTGATCAAGATCGGCGCGTCGGGTCAGGCGTCGATCGACGTGGTCGCCGGTCCGGTTGGCGAAGCCTTGATCATGACCGCGCTCGGCCTCGTCGTCGCGGTCCCGGCGGTGATGGCCTACAATTGGCTGATCCGCCGCAACAAATCGATCATGGAGGACCTTGCGGCCTTCACCAACGATTTGCACGGGTATCTGATGTCGGACGGCCAGGTGAAGCCGCGGCTTGTCGGTGCCAGTGGTCCGGGAGTGTCGGCGAGGGCGCAGACCAAAAGCGGTGCGGCACCCACCCAGCCGCGCAGCGAGCCGCTGCGTACCGGTGAAACCAAAACAGCGACGCAGGCCACTCCGACGCCCGACCGCGTCTAAAGCGTACCCATGGCTCCGGCCGGGGGTGCCCCCGGCCGGAGTGAAACAGACGATTAGAAGAGGCGAACGACCTTTATGGGCATGAGCGTAGGCCAGGACTCGGGCGACGACGACGTCCCGATGTCCGACATCAACACCACGCCGCTGGTCGACGTGATGCTGGTTCTGCTGATCATCTTCCTGATCGCCATTCCGGTGGTTTTGCAGACCGTGCCGGTCACCTTGCCGAAGGTTCGCTACGAGCCGACGACGACCAAGCCTGAGAACGTGAACCTGTCGGTGCACGGTACTCCCGATGGGGGCTGCGCGGTCTACTGGAACCTTATCAAGGTCAACAGCCAGGAGCTGCTGGAGCGTGCCGTCAAGAAGCTGGAGGAGGAGATCGAGAAGGTTGGCGGGGTCGACAACCTGACCGAGGAAACCATGCCCGAGGCGCACATCCGGGGCGACGTCGACACGCCTTACAAGTGCGTTGGCGGGGCCGTGTTCACCATGCAGCGCGCCGGTTTCGCGCGGGTCGGCTTCATTTCCGAGCCACCCGCGGGTAGCGGCACCGCCACGCGCCTGTAAACGACTGCAGTAGGAGCAAGCCGCCATGGCGATGCAGACCACCGGCAACAACACAGCCGGCGAACCGATGATGGATATCAACACGACGCCGCTGATCGACGTCATGCTCGTGCTCCTGATCATGTTCATCATCACCATCCCGATCCAGACTCACGCAGTGAAGCTGGACCTTCCGGTGAACACGCAGAACCAGACCCCGCCGCCCGTCGACCCGGTCAAGAACAAGGTGGTGATCACCGAGGCAGGCTCGGTGCTGTGGAACGGCAGCCCCGTGAACCTGCAGCAGCTGCGCCAGTATCTCGACATCTCGCAGCAGATGAACCCGCTCCCCGAGCTTCACCTGCAGCCGGAGCCCACTGCGCGCTACGAGCTGGTCGACGAAGTGCTCGCCGTCACTAAGCAGGCGCGTGTCGAGAAGATGGGCTTCGTCGGCAACGAGGCATATCAGAACTTCTGATCGGCCCGCGCTTTTGGGATAATCTGCAGGGCGGCTCTTCGGGGCCACCCTTTTCACGTTGCTCGTTCGGCCTTGGCTGCTGGTAAGCTTCGGCCGCACCCCGCACCCCGCACCCAGGCATCGCAAAGGCGCTACTGGCGCTTGGCCGGGCGGCGTGCCATTGGACGCTGCCGATGAGCCAGCACTCGCCGTTCGCCGTCGTCATCCTTGCCGCTGGGCAAGGGACACGCATGCGTTCCGATACCCACAAGGTGCTCCACCCGATCGCGTCTCGCCCGATGCTGCTGCACCTGCTTGACCGCGTCGAAGCGCTCGGTGCCGAAAAAAGGGTGGTGGTGGTCGGGAAGGGCCGCGAACAGGTCGAAGCGGCGCTGGCCGGCCGCGGCGTCACGGTCGCCGTTCAGGCCGAGCAGAAGGGGACCGCCCACGCCGTCGCTCAGGCGGCGGCCGTTCTCGAGGGTTATGGCGGCCCCGTGCTGATTCTATATGGGGATACACCCTTCGTTGAGGCGCAGACGCTGCAGCGTATGCTCGAGCGGCTCGACGGCGGCGACCAGCCGGGCGTGGTGGTCATGGCATCCCAGCCCAGCGACCCGGGGGCCTACGGACGGATCATTCTTGGCGAGGCCGACCGCATCTCCAAGATGGTGGAGTATCGCGACGCTACCCCCGCAGAGCGCGCGGTGCGGCTGTGCAATTCGGGGATGATGGCGGTGCGCTGCGGCGACCTGTTCCGCTGGCTGGCCATGGTCGGAAACGACAATGCCGCAGGCGAATATTATCTGCCGGACGTGGTCAACATCGCCGCCGGGGAAGGACGGGCCGCGGTGGTGATCGAAGGTGATCCTTACGAGACGGCGGGGGTTAACAGCCGGGCCGAACTCGCCCATCTGGAGCTCGAATGGCAGCGCCGCCGGCGCGAGCAGGCGCTGCACGAAGGCGCGACTCTGATCGACCCCGAAAGCGTCTGGTTCGCGTATGATACGCGCTTGGGCCGCGACGTCACCGTCGAGCCGCACGTGGTGTTCGGCCCCGGGGTCGAGGTTGCCGACGGCGCCACCATCCACGCCTTCAGTCACATCGAGGGGGCGGTGATCGGCGCCCGGGCAAGCATCGGCCCGTTCGCGCGGATCCGCCCTGGCACCCGTCTTGCCGAGAAGACCAAGGTCGGCAATTTCGTCGAGCTCAAGAAGGCTCAGGTCGGCCCCGGAGCCAAGGTCAATCATCTGTCCTACGTCGGCGACAGCGAGGTGGGGGCGAATGCCAACATCGGCGCCGGCACCATTACCTGCAACTATGACGGCTTCGGCAAGTACCTGACGGTGATCGGCGCCGGCGCCTTCATCGGCTCCAACACCGCTCTCGTGGCGCCGGTGCGGGTCGGCGACGGCGCCATCGTCGGCGCCGGTTCCGTGATCACCGAGGATGTCGAGGCCGACAGCCTGGCACTCGAGCGCAGCCCGCAGAAGGGCATCGCCGGATGGGCACGACGTTTCCGCGAACGGATGATGCGGAAAGCTGCGGAATAGCTTGATCTGATATCACGATATGATATCATGATGTCATGCGAACTCTGGTCGACATTCCGGACCGCGACATAAAGCAGCTCGACGAGCTTGCCGCCGCAGCAAAACGGTCGCGAGCCGCCGAGATTCGCGAGGCGATCCGCCTGCACCTTGAACGGAAGACCAGCAATGACTGGATCCACCGCGGGGCGGGATATTGGAAGGATCGCAAGGATATCGGCGATCCCGTAGAATATCAGCGTGCCGCCCGCGCCGACCGCTCCACCTGCTAGGCCGTGTCCGACCCGTTTTTCGACACGAACATCGTCGTCGACTGGCTGTTCGACCGACAGCCTGCAATCACGGAGCTCATGCGCTACAAGAGGCACCGCATCAGCCGGATCGTCTGGACTGAAGTGCTCGCCGGCGAGCCGCTTCACAGCCGCACGCAGGTCCAGCAGCTGCTTGCGGCTTTCGAGCTGGTCGAAATCGACGGAAGGATCGCCGCAGCTGCTGCCGACATCCGACACCGGACCGGGATGAAGATCATGGACGCGTTCGTGCTCGCCACTGCGCAAGTCCACGGAGCGATCCTGATCACGCGAAACACCAAGGACT
Organism: Sphingomicrobium sp.; assembly: GCA_035540875.1. GTDB lineage: Bacteria > Pseudomonadota > Alphaproteobacteria > Sphingomonadales > Sphingomonadaceae > Sphingomicrobium. Next base: position 2,693 of record DATLFV010000026.1, on the reverse strand, counting down.
TCCCGGCGAACATGCCGGGTATCCGCGTCCCCTACACCCTCTAAAATCAGGCAAGAACCCATGTGCGGAATCGTCGGAATCGTCGGCAAGGACCAGGTCGCACAGCGGCTGTTCGACGGGCTCAAGCGGCTCGAATATCGCGGCTATGACTCGGCCGGTATCTGCACGATACAGGATGGCCAGCTCGAGCGCCGTCGCGCCGAAGGCAAGCTCGACAACCTGGCTCGCGAGCTCGAGCGCAACCCGCTCGGCGGCAGCATTGGCATTGCCCACACTCGGTGGGCGACCCACGGCGCGCCTACGGTCGGGAATGCCCACCCGCACATCGCGGGGCCGGTGGCGCTGGTCCACAACGGCATCATCGAGAATTTCAAGGCATTGCGCGACGAGCTGATCGCCCACGGGCGACAGTTCAGCAGCGAAACCGACAGCGAGGTCGTCGCCCATCTCGTCGCGCGGGAGATCGAGCGCGGCGCCTCGGCCGAGGATGCCGTTGCCTCGGTCCTGCCGCGGCTTCACGGCGCCTTTGCCATCGCCTTCCTGTTTCGCGACCAACCCGATCTCATCATCGGTGCGCGCATGGGCGCTCCGCTCACCATCGGCTATGGCGAGGGCGAGAATTACATCGGCTCGGACGCCATCGCGCTGGCGCCGTGGACGCGCCGCATCGCCTATCTGGAGGAAGGCGACTGGGTCGTCGCCCGCGGCGACACGGTGCAGATCTTGAATCGCGAAAACCGCCCGGTGGAGCGGCCGATCGTCGATTCCGGCGCCACCGCGGCGCCGATCGAGAAAGGCAATTACCGGCACTACATGCTCAAGGAAATCCACGAGCAGCCGATCGTCGTCGCCCAAACCCTTCAGTCCTACGTCCGTCCGTTCGAGGGCGAGGTCGCACTTCCGACCGGCGACCTCGACCTGTCGACGGTCGAGCGTGTCACCATGGTCGCCTGCGGTACCAGTTATTACGCCGGGCTGGTCGCCAAATATTGGATCGAGCAGTTCGCGCGCGTCCCGGTCGACATCGATGTCGCGTCCGAATTCCGCTACCGGCAACCGGTGCTCGAGGCGGGCGGGCTCGCGCTTTTTATCAGCCAGTCGGGCGAGACCGCCGACACGCTGGCGGCGCTGCGCCACGCGCGCAGCGAGCAGCAGCGGATCGCGGTGGTTGTCAACGTCCCGACCAGCTCGATGGCGCGCGAGGCGGACCTGCTGCTGCCGACCCATGCCGGCCCGGAGATCGGCGTCGCCTCGACCAAGGCCTTCTCCTGCCAGCTCGCGGTGCTTGCTGCGCTCGCAGCCAACCTCGCGCGGGCCAAGGGTCGGCTCGACGCGGAGACCGAGCGCGACATCGTCGCCCATCTCCAGCAGGCCCCGGCGGCAATCAATGCGGCGCTTGGGCATGACGAGGAGATCGCCGCCATGGCCCATCTCATCGCCCCGGCCCGCGACGTCCTCTACCTTGGCCGCGGCCCCGATTATCCGATGGCGCTCGAGGGCGCGCTCAAGCTCAAGGAAATCAGCTACATCCACGCCGAGGGCTATGCCGCCGGTGAAATGAAGCACGGCCCGATCGCATTGATCGACGAGGCCGTGCCGGTGATCGTGCTAGCGCCTTCAGGGCCCCTGTTTGAAAAGACCGTCAGCAACATGCAGGAAGTTCGCGCCCGCGGCGGCAAGATCGTCCTGATCAGCGACCGCAAGGGCCTCGACGCGGCGGGCGAGGGCTGCATGGCGACGATCGAAATGCCCGAGGTCCACCCCCTGATCGCGCCCCTTGTCTATGCAGTGCCGGTGCAACTGCTCGCCTATCACGTCGCCGTGCTCAAGGGCACCGACGTCGACCAGCCGCGCAACCTTGCCAAGAGCGTAACCGTGGAGTGAGCCCAAGCGGCTGGCCTTGGCGCTGCCGATGCGGCAAGGGGCGGCCATGCATTACCTCCACGACCAGCAGGCCCCGGCTGCCGACCCGATCAGCTTCGATGAATTCCTGAAGGTGGATATTCGCGTCGGCACGATTGTTGCCGCGGAGCCTTTTCCGGAGGCGCGCAAGCCCTCGCTCAAGCTGACGATCGACTTCGGGCCCGTGATCGGCCGCAAGCGATCGTCGGCGCAGATCGTGGCGCACTACAGCCCTGACGCTCTGCTTGGGCGCAAGGTCGCGGCGGTCATCAACTTCCCGCCGCGCCAGATTGGCCCGTTCATGTCGGAGGCGCTGACGTTGGGCTTTCCCGACGAGGCCGGGGAGGTCGTGCTCTTCAGTCCAGACAGGCCGGTGCCCGACGGAGCCCGCCTGTTCTGATGGTTCATCGCGCGCTGCGCCTGACACTCGACCGAGGCGCGCTCCAGCACAATTGGCGCTGGCTTGCCGAGCGCGCCGGGACCGCCTGCGGGGCGGCGGTGAAGGCCGACGGATATGGGCTTGGCGCCGGCCCGGCGATGCTGGCGCTCGCCGAGGCCGGGTGCCGGGACTTCTTCGTGTCGACCTGGGCTGAGGCCGAGGATCTCGGTGACATTGTCCAGGGCGCGCGACTGGCGGTGCTGCATGGGGTTGGGACCGACGATCTCGATGAGGCCCTGGCGTCGCCGGCCCGCCCGGTGCTCAACAGCATCGAGCAGATTGCCCGATGGAAGCAGGCCGCCGCGGGCCGACCATGCGACGTGATGGTAGATACTGGCATGAACCGGCTGGG
>DATLFV010000025.1:0-8059 GCA_035540875.1 Sphingomicrobium sp. | reverse complement strand
GTGACGGGCGAGGCGACGGCGCGATCGCCGCCGCCTCGCCCGTCACCTTGTTCGAAACCGACGGCCATTTGCGCCCGCTGAACCGCAACTGGGTGGCGATGTGGGGGAAGTGCTCGGCGGTGAGCGCGTGGCCGTCACATTGCAGGCCAGCGCGGAACAGCACGCCGGCGAGCTGGCGGACGTTGCCCGGCCAGCCGTAGCGCATCAGGACGGCCAGCGCGTCGTTGCCGATCGACAGGGGCCTGAGCCTCGCCTCCTGACTGAACCGCGCCAGCAGGTGGCGGGCAAGCGCCGGGATGTCGCTGCTTCGCTCGCGCAGCGGCGGCAAGGTGACGATGGTCGTGCCGAGCCGCTCGGCAAGCCCGGCGTGAAAGCCTTCCGGCAGCGGCCGGCTCGAGGTGGCGATCAGGCGCACGTCCACCGACTGGCTGCCGTTGCAGCCGACCGGCCGGACCTCGCCGGTCGCCAGAACGCGGTCGAGCCGCTCCTGGGTCTCGGCCGGCAATGCCGCGATTTCGTCGAGCAGCAAGGTGCCGCAATCCGCTTCGACGATGCGACCGCTGCGCGCGGCGAATGCTCCAGGGAAGGCGCCCTTCTCGTGGCCGAACAGCTCGCTGTCGATGATGTTGGCGGGCACCGCCTTGCAGTCCAGGCACACCAATGCCGCTCGTGAGCGCAGGCTGGCGGCGTGAATTGCGCGGGTGATGGTTTCCTTGCCTGTGCCCGGTTCACCGACGATCAGGATCGGCAGACGATTGCGAGCGGCCTTGGCGGCAATGGCAAGCGCGGCGCGGAACTCCGGCGCGGCTCCGACCAGTTGCTCGAGGCTGAGTGCGGGAGTGAGTTTCTCCGACACCGGCGCCAGCTCGCCGGCGGCGCGGCGGCGGTCGGCATTGGCGGCGAGCGCCTCCAGCAGCCGCTCGGGCGCCACCGGCCGGCTCAGGAAGTCGGACGCCCCGGCGCGCATCGCTTCCACGGCGACGGCGACCGTTTCCCCGTCAGCGAGCACGATGATCGGCAGGTTCTCGCGGCAGGCGCGCATGGCCGCAATTTCCTGCGGGCCGGTCCGGGGGTGCCAACTGCCGAGCAGCGCCGCCTGGACGTCGCGTCCGTGCGGCCCCTGCAGCAGGCCCGCCGCCGTCTCGGCGCAGGCCGCGCCAAGCACGCTCCAGCCGGCCCGGCCGGCGATCGCCGACACCATCCGCCGCTCGTTCGGGTCGGCATCGAGCAGCAGCAACGATCGCGTGCGGTTGTCGGTCATTGGCGGGAGTGTAGCCGCCAGATGTAAAGGGGCGCTTAAGGGCTTGGGCGCGGCAGCCCGGCTTGTTATGGACGCGCAGCTTCACCAACCAGCCAGGGGCAGCAGCATGGCCGTCGAGCCCGCGAGCGACCAAGTTCACAACCAGGACCTGCAGGCGCACGTGCGCGACTATTCCGGCTTCGTCCGAATGGTGAAATGGGGCGCGATCATCTCCTTCGTGATCGGCTTCATCGTCGTCCTGCTGATCAGCGAATAGGCGCTTGGCCATTCCCGCCGGCGCCACCAGGATCGCGGTTCTCAAGGAAACGGCCGCCGGCGAGACCCGCTGCGCCGCAATCCCCGAGACGGTCAAGAAATTCGTGACCCTCGGCGCCGAAGTGGCGGTTGAAACGGGCGCAGGCGAGCAGGCGCACGTTCGCGACGCGGATTTCGCGGCCGCGGGGGCCACGGTCGGCTCGCGCGGCGACGTGCTGGGCGGCGCGGGCATCATCCTGTGCGTCAGCGGTCCCGAGCCTGCGGAGCTGCAGGGCGCGGAGCCGGGGGCGCTGCTGGTCGGCGCCCTCGACCCGTTCCGACGTCGTGAGGCAATCGCCGGCTACGCCGCCGCGGGGATCGACGCTTTGGCCATGGAATGGATGCCGCGCATCACCCGCGCCCAGTCGATGGACATCCTTTCCTCGCAGTCGAACCTCGCCGGTTACAAGGCGGTGCTCGAGGCGGCTTCCGCCTACGGGCGAGCCTTTCCGATGATGATGACCGCGGCGGGCACAATCAGCGCCGCGCGGGTGTTCGTGATGGGCGTCGGCGTCGCCGGGCTGCAGGCGATCGCCACCGCGCGCCGGCTCGGCGCCCAGGTCAGCGCCACCGACGTGCGCTCGGCGACGCGGGAGCAGATTCTCTCGCTCGGCGCCAAGCCGATCTTCGTCGAGAATGTCGCGGGCATCGAAGGCGAAGGCAGCGGCGGCTATGCCACCGAAATGTCGGAGGAATATCAGCGCGCCCAGGCCGAGCTGGTGTCCAGCCACATTGCCAAGCAAGACATCGTCATAACCACCGCATTGATACCCGGCAGACCCGCGCCGCGGCTGATCAGCGACGCGCAGGTCGCGAGCATGCGGCCCGGCAGCGTCATCGTCGATCTCGCCGCCGACGCCGGCGGCAATGTCGAGGGCACCCAAGTCGGCCAGCGGGTGGAGCGGCACGGTGTGACGATCCTCGGTGCCGCCAACCTCGCGCGCGCGCTGTCCGCCGACGCTTCGGCTTTGTTCGCGCGCAACCTCTACAATTTCCTCAGCGCCTTCTGGGACAAGGAGCAGGCGCGTGTCGTCCTGCCGGACGACGACGAACTGGTCCGCGGCATCCGCCTGACCCACGGCGGCAAGCTGGTCCACGAGCGGCTCGCCTGAGCGGCACGAGCGACATCCTCGTCATCGGCGGCGGCGTCGCCGGCCTGTCCGCCGCCGCGGCACTGGCGCCCCATGCCGCGGTCACTTTGCTCGAGGCGGAGCCGGCGATCGGCTTCCATGCATCCGGCCGCAGCGCGACAATGCTGCACTTTGCGCTCGGCGACTCAGTGGTGCGCAGCCTGACCCTTGCCAGCCGCGGCTTCTTCGAAGCCCCGCCCGACGGGTTCAGCGAGGTTCCGCTCAGCCGCCGAGTGCCGGTGCTGGTCCATGCCCGAGAAGACGAAGTGGCGGCGCTCGATGATCTTGAAGCGGCGATTGCGCCCTTTGCCAGCCTCGATCGCTTGGACTCGCAAGCCATCGCCGAGTTGTGCCCGTTGCTGAGGACGGGACCCGGCGGCGCGGTGGCGGCGATCGCCGACCGCACCGCGATCCGCCTTGATTCCGACGCCTTGCTCCAGGGCTTCGCCCGCGCCGTTCGTAGGGCTGGCGGTGAGATCATCACCGGAGCCCGCATCGCCGCGATCGGCCGCGACGGGGGCGGGTGGGAAGTCGCGACCGCCAGCGGCGAGCGCTTTGCCGCGCCGCTGCTGGTCAACGCCGCCGGCGCCTGGGCCGACGCCATCGCCGCCCTTGCCGGCGTCCGCCCGGTGGGCCTCACGCCGCTCAAGCGCACCATCATCACCTTCGATGCGCCCGAAGGCACCGAGCTGGAGGCCTTGCCGTTCGCCAAGACCGTCGGCGACGAGCTCTATTTCGCGCCCGAGTCGGGGCGGCTGTTCGCCTCGCCCATGGACGAGGTGCCGAGCGAGCCCTGCGACGCTTTGCCCGACGAATATGAGGTCGCGCTCGCGGCATTCCGGGTCGAGGAGCGCACCACCATGCGGGTGACCCGCATCCACCATCGCTGGTCGGGCCTGCGCACCTTCGCGCCCGACCGTCACCCGGTCGTCGGCTTCGCACCCGACGCCCAAGGCTTTTTCTGGCTGGCGGGGCAGGGCGGGTTCGGCCTGCAGACGGCGCCGGTCCTTGCCCGCGCCGTTCAATCGCTGATCGCAGGCACGCAATGGCCGATCGCCGATGTCGAGCCTTCGGCGCTAAGCCCCGCCCGTTTCGCCTAGCCGGCACGCATCGACCCAGCGCGTGGCAACAAGGGCGAACAGACGCTCCGGCGCCACCTCGACCGAGCTGTTGCGCGATCCCGCGGCGGGGTAGACGATGTCGAACGCGCGCAGGCTGACATCCAAGTAGACGGGCAGCGGCGTCGCAAGACCGAACGGGCACACGCCGCCGAGCTCGTGCCCCGTCAGCGCCAGCGTCTCCTCGGGTCCCAGCATCCGCGGCCGCGCGCCGAACTCGGCCTTGCACTTGCCGTTATCGAGCCGCGCGTCGCCGCGGCCGACCAGCAGGAAGATGTCGTCGCCGGCGCGCACGCTCAAAGTCTTGGCGATACGCGCCGGCTCCACGCCGAGCGCCGCGGCGGCGTCCGCGACGGTCGCGGTGCTGGCGTGAGCCTCGATGAGCCTGAGCTCGGGCGCATGCGCTGCCAGCCAGGCGCGGACGGATTCGAGGCTCACGCGGCTATTCGCCGATCAGGTGCAGCGCGATGGTGCGGCGCGGCGGATCGCGGCGGTGCTCGAACAGATAGATGCCCTGCCAGGTGCCGAGCGCCATTTGGCCGGCAGCCACTGGTATGCTGAGCTGCGTGCTGGTCAGTGCCGAGCGCAGGTGCGCGGGCATGTCGTCGGGTCCCTCGTCGTCATGCTCGTAGCCGCTCGCCTCGGGAGCGATTCGCGCGAAGTAACGCTCGAGGTCGCGCCGCGCGGCGGGGGCCGCATTCTCCTGGATCAGCAGCGACGCGCTGGTGTGGCGGCAGAACAGTGTCAGCAGGCCCGCGGCCATGCCCTGTCGCGTTGTCCAGTCCACGACCAGCCCGGTGAACTCATGAAGTCCGGCTGCGGGCGCCGTGATCGACAATGTCCCGTGAGCCTGGCGCAGCATCGCCGTCGTCTATCGTGCCCGCGCGGCAGCCGCCACCGCAATTCATCCCCCACCGGCTCCCGCTCCGGATGCCGGCCAGGGCATCGCCAAACGCGAAAAAAAGCGCCCGCCAGAGCGGGCGCTTCGAATCACTCAGATGGTGAGCGAAAGTTCAGGCAGTGGTGCCGGTGTTGGTCCAGCCGCTGCCCAGCAGCCAGCTCCAGAAGCCGCGGTTCGCTTGAGTTTGCTTCTTCATGTCACGTCCCCTTGTTGCTCAACCGCCGCTCGGGCAGTTGATGGGACATTAACCTTAATGGAGATGGTTAGCAACCAAGTAACGATAAGGGTTAACCATTGTCGCATCCGGGCATCTATTTTGGGGGATGGTGGGGTGTCAGTAAGGGACATCCGCGCTGCGGTTCAGCTCGGCCGTCGCCACGGCGCAGCGTGGCCATGACGCTATGCTCACGCGGGTGGACCTTCAGCCGGTTGTGCGGCCCGGGGCCAATTTAGGCGACGTGCGAAGTCCTGCTGCTGGTCAGGCGCTTGGCCAGGCTCTCGACGCTCATCGGCCGGCCGATGATGAAGCCCTGCGCGACGTCGCAGCCCATCTCCGCCAGTGCGTCGAGGATGTCGCGCCTCTCCACGCCTTCGGCGACCACCTTGCGCCCCAGCGAATGGGCAAGGCCGATGGTCGACTGCACCATCAGCCGGTCGCTCCTGTTATCCGTAAGGCTGCGGATGAAGCTCTGGTCGATCTTGATCTCCGAAGCCGGCACTTTCTTCAGATATTCGAGCGTCGAGAGGCCGGTGCCGTAATCGTCGATTGAGATGTTCACGCCTAGGTCCCGAAGCGAGCTGATCATCTCGATCTCGACCCCGTTGCCGATCAGCGCCGCAGTTTCTGTCAGCTCGAGGGTGAGCAGCTCGGGCTTGAGATTGTAGCGAGCGAGCCTGGCGCCGAGCCGAAGCACGAAGCCGCGATCGCTGAGCAGCCGCGCCGACAGGTTCACCGCGATCCCAAATCCGGGATGTCGGCGGTTGATGGAGCTTGCCGCGGCGATCGCCTGATCCAAGATGAAGTCGGTGAGCTTGGCGATCCGATCGTGCTGTTCGGCCGCAGCGATGAACTCGGACGCGGCGATCGGGCCTTTTTGCGGATGCGTCCAGCGCGCCAGCGCCTCGGCACCGATGATGCGGCGGGTGGCGAGCTCGAGCTTGGGCTGATAGGCGACCCACACCTCGCCCTTGTCTATGGCGTCGTCGAGCTGGCTGAGCATCGACAGGCGCCACGAAGCGTCGGCGAGGCTTTCGGGATCGTGATACTTCCACTTGAGCCCGTCGTGCGCGGCCTCGTCGGCGGCGACCAAAGCGCTGGCCAGCCGGTTGCCGAGCGAGCGGCTGCTGCCGATCTCCACGCCGAAGGTGACGTTGAGGTCGGTGGCCATGCCGGCCAGCTTGGCGGGGTTGCGGAACAAGGCGTGCAGCGCCTCGACGTGGTTGGCGAACTGCGAGCGGGGGTCCGCGAACCAGGCGAAGACGCCGCCGTCGCCGTGATATAGGCGGCGGCTTGGCGCTCCGACCTTGAGGCGGGCGACGATCTGCTCGACGAGCTGGCGCTCGCCGTCGGGCGGCAGCGTCGCCACGATGTCCTCGAAATTGAGGACCCGCGCCGCGATCAGCGCCTGCGACCGACCGGGACGATTGCAGCGCAATGCGCTGAGGTTCGGAAGACCGGAGACGGAGTTGACCATGCCGCGCTCGCGAACGCCGCGCCAGCCGAGCACGACGGACATGGTGAGCACGACGAACAGCGCCGGGGTCACGTCCAGGTAAATCAAATGTGCTTCGAACGGCGTTGGTCCCAGCAGCAGTGCCACGATGGCGCCGCCGAGTAGCACCGCCTGCTTGACCGGGTTGCGCCGCCGCGCAGCGCATGCGGCCACACCCAAGGCGGCAATGAACAAGGGTAGCCAGCCGAGGTCCAGCGGTCGCCCCGCCTTCAGCGTCTCGGCGCCGATGATCTGCACGTAAGCGCCGCCCAGGCGCCCCGTGCCCGGCACGAACATTTCGTCGCCGATGGCATCGGTCGCGACCCCGATGACCACGTCCTTGCCGGCGAAGGTCGACGGCGCGAACCTGCCCTTGACCAGATCGGCGGCCGAAATGCTCGGGATGCTGGCCGGATCGACCGAATAGTCAGGCTTGAATAGATCACCGGCGCGACCTTCGACCCCCGCCAGCGCGGCCGCATAGGAGGGGATTGCCTGGCCGCGAACAATGGAGGCGTAGGGGAGCATCCAGGCTGCGTTCTGCCAATTGTAGCGCACGCTGATCCCGCCGAGCGAGACGTGCCGATGCAGCATGGGCAAGGGCAGCACTTCCTGGCGTTTGCCTTCGTCGGGACCGGACCGCACCCTGACCGGCAAGGTCACTCGGCCCGAGCGCCGGAACGCCTCCGCCAGCGCCCGGTCGTCGGCCGGGTTGGTTGGAGAATCCATCACCAGGTCGAAGAAGATGCGGCGGGCGCCGGCGTCGGTGAGCTGGTCGGTCATGTCCGCGAGAGTCCGCCGCGGCCACGGCCAGCGGCCGACCTGCCGCAGCGATTCGTCGTCGAGCTTGACGAGGACAATGTCGCCGCTGGCCTTGTGGCGGTGGAGCCCGTTGCGGCTGGCGCGCAGCAAGTCCTCCGCGATCTCGCCGAAACCGACGAGGCCGAAGATGAGGCCCACGATGGCGGTCCACAGCAGCAGCCTGGATGGCGACTGCGCGGCCTTCTGAGTCTTGCGCCAGCGCACCGTCGGCGAGGTCCTTTCCCGTACGCGCCCGCTGTGCGGTGCAACCGGTTAAAAAAGCGGAAACCGTGCTCCGTTCACCGGCCGGCACGGGGGGTGACTTTCTGCTGTCGCCGCGCGAAAGGTGCTCTACTTCATTCCCCTGGGGAAATGCGCCGCGTGAAAGGGACCTGATGGACTTCGTCTCGATCCTGTCGATCTTCGTGCTCGCCTGCTTCGTCGGCTATTATGTCGTCTGGTCGGTCACCCCGGCCCTGCACACGCCGCTGATGGCGGTGACCAACGCCATTTCGTCGGTGATCATCGTCGGCGCTTTGATCGCCGCGGCGGCGGCGGGCAGCCCGGCTGCCAAATGGCTTGGGCTGATTGCGGTCGCGCTGGCTTCGGTGAACATCTTCGGCGGCTTCGCGGTAACCGCGCGAATGCTGGCGATGTACAAGAAGAAGGAGCGCTAGAGGTGGAGGCGCACAGCACGCCCGCCTGGGTGCTCATCGCCTACCTCGTCGCGGGCGTCTGCTTCATCCTCGCGCTGCGCGGACTTTCGAGCCCGACCTCCAGCCAGCGCGGCAATCGCGCGGGCATGATCGGCATGGCGATCGCGGTGGTGACCACGCTCGCCA
>DATLFV010000024.1:0-21533 GCA_035540875.1 Sphingomicrobium sp. | reverse complement strand
GGGAGTCTCCCCGCGGGTAAGAACCGCGCCACTAGCATGCTGCCGGCCCCTTGTCGCGCGCGCAAGCGATCGGGCGCTGCATTTCCGCGATGGTGCGCGTCGGCCTTCCGAAGGAACGTGCAACTTGGGGTGACGTTGGGCCGCCATGCGCATCCATTATCTCAACTGCGGCACCGACTGCCCCCTCGGCGGCGCCATGTTCGATGGGTTCAGCAAGGGTCCCTTCGCGAGGCTCTCCTGCGCCGCCCAGCTGGTCGAGACCAGTGCCGGGCTGGTGCTGATCGACACCGGTTTCGGTGTCCAGGACGTGCGCGCGCCCCATCCGCGGCTCAGCAAGTTCTTCCATGCCATGCTCAACATCCAGTTCCGCATGGAAGAAACCGCAGTCCACCAGGTGAGGGCGCTCGGCTTCGATCCGGCGGACGTTCGCCACATCATCCTCACCCATCTGGACTTCGACCATGCCGGCGGCATCGAGGACTTCCCCAATGCCCGGGTCCACGTGATGGAGGCGGAGCGCGACAGCGCCGAGCGCAAGCGCCGGGGCTTCATCTCCCGCCGCCGCTATCGCCCGGTGCAGTGGGACGATGTCCGCGACTGGCGCACCTACGCAGGGGGCGGCGAGCGCTGGTTCGGGTTCGATGCGGTTCGTGACCTTGACGGACTGCCCCCCGAAATCCTGATGGTGCCGATGCCCGGCCATACCTGGGGCCACGCCGCCGTCGCCGTGGACACCGGCGCCGGCTGGGTGCTCAACGCCGGCGACGCTTATTTTTACCGCCGCGAGATGGACGAGGACCGCCGCCGCTGCACGCCCGGCCTGCGCTTCTATCAGACGCTGATGGAGGTCGACCGCAAACAGCGCTTCGCGAACCAGGAGCGCCTGCGCGAGCTCAAGCGGGCCAATGGCCAGGAGGTCACGATCTTCTGCTCGCACGACTGGAAGGAGCTCGAGGCGCTGCAGAGCGCCGCGCGCTAGCGGCGGCCGAACAGTTTCTCGATTTCGCCGTGGCCGAGCTTCACCCAGGTCGGGCGGCCGTGGTTGCACTGGCCCGAGCGCGGCGTCGCTTCCATCTCACGCAGCAGCGCGTTCATCTCGGCCACGGACAGGACGCGCCCCGCACGGACCGAGCCGTGGCAGGCGATGGTCGCAGCGACCAGGTCGAGCTTGTCGCGGAGGCTTAGCGCCTGCCCGAGTTCCGCGAGTTCCGCGGCAACGTCGGCGACCAGCGCCTTGGCGTCGGTCCTGCCGAGCGCCGCCGGGACAGCGCGGACCAGCACGGCGTTCGGCCCGAACCGCTCGACCTCGAGCCCGAGCTCGCCAAGCTCGGCGAGCCCCGCTTCGATGCGGTCGCAATCGGGTTCGTCGAGCTCGACCACTTCCGGGATCAGCAGCGCCTGGCGCGCCACGGCGCCGCCTTCACGAGCGGCACGCATCCGCTCGAGCACCAGCCGCTCGTGGGCGGCATGCTGGTCGACGATCACCAGCCCGTCCTCCGCCTCCGCGACGATGTAGGTGGCGGCGACCTGTCCGCGCGCGACCCCGAGCGGATTGGCGGGGACGGGCGCAGTGGCAGCCTCGGCCCGGGCGGCGGGAGCGTGATCGAACAGCGCCCGGTCCTCGGCAAGGAGCGTCGCCCCAGCGAAGGCTGGGGCCTCAGCGAGTGACGGATGCAGCGCCGGTGCCGCCGCGAGATCCCAGCCTTCGCCGGGATGACTCATGTCCTCGGACGTCGTCCAGTTCACCGCGGCGGCCGCCTGCTCCCGAGCAGCGCTGCGCTGCCCCGCCTGATCGAGCGCGGCGCGCAAGCCCCCGACGATCAGTCCGCGCACCGCTGCGGGGTCCCGGAAGCGCACCTCGGTCTTGGCCGGGTGGACATTCACGTCGACGTCCTCGAGCGGGACCTCGAGGAACAGAGCCGCGATCGGCTGACGGTCGCGGGCGATCAGGTCACGATAGGCGGCGCGCAGCGCACCGACGAGCAGCCGGTCCTTCACCGGCCGCGAGTTGACGAACAGATATTGCTGGTCGGCCACGCCGCGATTGAAGGTCGGAAGGCTGACCACCCCCGTCAGCCGCACCCCGTCGCGGCTGCAGTCGACGCCGACGCCGTGGCGGTCGAGCTCGTGGGTGAGCAGAGCCGCGACTCGCGCGGGAGCAGCGCCTGGGCTCAGCGACAGGACGCGGCGGCCGTCGTGCTCGAGGCTGAGGCCGACGTCGCTGCGCGCCATGGCCAGGCGTTTCACCACATCGAGGCAGGCGGCATATTCGGCCCTTGGGCTGCGCAGGAACTTGCGGCGCGCCGGCACCTTGTCGAACAGGCCCGCGACCCGGACCCGGGTGCCGGGCGGGAGCGCCGCCGGCCCCTCCCCCGCCAAGCGGCCATGATCCATCTCGATCCGCCAGCCGTCGGCGCCCCGGATCCGGCTCTCCAGCGTCAGCCGCGACACGCTGGCGATCGAGGGCAAGGCCTCGCCCCGAAAGCCGAAGCTGGTCACCTGGTCGATGGCATCGCCCGGCAGCTTGGACGTCGCGTGACGCTCGAGCGCCAGGCGCATCTCGTCGGGGGACATGCCGCAGCCGTCATCGGCAACCTCGATCTTCTCGAGCCCTCCGGCCGAGAGCCGCACCGCGACCTGGCTCGCACCCGCGTCGAGGGCGTTTTCCAGCAGCTCCTTGAGCGCGCTCGACGGGCGCTCGACCACCTCGCCGGCGGCAATGCGATCGATGAGCTCGGAGGGCAGCCTTCTTATTGACATGTTAACCAATCCTAGCCCATTCGGAAGGCGCCGGCGAAGCGCTGATTTTTCCCAGAAATTCAGAGGGCATTCAAAGGAACGTGTTCAATCCGCAGTTAAGGCGCGGGCGGCAGTTTCGCGAACTTCTGCGGTTAGGCGAGAGACGGGGTAAGGATGTTCTGGACGCGCTGGTTCAAATGGATGTCGCACGACATGGCGATCGACCTCGGGACCGCCAATACACTCGTCTACGTCCGCGGCCGCGGCATCGTCCTCAATGAACCGTCGGTGGTGGCCATCGAGACCATCAATGGGGTCAAGAAGGTCAAGGCGGTCGGTGACGACGCCAAGCTGATGATGGGCAAGACCCCCGACCAGATCGAGGCGATTCGGCCGCTGCGCGACGGCGTGATCGCCGACATCGACGTCGCCGAACAGATGATCAAGCACTTCATCCACAAGGTGCATGGCGGGAAGATGCGCGCCTGGCGCTTCCCGGAAATCGTGATCTGCGTCCCTTCCGGATCGACTTCGGTCGAGCGCCGCGCGATCCGCGACGCGGCGTCGAATGCCGGCGCCAGCGCCGTCTATCTGATCGAGGAGCCGATGGCGGCCGCAATCGGCGCCGACATGCCGGTCACGCAGCCGATCGGCTCGATGGTCGTGGACATCGGCGGCGGCACCACCGAAGTCGCGGTGCTGTCGCTGCGCGGCCTTGCCTACACGACGTCGGTGCGCGTCGGCGGCGACAAGATGGACGAGGCGATCAGCTCCTATGTCCGCCGCAACCACAATCTGCTGATCGGCGAAGCCACGGCCGAGCGGATCAAGAAGGAAGTCGGGATCGCCAAGCCGCCGGTCGACGGCATCGGCAAGACCGTCCACATCAAGGGCCGAGACCTGGTCAACGGCGTGCCCAAGGAAATCTCAATCAATCAGGGCCAGATCGCCGAAGCCTTGTCGGAGCCGGTCGGGACCATTGTCGAGGGCGTCCGCATCGCGCTGGAGAACACGGCTCCCGAGCTTGCCGCCGACATTTGCGACCAGGGCATCGTGCTGACCGGCGGCGGGGCATTGCTCCAGGGCCTCGACGAAGTGCTTCGCGACGAGACCGGCCTTCCGGTCACGGTCGCCGAGGATCCGCTGACCTGCGTTGCGCTCGGCACCGGCCGAGCGCTGGAGGAAGAGCAGTTCCGCGGCGTTCTCCAGACCGCCTGAAGAGGTCCTGAGCGGTGGCGACCGCGCGCCCCGGCTGGTCGCGACGCGCCCAATACGGGCTGTTCTTCAGTTTCGTCGCGGTGATCGCCGGTCTGGTGCTCGGGCTGATCATGCTTGCCGTGTCGCTGGTGTCGCCCTCCGCCTATGCGGGCGCGCGCGGCGCAGCGCTCGACGCCACCGCGCCGATCAGCAGCGCGTTGCATCAGGTGACCGCGACGGTCGAGGGCCTGGTCGGCGGCGCCGGCGATTATTGGGACGCGGCCCACCAGAACGCCGCCCTCAAGCGCGAGCGCAGGGCGATGCTGCAGCGGATGGTCGAGGCGAAGGCAATCCTCCAGGAGAACCGGCAACTCAAGGCCGCACTGCAATTGCGTGAGCGCAGCACGGCGGCAGTGGCTTCGGGGCGGATCGTCGGCTCCTCGCTGTCGAGTCCGCGCCGCTTCGCCATATTGTCGGTCGGCAGCAAGGACGGAGTTCGCGCAGGAATGCCGGTGCGTGCGGCCGACGGATTGATCGGCCGCGTCGTTGATGTCGGCAATCTCGCCAGCCGGGTGCTGCTCATCTCCGACCGTTCGAACATCGTCCCGGCACGAATGCTGCGCGGCGGGCAGCCGGTGATCAGCACCGGCCGCGGCGACGGCACTGTCGACCTGCGGCCGCTCGAGGTCGGGCGCAATCCTTTCCGGCCCGGCGACATCGTGATTACCTCCGGCACCGGCGGGCTCTACCCGCCGCTGGTGCCGATCGCGCGGGTGGTCCGGCTCGACGACGACGGCGCGATCGCCATTCCGCTCGCGGATCCGGCGAACGCCAGCTTCGCGCTGGTCGAACAGCCCTATGAACCCGCTGCCAGCGTCAATGAAACCGAAGGCGGCCTGACCGCGGCAGTGCCACGCTGATGGTCCGCGCCGCCCTCACCCAGCGTCGCCGCATCGGACAGGGGCCGCGCACCGGGGCTGCGCTCATTCCCGCGGCGTCGGTCGTGGCCGCTTCCCTGCTCACCGCGATCCCGGTCGTTTCGGTCAGCGGCTGGTGGCCGGACTTCGGCTTCCTGGCCCTGATCGGCTGGCGCCTGCTGCGCTCCGACCCCTGGCCGGCATGGTGGGCGGCGCCGCTCGGCCTGGTCAACGACCTTATCACCGGCGCCCCCATCGGCCTGTCGGTGGCGTTGTGGACCGCGATCATGATCCTGCTCGACCTCATCGACCGCCGCACCATCTGGCGCGATTACTGGATCGAATGGGGTCTGGCCGCATTGCTGCTGATGGTGAGCGAAAGCGTTGAATGGTGGGTAGTCGGACTGGCGGGCGCTCCGCTGCCGTTCCACTTCATCCTACCGCCTTTGGTCATTTCCATCTTCGCCTTCCCGATCGCCGCCTGGGTGGTCGCGCGGCTCGACCGCTGGAGGCTCGGGCGATGAAGATGGAGCGGCGCTTCACCTCGGTTCACCAGAGCCTGACCTTCTCGCGGCGCATGACCCTCGTCGGCGGCGCCCAGGCGGCAATCGGGGCCCTGCTGATCGGCCGCCTCGGCTGGCTGTCGATTGCCGAGAACGAGCGCTACGAACTGCTGTCGGAGAGCAACCGGGTCCAGCTGATCGTCGTCCCGCCGCGACGCGGCTGGATCATCGATCGCCACGGCAAGCCGATCGCGATCAACCGCAGCGACTTTCGCGTCGACCTCATCCCCGATCAGGTCGAGGATACCGAACGCACGCTGCGGACGCTTGCCGAACTGCTCAAGCTCGACGTCGACGACGTCGACCGGATCCTCAAGGAGCTCAAGGCCGCCAAGGGCTACCAGCCGGTGCAGGTCGCCGAGAACGTGCCGTACGAAAACTACGCCGCGGTGACGGTGCGCCTGCCCGAGCTGCCCGGCGTGCAGCCGATGCGCGGCTTTTCGCGCTTCTACCCGGCTGGGCCCGCCGTCGGCCATCTGATCGGTTATGTCGGCGCCGCTTCGCCCGCGGAATATGAAAAGGAAAAGAACCCGCTGCTGATCACGCCAGGCTTCAAGATCGGCAAGGAAGGGCTCGAGGCGACGCTCGAGAAGCGGCTGCGCGGGCAGCCCGGCGGCCAGCGCGTCGAGCTCACCGCGCGCGGCAAGCTGGTGCGCGAGCTCGAACCCAAGCCCGACCGCAGTGGCGGCACGGTGCAGCTGGCGATCGATGCCGATTTGCAGGAGTTCACCGCCCGGCGGATGGGCGAGGAATCGGGCTCGTGCGTCATCCTCGACTGCCTGACCGGCGACGTGCTGGCGATGGTCTCGATGCCGGCCTACGACCCCAATAGCTTCACCGACGGCATTGGCCGCACCGAGTGGAAGTGGCTTTCCGAGGATCAGCGCAAGCCCTTGCTCAACAAGGTGCTGAACGCCCTCTACCCGCCGGGATCGACGATCAAGCCGATGGGTGCGCTGGCGCTGCTGGCGCATGGCATCAAGCCCAGCGACCGCATTCACTGCCCGGGCGGATACCAGCTCGGCAACCGCTTCTTCCGCTGTCTGGGCCGCCACGGCTCCGTCGACATGCGCCGGGCCATCGCCAAGAGCTGCAACACCTATTTCTACGCGATGGGCCACCGCATCGGCTACGACCGCATCGCACCGGTCGCGAAGCAGCTCGGCCTTGGCGAGAAGTTCGACCTGCCGGTGGTCAGCCAGAATTTCGGGACCGTGCCCGACAGCGCCTGGAAGCTGCGCAAGTACCAGCAGAACCGGCGGATCGTCGAACGGCCCGACTGGACCGCTTCCGACACCCTGAACGCGTCGATCGGCCAGGGCTTCCTGATCGTCAACCCGCTGCAGCTGGCGGTGATGTCGGCGCGGATCGCGTCCGGGCGCAACGTCCAGCCGCGGCTGGTCGGGATCGGCAAGGAGCCGGCGCCGTTGATCGGTTTCGATCCCGAACAGCTCGAGGCGGTCCGCGGCGGCATGTGGGAAGTCGTCAACGGCGATGGCACGGCGGGCGCCAGCCGGCTGCCGCTCGACGGCATCCAGATGAGCGGCAAGACCGGGACCGCCCAGGTCCGGCGCATCGCCGGCGGACAGCGCGGCCAAAGCGGCGACTGGAAATATCGCGACCATGGCCTGTTCGTCTTCTACGCGCCGTCCGACAAGCCCCGCTACGCCGGCGCCGTCGTCATCGAGCATGGCATGGGCGGCGCACGCGCCGCGGCTCCCGTTGCCAAGGATGCGCTGACCTTCCTCTTCGACCGGGAGAAGGCGATGGCGTCGCTCAACGCGCTGGAACAGCAGTGGGGCGGCACCCTCGCCGAGCGCAATGCGCGGCGCAATGCCGCGGTCAAGGCCGCTGCCCAGGCCGCAGCGGCGGCGGCGAGAAACCCATGATCTCCTCGGCGATCATCCCGCAGCCGCTCGCCCGCCTGCCGTGGCGGCTGATCTTCATGGTGACCGGTATCGGCAGCATGGGCCTGCTGACGCTCTACTCCGCAGCCGGCGGCTCGATGCACCCCTGGGCGCTCAAGCAGGCCCTCACCTTTCTCTTCTTCCTGGCTGTGGCGGTCGCCATGTCGTGGACTCGCGAAAGCACGATCAAGAGCCTGATCTTCCCGGTCTACGCGATCATCCTGGTGATGCTGGTGCTGGTCGAGATGATCGGATTCGTCGGCAAGGGCGCCCAGCGCTGGATCGATCTCGGCTTCATCCGCCTGCAGCCCTCGGAGTTCATGAAGCCGGCGATCGTGCTGACGCTCGCCCGCTTCTACGAGCTGCTGCCCGCCGGCGACATCCGCAAGTGGCGGGCAATCTGGCCCGCGGCGGCGATGATCGGCGTGCCCTGGGCGCTGATCCTGGTGCAGCCGGACCTCGGCACCGCGACCATGGTGCTGCTGGGTGGCGTAACGGTGATGTTCCTGGCCGGCGTTCCGCTGCGCATCTTCCTGGTCCCGGCAGCCGCGGTCGCGGTGGCGGTGCCGATCGTCTACCAGTTCCTCCACGGTTATCAGCGCCGGCGGATCGACACCTTTCTCAATCCGGAAAGCGACCCCCTCGGCTCGGGCTACCACATCACCCAGTCGAAAATCGCGATCGGTTCCGGCGGCATCTTCGGCAAGGGCTATCTCAACGGCAGCCAGAGCCACCTCAAATATCTTCCCGAAGGCCACACCGATTTCGCCTTCGCCGCCTTCGTCGAGGAGTGGGGCCTGATCGGCGGCGTGCTCCTCATTCTTACCTTCGGCGCGGTGATCCGCTGGGGCATGGCGGTCAGCAGCGGCGGGCGGACGCGGTTCGCACAGCTCGCCGCCGCCGGCCTCACCGCTACCATCTTCTTTTATTTCGCGATCAACCTGATGATGGTGATGGGGCTTGCCCCCGTCGTCGGCATTCCCTTGCCCCTCGTGAGCTTCGGCGGCTCGGCGGTGATGACGGTGATGATCTGCCTCGGCCTGCTGATGGCGCTCGAGCGGCAGCAGCGCACCAGCTCCTCGCTCGGCTGATCGGGACAGCAAGCCGGTTGCGCCCCTTATTCGCCTCTGCTACCGGCGCGCCTCGCGTAGGCGGCACCGCCGCGGCGCATCGCCTTCGGGCATCCCAGGTCTTTGGCCAGGTCGTGGGGACGCATAGCTCAGTTGGTAGAGCAGCTGACTCTTAATCAGCGGGTCCTAGGTTCGAGCCCTAGTGCGTCCACCATGCCGTTTCGTAGCGATCTCCTCTCCCGCTGCCTCGCCCGAGACTTTCGCGCACATCAGCAAACAGGCGGCGGTCGCGCCTGTCCGAACGAGTAGCGGGCTGGCCGCCTGCCACCAGTCGGCCCTAACCTAGTATAGGAAACTATGTTGCTGAAACCTCTGGACTCTGTGTCGCCGCGGAGTCAGCCTGCATGAGTATCGACTCGGGGGAACGGGCCCCCGCACCAAGGGATTACGGATATGGAGCGGGGGCACTCCTTTGCCGAAGAGGCCAATCACTGCCGGCGCCAGGCGTCACGTTACCAAGGAAAGCCTGAGAAGCCATTCCTGCTGCGGCTGGCCGAGGAGTTCGAGAACCTTGAGCAGGGCGCGCGCCGGCAAAGGAATGACAAGGATCCTGAGCGCTAGCTCTCCCCAGCCCCGCGCTCAGCCAAGGAAGTGGCTCGGCCAGCCGGTCGGGCCACTTTCAAATGTCCCAGGCTTTCTTGGAACGAGCGGAAGCGGATCCGCTCCTCAGTTCTCTGCGGTCAGCACACGATAGCTCCACGGCGCCATCCGCTCTTCCAGCTTGCCGTCGACCGTCACCGTCCGCCCGGTCGCGAAGTCGCGGTAGCGGCCGTGGTGCAGGTGCTCTTTGAACGTCACGCGCTGCGGCTCGCCCGACATGTTGAAGACGGCGAAGACGCGGTGCCCGTCCTTCTGCCGGACGAACGAGAACACCTTCGACGGCGCGCTGTTGACGACGCCGACCATGCGCGCGCCCCATGGCGCGTTCCACAGCGCCCGGTTGCTGGTCTTGAGCGCGATCAGCCGGGTGAAGAGGCCATTCAGGCGATGCTCGCGCCAGGCGATCGGGTCCTTCTCGAAGAACTCGAGCCGCTTGGCGTTGCCTGCCTCCTGGCCGTTGTAGATGAGCGGGATCCCTTCGCCCACGAAGGACAGCACCAGCACATTGTCGAGCGCCGGTCCGAAGGTCTCGAACTGGGTGCCGTGCCAGCTGTTCTGGTCATGGTTCTCGGCGTAGACCATGCGCATCGCCCCGGCCGGCCAGGCGCTCTCGTTTTCGCTGTAATAGCCGAACAAGGCGCCGACGTCGGCCTTGCCCTGGGCGATGTCGGCCATGGCATTGTACCAGCCCCAGCCGTAGCTGGCGTCGAACGCGCGATAGTGGAGATCGCGCATCTGCGCCTCGGCGAGCATGAACACCGGCTTCACCCGGTCCAGGTCCTCGCGAAGCTTCTCCCAGAAATCGAGCGGCACGTAGGAAGCAACGTCCGCGCGAAAGCCGTCGACATCGGCCTCGCGCACCCAGAACAGCATGGAGTCGGCCATGTAGCGGCGGATCCCCGTCTGGCGGAAGTCGAAGTCGATGATGTCCGACCAGTCCCACCAGGGTGTCGGCCGGAACTCGCCCTTCCAGTCGCGGTCGTACCACTCGGGGTGCCGGACCACGAGCGGATTGTCCCAGGCGCTATGGTTGGCGACCCAGTCGAGGATCACGCGCATTCCCTGGGCATGGGCGGCGCGGACGAACGCCTTGAAATCGTCCATCGTCCCGAACTCCGGGTTCACGCCCCGATAGTCGCGCACCGAATAGGGGCTCCCCAGCGTGCCCTTGCGGTTCTTCTCGCCGATCGGGTGGATCGGCATCAGCCATAATATGTCGACGCCCATCCGCCTCAGCCGCGGCAGCTGCGCCTGCGCCGCCCGGAACGTGCCCTCCCTGGTGAACTGGCGGGTGTTGATCTGGTAGATGACCGCGTCCTTCGCCCATTCCGGATGGCGGACCCCGGACAGGTCCACGGGCGCGTAGCGGTCCTGCGCCTGGGCGCCTGCGGGAACGCTGCACAACAGCAGCGACAAGGCCGCCGACAAGCTCGCGATCAGGCGCATCTTTCTTCTCCTACTGACGCCCGGCGGCGGGGGTTGCGGCGCTGTCGCGCAGACGTCCGAGGTCGCCGCGCGCGCGCGCCTTTCGCCCGTAGACCGCCTCGAACAATGGCGAGGCCATCAGCGTGGTGACGATCGCCATCAGCACCAGCACCGAGAACAATGCCGGGCCGATGATCCCGCGCTGCAGGCCGATGTTGATGATGATCAGCTCCATCAGCCCGCGTGCATTCATCAGCGCGCCAATGGCCAAGGCGGTCGGATTGTCCTGGCCCGTGAGCCGCGCCGCCGCCCAGCAGGCGCCGCCCTTGGCGAGTATCGAGGCAGCCAGGATGGCGGCGGCGACAGCGACCAGGGGCAGGCTGTCGACCATCGTCAGCTGCGTATTGAGGCCGGAGAAGGTGAAGAACATCGGCAGCAGAAGTACCACCGTCATCGGCTCAAGCTTGGCGCGCAGATCGTCCGCAAGCCGCCCGCGGGGCAGCACGCAACCCAGCACGAAACCGCCGAACACCGCGTGGATGCCTACTACGTCCATGGCAAAGGCCGACAGCATGAACAGGATCAGGACCACTGCCAACAGGGTCTGGCTGACTCCGCCCTCACGCTCCGCCCAGCGCCCCAGCGGGGCGAACAGCGGGTGCCCCAGCAGCAGCATGAACAGCGCAAAGCCGACGCCGCCGACCAGCGCCTTGACCGCCACTGCCGGCCCTTCGCCGAAGCTGGCGAGGACGATCGCAAGCACGGTCCAGGCACCGGCATCGTCGATCGCCCCTGCGCTTAGCGACAGGGTGCCGAGGGGCGAATTGGTGATCCCGCGCTCGTGGATGATCCGAGCGAGCATCGGGAAAGCGGTGATCGAGATCGCCGCGCCCATGAACAGGGTTGCCTCGAAGCGGTTGACGCTTGGCGCGAACAGCCCGTCGATGCCCATCAGCCATGGCGTGATCAACAGCGCCGCCAGGAACGGCGCCGCCATGCCCGAAATCGACACCGCCGCGGCGCTTCGCCCGTGGATGCGGAAGTGGGTGCGGTCGAAACCAAGCCCGACGAGGAACATGTAGAGCCCGACCCCAAGCTGGGCGCCGACGAACAGCACGCCCTTGGTCTCCGGCGGGAACAGCAGGGCCTGCGCATCGGGCGCAAGCAGGCCGAGCAGCGAGGGCCCGAGCAGGACGCCGGCGATCATCTCGCCGACCACCTGCGGCTGGCCCAGGAAACGCCTGCCCAGCCAGCCGACCAGGCGGCAGGCGACCAGGATCACCGCCAGCTGCGCGAAAAAGGCGATGCTGAGCTCGGCGGGAGTCACAGGCGCGGGTCAGCGCGTCTCGGGCACGCGCAGCATCGCCAGCGCCGCAATTCCCATCACCACCGCGGCGGCCAGCATCGTCCAGATCGGCTCGCCCGGGAAGAAGGCCTTCATCACCGATCCCATCACCGTCGCCACCAGCAATTGCGGAACGACGATGAAGACGTTGAACAGTCCCATGTAGATGCCCAGCTTGCGCTGCGGCAGGCTGCTGGCGAGGATCGCATAGGGCATCGCGAGGATCGACGCCCAGGCGATGCCGACCCCGATTTCCGACAGGATCAGCCAGTCGGGATCGCGGATCACCAGGAAGCTCGCGTAGCCCGCAGCACCGGCGAGCAGGCAAAGCATGTGCGTGCGGACCTTGCCGATGCGACGCGCGAGCGGCGGCAGCAGCGTCAGTGCGGCGATCGCCGCAACGCCGTTGTAGATGGCAAACAGGACGCCGACCCAATTGCCGGCGTCCTGATATGCGCGGCTGGCAGCGTCGGCCGACCCGAACATGTACTGCGCGACCACCGGCGTGGTGTTGATCCACATGATGAACAAAGCCGACCAGCTGAAGAATTGCGCGACCGCCAGCCGCTTCATCACCTCCGGCATGCCGGAGAAATCGCCGACGATGGAGCTCAGCATGTTGGTTGTGCTGCCTGACCGTGCGAGCAGGATCGCGATGATGCTTGCGACGCCGTAGGCGATCAGCAGGCCGCCGAGCAGATAGACTTCCTTTTCGAGCCCGAGCGGCTCGACCGATAAAGCGACCAGCGCCCCCGCGGCGATCCAGATGCCGCTTCCGCCAAGACCGCGAGCGGCCAGCGCGCGCATCGTCGCGGTGCTGTCCGGATGGCCGCTGTCGTCCCCGAAGGCATTCATTTCGTCGGGGCTGTATTCCTTGGTCGTGACTACGGTCCAAAGCACCGCCAGGAACAGGGCCGCGCCACCGAACCAGAAGCTGTACCGCACCGTGTCGGGAATGCCGCCGCCGGGCACTTCGTTGGCGACCCCGAAGCTGTCGAGCAGATAAGGGAAGATTGATCCGACGACCGCGCCGGCGCCGATGAAGGCGGTCTGCACCGCGTAGCCGGCGGTGTGCTGCTCCTTGCGCAGCATGTCGCCGACGAAGGCGCGGAACGGCTCCATCGAGATGTTGAGGCTGGCGTCCAGGGTCCACAGCAGCACCGCTGCGAACAGTAGCACCGGCGCCAGCGGCATCAGCACCAGCGACAAGGCCGCAAGGATTGCCCCGGCAAGGAAATAGGGCCGCCTGCGCCCGAGCCGCCCGAGCCAGGTACGGTCGGACATGAAACCGATGATCGGCTGCACCAGCAGGCCGGTCAGCGGCGCCGCGACCCACAGTGCCGGCAAGTCGTCGAGGCTCGATCCCAGCGACTGGAAGATGCGGCTCATGTTCGCGTTCTGAAGCGCGAAGCCGATCTGGATTCCGAAGAATCCGAAACTGATGTTCCACAGTCCGGCAAAGCTCTGGCGCGGCTTCAAGCCTGCCCCCGCCACCTGGTCCATCGGTCCTCCCCCTTTGCCTCGCGCCTCGGGGACGCTGCCAGCGTTTCGCTGCGAAGCCAATATTCGCGCGCGTTGTGCAGTGCAGCAGCATAGGTATTCACAGGTGACAGCCGATGGCATGCACGCTTAGGCGTTGCCGGGAGGGGGACGAACATGGCCGTTGCGACTGTTGGACCGACCGCGGAAACCGGAGCGTCGCTCCCGGAGTATTCCGAGGGCGTCGATGCGCCGGAGCTGCGCTATTTCGTCTTCGCTCTGTTCTTCATCTTCGGCGGCATCACCAGCCTCAACGACGTCATCCTGCCGAAGCTGAAGGAGCTGTTCACGCTCAACTACACCCAGGCCATGCTGGTGCAGTTCTGCTTCTTCACCGCCTATCTGGTGATCGGCATTCCCGGCGCGCAGCTGGTCAAGCGCATCGGCTACATGCGCGGCGCCATCGCCGGCCTGCTGGTGATGATGGTGGGCTGCCTGCTGTTCATCCCCGCCTCGCGCACGGCCACTTATTCGCTGTTCCTGCTGGCCCTGTTCGTGCTCGGCAGCGGTATCGTCATCGTCCAGGTGGTTGCCAATCCGCTGATCAGCCTGCTGGGGCCTGCGCGGACGGTCCACAGCCGCCTGACCTTCGCCCAGGCGTTCAACAGCCTCGGCACCACCATATTTCCGATCGTCGGCTCGGTGCTGATCCTCGGCGGGCTGGCCGGAGTCACAGCTGCCCAGCTGAGCGGAGCCGAGCTGGAGGCCTATCGCACCGCCGAGACGCGGGCGATCGTCTCCACCTATCTCGGTCTCGCCGCGGCGCTGGCGGTGATCGCGCTCGCCGTCTTCCTGTTCCGCAACCGGCTTAAGGGCGAGCAGCATGAGCGCGGCTCGCCGCTCGCCGGCTTCTCGCTGCTGCGTCGCCCGCGCTTCGGCCTTGGGGCGCTGTGCATCTTCCTTTACGTCGGGGCGGAGGTCGCGATCGGCTCGCTGATCGTCAACTATCTCATGCAGCCGCAGGTGCTGGCGCTGACGGAGCGCGGCGCGGGCGACATGATCTTCTATTATTGGGGTGGGGCCATGGTCGGCCGGTTCATTGGCAGCGGCCTGCTGCGCATCATCAGTCCCGGCAAGATCCTCGCCGGCGTTGCCTGTGGCGCAATCGCGCTGATCCTGCTGTCGATCAGCAGCACGGGCGCCGTGGCGGCCTGGAGCCTGCTCGCCATCGGCCTGATGAATTCGATCATGTTTCCAACCATCTTCAGCCTGGCCTGCGAGCGGCTCGGCGCCCGCGCCGCCGACGGCTCCGGCATCATCAACATCGCCATCTTCGGCGGCGCGGTGATCCCGCTACTGACGGGTGTGCTGGCGGACATCAGCGGCAGCCTCGGCATGTCGCTGCTGCTGCCCGCCGCCTGCTATGCAGTAATCGCCGGCTACGGCATCTACGCCCGCCGTCCTGCCAGCGCCTAGGCAACCTCGAGCCGCGCACGGCAGCCTGACTCGCCGTGTCAGGCGGACTCGCGCACCGTCAGCCTGACCGGGAGCCGCCGGCTGCGGGTGCTGCCCGCTTCCACCGCCTCGATCAGCGCCTCGACCAGGGCCTGCGCCGCGCCGCGCGGATCCTGGGTGACGGTGGTCAAAGGCGGGCTTGCCAGCCTGGCGGCGCTGATGTCGTCGAAGCCGACCACCGCGACGTCCTCCGGGATCCTGCGCCCAATCTTCTCGAGCCCGTGCATGGCGCCGATCGCGGTCATGTCGCTGGCAGCGAAGATCGCATCAAAGGCGATGCCGCGCGCGATCAACTGGCCCAGCGCGGCTCGTCCCGAAGCCTCGCTCGGCTCGGCATCGACGCGAAGCGCTTCGTCGGGCACGAGCCCGGCGGCGCGCAACGCCCGGCAATATCCGCGCCAGCGGTCGAGGAACTCCGGGAATGCCGAGCTCGCCGTGCCGAGGAAGGCAATGGCCCGCCGTCCGCTCGCCAGCAAATGCTGCGTGGCATCGAACCCGCCCTGCTCGTTGTCCGAGCCGATGGTCGCGCCGAGCTCGCTGTCGCCGCCCGCGCCCCAGCGCACGAAATGTGTCCCCTGCCCGACCAGCTTCTCGAGCCGCGGACGATATTCGAGATAGTCGCCATAGCCGAGCAGGACGATGCCGTCCGCCTTGCGGCTATCCTCGTAATCGACGTGCCAGTCCGACGACAGCTGCTGCGTCGAGATGAGGAGGTCATAGCCGTGCGCAGCGCAGCAGCGGACCATGGGACCGAGCATCGACAGATAGAAGGGATTGAGCAGCGCGCTCTCGTCCGGGCCCTCTTCGAAAAACAATAATGCCAGGGTGCGCGAATGCTTGCGGCGCAGGCCCGAGGCATTCTTGTCGACCTTGTAGTTGAGCTGCTCGGCGGCAGCGAGAACCCGGGCCCGGGTCTCCGCGCTGACCGACGGATTGCCGCTGAGCGCGCGTGAGACGGTCGGCTGCGACACGCCCGCGAGCGCGGCGAGGTCGAAGGATGTCGGACGCCTCTGCATGATGTTCCCGCGACACTATGGCAGCTGAATACGTATGTATAGGCACCGCGGCTGTTCCGCCGAGCCGACTTACTGATATCCTTGCACAATAGGGAGAGCGTCCGCGGGGGCGGCTGAATGTCAGCGCTGGCCTTGCGGGTGAGAGGGGAAGCTTCGGAAATGATCGACAACATCTCGCGTGCACGTTTTTCGCAGACCGCCAGCACGCTGGCGATCGGCATGGCCCTGCTGGTCGGCTCGACCGCCGCGCAGGCGCAGGCGGTCACGCCGCTGCCGACCGACACTCCGCAGCAGTCCGCGGAGGAAGTGACGGAGGTCACGCCCGGCGGACAAGTTCGCGAGGATGCTTCCGCAGCAGGCCCGACCTCGCCGGCCGGGAGCGAGTCGGACATTGTCGTCACCGGGTTCCGGGCTCGCTGATCAGCGCGATCAACACCAAGAAGAAGGCCGACCAGGTGGTCGAGTCCGTCTCGGCCGAGGACATCGGCAAGCTGCCGGACGCGTCGATCGCCGAGTCGATCGCGCGCCTGCCGGGCCTTACCTCGCAGCGGCTCAACGGCCGCTCCGCCTTCATCTCCATCCGCGGCTTCGGCCCGGACTTCTCGACCACCTTGCTCAACGGGCGCGAGCAGACCTCGACCGGGGACAATCGCGCTGTCGAGTTCGACCAATATCCTTCCGAATCGGTCAACCGGGTCGACGTGTACAAGACGCCGACGCCGAGCCTGATCGGGCAGGGCCTGGTCGGCACGGTCGACATCCGAACCACCCGGCCGCTGGAGGCTGGGCGCCAGACGATCGCGCTCGGCGTCAAGACCAGCAACGCCGCGATCGGCAAGCTGAACAGCGGGTCCAAGCGCTGGGGCCACCGCGCCAATGCGACCTACGTCGACCAGTTCAGCGACAACACCCTCGGCGTCGCCTTGTCGGCCAGCTATGTCGACGAGCCCTACCAGATCCAGGAATATAATGCCTGGGGCTATGGCGGCTTCGGCGGCAACCAGCTGCTGGTCGGCAACAAGTCGTTCGTCACCTCGACCAATCTCAAGCGCTATGGCCTCAATGGCGCGGTGCAGGCCGAGATCAACGACGCATTGCGCCTGACCGTGGACGGCTTCTACTCGAAGTTCGACGACGACATCATCAAGCGCGGGATCGAGCTTCCGCTCGGCGGCTCGTTCGGCTGGACCTCCGCCAGCCTGTCGGGCGCGCAGGTCACCGACGGCACCGTCACCGGCGGCACGTTCAACAACATCGAAGCGGTGGTCAACAATCACCACATCACGCGCGAGGCGGCGCTCAAGTCGGGCGGCATCAACCTCGAATGGAAGCCGGGCAACGGCTGGAAAGGCTCGCTCGACGCGAGCATCTCGCGCACCGATCGCGAGGAACTGATCTTCGAGTCCAACGCGGGCACCGGCCGCGGCCAGGGCGTTGGGGCGCTCGACACGCTCGGCTTCAATTGCGACACCAGGGGCT
This sequence comes from Sphingomicrobium sp., assembly GCA_035540875.1. Classification (GTDB taxonomy): domain Bacteria; phylum Pseudomonadota; class Alphaproteobacteria; order Sphingomonadales; family Sphingomonadaceae; genus Sphingomicrobium. Next base: position 4,221 of record DATLFV010000024.1, on the reverse strand, counting down.
GCACGTTCCGGCCAACGCTGAACTACAGCGACCCCAACCTCATCAAGCTGACCTCGCCGATGGGCTGGGGCGGCGTCGATGGCGGGCAGGACGGCTACTACAACAACCGCATCGTCGACGACGAGCTGCGGCTCTACCGCGGCGACCTGGAGCGCGAGCTCGGCGGCTTCTTCTCGAGCGTCCGTGCCGGCCTTGCTCTCACCAACCGTGACAAGTCCCTGACGCCTGACGAATATTACGTCGTGCTCGCCAACGGCGCCCGCGAGCAAAGGGTGCCGGACAAATATCTGCTCAAGCCCACCAACCTGTCCTACCTCGGCCTCGGCCCCGTCATCAGCTACGATCCCTTGGCCCTGCTCAAGGACGGCATCTACAAGTTGGTGCCCAATGCCGACGCGGCCGTCGACAAGAAGGCGTACAAGGTCGGCGAAGACCTGGTCTCGGGCTATGTCATGGCCAACATCGACAGCCCGCTGGGCGCGTCGAACCTGACCGGCAACATCGGCGTCCAGGCGGTTCGGGCGCGGCAGGAGTCGACCGGCCCGGTGGTGACCGGCGGAACGGTTGGCCGGGCAACTCTCGGCGACAGCTATTGGGACGTGCTGCCGAGCCTCAACATGTCGCTGCGCACGCCCGCCGACGTGGTCCTGCGGCTCGGCCTTGCCCGGCAGATGCAGCGGCCGCGCCTCGACGACATGCGCGTGTCGTTCGACTACGGCCTCGACCGCAATGCCCCGGTGCCGACCATCCGCGGCGGCGGCGGCAACCCTTCGCTGCGTCCGTATCGCGCCAATGCCGCCGATTTCACGATCGAGAAATATTTCGGCACGCGCGGCTACATCGCCGGGCAGACCTTCTACAAGCAGCTCAAGAACTTCATTTTCAACCAGGAGGTGCCGTTCGATTATACCGGCCTTCCGCTGCAGGAAGCGCCGGGCGGGATCGTGCCGTCGGGGGTTGCGGGCACCATCAACCAGCCCGTGAACTCGAAGGGCGGCAAGATCTTCGGCTTCGAGCTTGCCGGCACCCTGCCCTTCGGCGACTTCATCGCCGAGCTCGACGGCTTCGGCGCGACGGGCGGCTACTCCTACACCAAGAGCCGGGTGCGCCCGTCGCCGGGCGAAAGGTTCGGTGACATCCCGGGCTATTCGCGGCACGTCGCCAACGGCACCTTGTTCTTCGAGAAGTGGGGTTTCTCGGCACGCGGCAGCGCCCGCTATCGCTCGACCTTCGTCGGTGAGTTCTCCGGCTTCGGGGGCGACCGCGTGCGGCGTCGTGCCGGGGGCGAGGTCATCTACGACGCGCAGATCGGCTATGACTTTGGCCAGGGCCTGTTCAACGGCCTGTCGGTGTTCCTGCAGGGCCAGAACCTGACCGACGAGCCGTTCGGCACGATGAACCCTGGCGCGCCGCTGCAGGTGATCGACTATCAGACCTATGGCCGCCGCTACCAGGCCGGCCTGACCTACAAGTTCTGACGGACGTGGCGGCGGCCGGGCGTTGCCGGGCCGCCGCCACCAGCTAGAAGCGGCCCATGAGGATCATAATCGTCGGGGGCGGATCGGCCGGCTGGATGGCCGCCGCCGCGCTCGGCAAGATCATCGGCGACCAATGGTCCATCGAACTGGTCGAATCCGAGCAGATCGGAACCGTCGGCGTTGGCGAAGCGACCATCCCGCAGATCCTCCTGTTCAACGGCGTCCTCGGCCTCGACGAGGATGAGTTCATCCGCGCCACCAAGGGCAGCTTCAAGCTCGGCATCGAATTCGTCGACTGGTCTGGGCCGGGCAGCCGCTACATTCACGCCTTCGGGCAGGTCGGTCGCGACCTCGGCCTGATCCCCTTTCACCATTACTGGCTGCAGGCGCGCGCCCGCGGCGACCGCAGCTCGCTGCGCGCATACAGCGTCTCCGGTGCCGCCGCCGAGCGCGACAGCTTCATGCGCGAGGACCCCTTGCCGGGCACGCCGCTGGGCGCCGCGACCTACGCCTATCATTTCGACGCCGGCCTCTACGCCGCGCACCTCCGCAAGCACGCGGAGCAATGGGGCGTGCGCCGACACGAGGGGCGAATCGTCCAGGTCGGCCGCGACGGCGGCACCGGCAACATCACTCACGTCGAGCTCGACGACGGCCGCCAGATCGCCGGCGACCTGTTCATCGACTGCTCGGGCTTCCGCTCCTTGCTCATCGGCGAGGCGATGGGGAGTGCGTTCGTCGACTGGTCGCACTGGCTGCCGTGCAACCGCGCGCTGGCGGTGCCGTGCGAGTCCGTCGAGCCGCTGACTCCCTACACGCGCGCCACCGCTCGCGAAGCCGGATGGCAATGGCGCATCCCGCTTCAGCACCGCATCGGCAACGGCTACGTCTATGCGTCGGACTTCATCAGCGACGATGCCGCCGCCGACACTTTGCTCGCCAATCTCGACGGCAAGCCGCTCGACACGCCGCGGCCGCTCAAGTTCGTAACCGGCCATCGCCGCGAGTTCTGGCGCGGCAACGTCGTTGCGCTTGGCCTCGCCAGCGGCTTCCTCGAGCCGCTGGAATCGACCAGCATCCACCTGGTCCAGTCGGGCATCAAGCATCTCGTCGATCTGCTGCCGCGCGACGGCATCGACGAGGCCGACGTCGCCGCGTTCAACTCCAAGCTGACCTTCGAGTTCGAGAAGATCCGCGACTTCCTGATCCTGCATTACTGGGCGAACGAGCGCGATGAGCCGTTCTGGCGCCGCTGCCGCGAGGTCGAGCTTCCCGACACCCTCGTCGAGAAGATCGAGAGCTTCCGCAGCCATGGGCGAATCTTCCGCTTCAACGAGGAATTGTTCACCGAGCTCGCCTGGCTCCAGGTGATGGTCGGCCAGGGCATCATGCCGCGCAGCTATCACCCGCTCGCCGACGCGCCGGGCGACGCCAACGTCGACGCCTATCTGGCGTCGGTGCGCGAGCTGGTCGCCGCCAAGGTCGGGCGCATGCCGCCCCACGGCGAATATCTTCGGCGGCTCGGCGAGGCCGCGCCGCCAATGCCAAGAAAAGAGGTACGCGCATGAAAGCTTTGGCCGCCGCGAGGAATGCGGCTTTGCTCGCGCTTGCCGCGATCGCAACGCCAGCGGCCGCGGCGGATTTCCGCAGCCGCCTGCCGCAGGACGAGGTGATCTATTTCGTGCTCGCCGACCGCTTCGAGAACGGCGACCCCTCCAACGACCGCGGCGGGCTTTCCGGCGGCCGCCTGGCAACCGGCTTCGACCCCACGCACAAGGGCTTCTTCCACGGCGGCGACCTCAAGGGGCTCACCCGGCGGCTCGACTATCTCGATGCGCTTGGCGTCACCGCCATCTGGCTGGCGCCGATCTTCAAGAACAAGCCGGTGCAGGGCGGCCCCGGCAACGAGAGCGCCGGCTATCACGGCTATTGGGTGACGGACTTCACCCAGGTCGACCCGCACTTCGGCACCAATGCCGACTTCAAGGCCTTCGTCGACGCCGCCCATGCGCGCGGCATGAAGGTCTACATGGACATCATCACCAACCACACCGCCGACGTCATCTTTTTCGCCGAGTGCGAAGGCAAGACCGAGTGCCCGTACCGCAGCGTTGGCGATTATCCCTATCAGACGCTCGGCGGACCGGGCGGCGCCCGCATCAACCGCGGCTTTGCCGGGCACGGCGTCGGCACGGTCGAGAACTTCGCGCGCCTGACCAACCCCAATTTCGCCTACACGGTGAAGGTCCCGCCGGCCGAGCGCAACGTCAAGGTGCCGACCTGGCTCAACGACCCGATCTATTACCACAACCGCGGCAACACGACCTTCCGCGGCGAGAGCAGCCAGATGGGCGACTTCGTCGGGCTCGACGATTTGATGACCGAAAATCCGCGGGTGATCGCCGGAATGGTCGAGATCTTCGGCAGCTGGATCGACCGTTTCGGCGTCGACGGCTTTCGCATCGACACCGCCAAGCACGTCAATCCCGAATTCTGGCAGGCGTTCGTGCCGGCTATCGAGGCCCGCGCCCGCGCCCGCGGAATCCCCAATTTCCACATGTTCGGGGAAGTCGCCGACGACGACTTCATGCCCGGGCGGCTGGCGCAGCACACGCGCCGCGACCGGCTTCCCACCGTGCTCGACTTCGCCTTCAAGCAGGCGGCGCTGCGCTCGCTCGCCGGTGCTGCCCCAACCGAGATCTGGCGCGACCTGTTCAGCCAGGATTCGCTTTATGAGGGCGGC
>DATLFV010000023.1:0-3297 GCA_035540875.1 Sphingomicrobium sp. | reverse complement strand
TCTCAATGCCGAGCTGATCATTGACGCCTGCAAGGCGACCGGCGCGGAGGCAGTGCATCCGGGCTACGGCTTCCTGTCCGAGCGCGAGAGCTTCGCGCGGGCGCTCGAGGAGGCGGGGATCGCGTTCATCGGGCCGCCGCCCAATGCAATCGCCGCCATGGGCGACAAGATCGAGTCCAAGAAGCTCGCTCAGGCCGCGGGGGTGAACGTCGTGCCCGGCTATCTCGGCGACATCGCCACCACGGACGAGGCGGTGAAGATCGCGGCCGACATCGGCTTTCCGGTGATGATGAAGGCTTCGGCGGGCGGCGGCGGCAAGGGCATGCGGCTGGCGTATAGCGAGCAGGACGTGCGCGACGGCTTCGAGGCGACCAAGCGCGAGGGGCTGTCGAGCTTCGGCGACGACCGCGTGTTCATCGAGAAATTCATCGAGCAGCCGCGGCACATCGAGATCCAGCTGCTCGGGGACAAGCACGGCAACATCCTCTACCTGGGCGAGCGCGAATGCTCGATCCAGCGCCGCCACCAGAAGGTGGTCGAGGAAGCGCCGTCGCCGTTCGTCACGCCCGAGATGCGCCGCGCGATGGGCGAGCAGGCGGTGGCGCTGGCCCGCGCGGTCGGATATTTTTCGGCGGGCACGGTCGAGCTGATCGTGTCGGGCGCCGACCCGACGGGCAAGAGCTTCTACTTCCTCGAGATGAACACAAGGCTGCAGGTCGAGCATCCGGTGACGGAGGAAGTGACGGGTCTCGACCTGGTCGAGCAGATGATCCGCGTCGCGGCCGGGGAGAGGCTGGCGTTCACGCAGGAGGACGTGCGGCTCAACGGCTGGTCGATGGAAACGCGCGTTTATGCCGAGGACCCGTATCGCGGGTTTTTGCCGAGCACGGGGCGGCTAGTTCGGTACCAGCCTCCGCGCGAGCAACGCGACGAGGCGGCGGTGGTCCGCGTCGACGACGGCGTGTTCGAGGGCGGCGAAGTCAGCATGTTCTACGACCCGATGATCGCCAAGCTGGTGACCTGGGGCGAGACGCGAGAGGCGGCGATCGACGCGCAGGTCAGCGCGCTCGACGCGTTCGAGATCGACGGCATCGGCCACAATGTCGACTTCCTCTCCGCCCTGATGCAGCACCCGCGCTTCCGTTCGGGCGACATCACCACCGGCTTCATCGCCGAGGAATATCCGGAAGGCTTTACCGGCGCGCCCGCCGACCCGCAGCTGATGCAGGACCTGGCGGTGATCGCGGGTATGCTCGACGCCATTTCCCAGGATCGGGCGTGCGCCATCGACGGCCAGCTGGGCACGCGGGTGCAGATGCCGTGCGAGCGCGTCGTCAAGCTTGGAGGCGAAGCGCATCGCGTGCGCATCAAGCCGTACGAGGGCGGCACTCTGGCCGTCTATGACGGCGGCGAGCTGATCGACGTGATCGGCCGCTGGCAGCCCGGGCAGCGGATGATTGCGGTGACTATCGACGGACGCCCGCGCACCGTGCGCGTGGCGCGCAACGGCACCGGCTGGACGCTGACCACGCGCGGGCGCAGCCACAAGGTGCAGGTGCTCAGCCCGCACGTCGCCGAGCTGTCGAAGCACATGATCGAGAAGGTGCCGCCCGACCTGTCGCGGCTGCTGCTGGCGCCGATGCCGGGGCTGCTGACCCGGCTCGACGTGGCGCCGGGCGACCGCGTCGAGGCGGGGCAGCCGGTGGCGGTCATGGAAGCGATGAAGATGGAGAACATCCTGCGCGCGACCAAGGCGGCGACGGTCAAGGCGACCCCGGCCAAGGCCGGCGACAGCCTGTCCGTCGACCAGGTGATCGTCGAGTTCGAGTAAGCAGGAGAAATGGTCCGATGAAGACCCGCGCCGCCGTTGCGTTCGAGGCCAAGCGCCCGCTCGAGATCGTCGACGTCGACCTGGAGGGGCCGCGCGCGGGCGAGGTGCTGGTCGAGATCATGGCGACCGGCATCTGCCACACCGATGCCTACACGCTCGACGGGCTCGACAGCGAAGGCCTGTTCCCGTCGATCCTCGGCCATGAAGGCGCGGGGGTGGTGCGCGAGGTCGGCGCGGGGGTCACGTCGGTCAAGGCCGGCGACCACGTGATCCCGCTGTACACGCCCGAGTGCCGCCAGTGTAAGTCGTGCCTCAGCGGCAAGACCAATCTGTGCACCGCGATCCGCGCGACGCAGGGCAAGGGCGTGATGCCCGACGGCACCAGCCGCTTCAGCTACCGCGGCCAGCCGATCCATCACTACATGGGCTGCTCGACCTTCTCGAACTTCACGGTTCTACCCGAGATTGCGGTGGCGAAAATCCGCGCGGACGCGCCGTTCCAGTCGACCTGCTACATCGGCTGCGGAGTCACCACCGGCGTCGGGGCAGTGATCAACACCGCCAGGGTCGAGCCGGGCGCCAATGTCGTCGTGTTCGGGCTCGGCGGCATCGGGCTCAACGTCATCCAGGGCGCGAGGCTGGTCGGCGCCAACCGCATCGTCGGCGTCGACATCAATCCGGGCAAGGAGGAGTGGGGCCGCCGCTTCGGCATGACCGACTTCGTCAACCCGCGCGAGGTCGGCGACGTCGTCCAGCACATCGTCGCCCTGCTCGACGGCGGGGCCGACTACAGCTTCGACTGCACCGGCAACACCGATGTCATGCGGCAGGCGCTGGAGTGCTGCCACCGTGGCTGGGGCGAGTCGATCATCATCGGGGTCGCCGAGGCCGGCAGGGAGATCGCGACCCGCCCGTTCCAGCTCGTCACGGGACGGGTCTGGAAAGGGACCGCGTTCGGCGGCGCCAGGGGCCGCACCGACGTTCCCAGGATCGTCGACTGGTACATGGACGGCAGGATCGCGATCGACCCGATGATCACGCACGTCCTCACCCTCGAGGAGATAAACACGGGCTTCGAACTGATGCATGCCGGGGAGAGCATCCGCGCCGTCGTCGTCTATTGAAGAGGAGGGAAAGATGTTCAGCCATGTGATGGTCGGAAGCAACGACCTGGAGCGTTCGAAGCGTTTCTACGACGCTGTGTTCGCGGCACTCGGCGCCAAGCCGGGGCGGCAGGACGACAAGGGGCGGCTGTCCTACGTGCACAGGGGCAGCGTGTTCATGGTCACCAGGCCGATCGACGGCGCGGCCGCCTGCCATGCCAATGGCGGCACCATCGGTTTCGCTGTCGACAGCCCCGAGCAGGCCTGCGCCTGGCAGGAGGCGGGAGCGGCCGCCGGCGGCACGGTGATCGAGGATCCGCCCGGCTATCGCGAGAATGCGTTCGGCAAGCTCTACCTCGCCTA
>DATLFV010000022.1:0-11897 GCA_035540875.1 Sphingomicrobium sp. | reverse complement strand
ATATTCATAGCCGAACTGGCTGGTCACGGCGTCGAAGCTGTCGGGCGCGAACGGCAGCTCCTCGATGGCGACCGCAGGCTTCAGCACCATCCCCTTGGGCGCAGCCGGAAGCGACGGTGCGGAATCCACGCCCAGCAACTCCAGGTCACGACGAACCCGCGCCAGTCGTGCCAGCACCGCGCCATTGCCGGTGCCAAGGTCGAGGACTCGCGCGTTCCGGGGAAGCGTCTCGGCGAACTGGGTCCACACCGCATTCTGCGCCGCCTCGAGGGCATCTGCGGCCTGGGCGAGGCAACCACCCCCGCTCGCCGGCGCAACGGAAGTCCAATAGGACGCCCAGGCCTGGCGTTCGCTGCGGTCGTTCATCGCGCGAGCACGTCGAAGGCGACGGTGAGCCGTTCCCCCTCGTCGAACGGACGAGTGCCATGGAACATGTAGCTGGGGAACAGGGCCAGTCGGCCCGGCGCCGGCTCGACTTCGGCAAGGGGCCCGAGGTCCGCGCCCACCGCCGGCGGCGGCCGCCCGATCTCCAGCCAGCCGGCCTTGCTGCCATCCTCGCCCAGGCGTGCCGGGAGGCTGATATAGCACGCCGAGCTGAGCACGCCCTCGGGATGGATGTGGCTGACGTGGAAGCCGTTGGACAACAGGCGTACCGACCACGACCCGCCCAGCGCCAGGCTCGCATTGCGGTGGCGGAGCAGCGGGTGACCTTCGTCTTTGGGAGGCAACGCGCGCACATGGTCGTCCACCGCCGCGACGATGGCTTCGCGCAGGCGCCGCAGTTCCGGCTCCTGCCGCCAGAACAGCCGCCCGCGGGTCTGCGTCCCGCCGCGCAGCGACTGGCCGATCGGATGCGCGCGGGTGCGATGGAGGCCGCGAAGCAGTTCGCCGAGGCGGCCAAGCTCCGCCTGCGCCAAGCCGATGTCGCGGGCGCCGTGCAGCCCCGGTTGGCAGGAGAGCCATTGATGGCGACCGTCCCCGAGCAAGCGCCAGCACAGGTCGAGATGCGCCCAGCCCGCAATCGAGGCCGGATGCTGTTCGACCAGCCGCTGAAGCGGCTCGGCCGCCGCCGCGGGCTCGCCGCATTGCAGGAGCAGCCGCCCGCGCACGAACAGGACGTCCCAATCGACCGAAGTGAGGCCCTCGAGCAGGGCAAGACCGCCGCGCGGCTCGCCGGCTTCACCTGCAAGCGCCGCTTCGGCGCGCAACATGGGCTCGTCCGCGCCGATCGCCGCTTTCGCGCGCCGCAGCGCCGCCAGCGCATCGGCATGCCGTTCCGCGCGAGCGAGCGCTTCCCAGTAGGAGCGATGAAGCGCGGCATCGCGCGGACGCTGCCGAAGCGAGGCCTCATAATGGTCGGCGAAGCTGTCGGCTTCACCAGCTTCGGCACGCATCCGTGCAAGCACGTCATGCCCGAGCACCCAGCCGGGATTGCCGGCCACCACCTGTCGCAGTGTCTCGATGCCGCCGGGATCACCCTCGGCTTCCAGCGCCTCGGTCACGCCAAGCACCAGCTCGAGATCGCCGGGCTTCTGGCGCAGCGCCGCGATGTAACGATCCACGGCATCCGCTTCGCCGCGCTCCATCGCGACTCGGGCGCGGCCATGCAGCGCCACCAGCCGCCGCGGGTCGATCGCCAGCGCGCGATCGAACGCGTCGGCGGCCGCGTCGACACGGTCGAGCTTCAGCAATGCGCTTCCGCGTGCGGAATGCAGCTTCGCGTCGCCGGCACCAGCCGCGGCGAGGGCGTCGAGTTCCGTCAGCGCCCGCTCGACCTCGCCCATGCGCTGGAGGAGCAAAGCCCGGTTCATCCGCGCCGGCCTGAACCGCGCGTCGCTGGCAAGCGCTGTGTCATATTGCTCGAGAGCGGCTTGCAGCTGGCCGAGTTCGCCGAGCAGGTTGGCGAAGTTGGTCCGGATTTCCGGGTCGGCGGGAGCAAGGGACAGGGCGGCAGTGAATGCCTGGTGCGCAGCTTCGCGGTCGCCCCGGCGCTTCTCGACCAAGGCAAGCAGGTGCAGCACCGGCGCTTCGACGGCGCCGCGCCGCGTCAGGCTGGTAAGATGCTCCCGCGCCTCCTTGAGGCGACCGGCGGCATAAGCCTCGCGTGCGCGGTCGAAGAGCTGGTGATCCTGACCCGTGTGCATGCACCGCCGTCATGCGGGACGCCACGCCTCCTTGTCCAGCGGCAGCCCGGCAAGCGCTTGTGAAGGCGGCGCAACGGCTTTCGGCAGGCTGTCGGATCCGCCTTCCTCTCGAGCCGCACTGGGCGTGGCAAATCTGCACCTCTCCGGCGCTGGAGAGGCCGAGGCGGTGGTGAGGGGGGGGAGCTTGCTGTGGCAAAATGGAGACAATGCTTCGGCAACTCACCGGCGACCATCCCCGAACCGTTGCCAGTCCCGCGCTGACCCAAGTATCAGTGCAACATTCGGCAGTCCTGCGACTGCTGTCATCCGGCCCCGTGCTTGGGTCGGCCAAGAGGGGGAAGACATCTTATGAAGCTGAGTGTTCGTCATCGCCTGCTCGCCACGACCTTGTTCGTCGGCGCCGGCGTGATCGCCACCCCGGCCCTGGCGCAGTCGAGCCCGCCGGATAACTCCGGCACCCCGACGATTCCGGAAACGACCACTCCGCCGGAAGGACAGACGGAGATCCCCTCGACTTCGGCGACGGGCGAGAACGTCACCAGCGCCCAGGACATCGTTGTCACCGGCTCGCGCATTCCGCAACCGAACCTCGAACAGGCCAGCCCGGTGACCGTGATCACCGCGCAGGAAGTGAAGCTGCAGGGCACGACCCGCACCGAGGACCTGATCAACTCGCTGCCGCAGTCGTTTGCGGCGCAAGGTTCGAACATCTCCAACGGCGCCACCGGCACCGCCACCGTCAACCTGCGCGGCCTGGGTGAATCGCGCACCCTGGTGCTGATCAACGGCAAGAGGCTGATGCCGGGTGACCCGCGCTCGCCGGTCGCCGACATCAACTTCGTACCCGCGCCCCTGATCAAGCGCGTCGACGTCCTGACCGGCGGCGCGTCCTCGGTTTACGGCGCCGACGCCGTGGCCGGTGTCGTCAACTTCATCATGGACACCAATTTCCGCGGCCTGCGTGTCGATGCTCAGGCGAGCGTCTTCATGCACGACAACAATACCAACGACGACATCCTCGCCGCCAATCGCGCTCCGAACCGCCTGTTCAACCCGCCCACGGGCACCAGCGTCAATGGCGGCGCCCAGGACATCGCGGTCGTGTTCGGTGCCGGCTTCAACGACAACCGCGGCAGCCTCACGGCCTATGCGACCTATCGAAAGCAGGACGCGGTACTTCAGGAAACCCGCGACTATTCCTTCTGCGCCTTGTCGGCGGCCAGCCCGGCGCAGATCACTGCCAACAACCGGCGCTTCAACTGCGGCGGTTCGGCGACGTCGGCGAACGGCACCTTCTTCACCAACGTCGGCACCTTCCAGGTCGGCCCGGGCGGTACGTTCATCCCGGGTTCGACGCCGTTCAACTTCAACCCGTTCAACTATTTCCAGCGTCCGAACGAGCGCTACACGCTCGGCGCCTTCGCGGAATATGACCTGACCGACGCGGCCAAGCCGTACCTGGAAGCCATGTTCATGGACGACCAGTCGGTCGCCCAGATCGCGCCTTCCGGCGTGTTCTTCAACGTGACTTCGCTCAACTGCGACAACCCGCTCCTGTCCGCGCAGCAGCGCGGGACCATCTGCGTCCCCGAGAACACCTTCGTCGGCCCCAACGGGGAAACGCGGGCGGTGGCCTATGTCGGACGGCGCAACGTCGAGGGCGGCGGTCGTCGCGACGACCTCCAGCACACGGCCTTCCGGGTCATCGGCGGCGTTCGCGGTGACGTCGCTCGCGGCCTGTCCTACGATACCTTCTTCCAGTTCGGGCGCACCAACCTCGCGGAAACCTACCTCAACGACTTCTCGATCGCCCGCAGCGAGCGGGCGCTCGACGTCGTGACCAATCCCGCGACGGGGCAGCCGGTCTGTCGTTCGGTGCTGCTGGGCATCGATCGGAACTGCGTACCCTACAACATCTTCAGGGAGGGCGGAGTGACTCCGCAAGCCCTCGAATATCTGCAGACCCCGGGCTTCCAGCGCGGCAACACCGAAGAAACGGTCGCCAACGCCAACATCACCGTCCTCGGTGGCGAATATGGCCTGCAGCTGCCGTGGGCCACGCGCGGCCCCGCGCTGAACGTCGGCGCCGAATATCGCAAGGAATCCCTGCGGCTCGACGTCGACGAGGCGTTCCGCACCGGCGACCTTGCGGGTCAGGGCGGCCCGACCCTGCCGGTCCAGGGTTCATTCGACGTGAGGGAGCTCTTCACCGAGGTGGACATTCCGATTGTCCACGAGTCCTTCATCCACGAACTGTCGTTGAACGCCGGCTATCGTTATTCGGACTACAAGGTCGCGGATAACCGTTTCTCGACCAACACCTACAAGGTGGCGGGCGAGCTGGCTCCGGTCCGCGATCTGCGCGTCCGCGGCAGCTACAACCGCGCAGTCCGCGCTCCAAACGTGGTCGAATTGTTCTCCGCCCAGTCCGTCGGTCTCGGCGGATCGTCGGACCCGTGCGCCGGCCGGGCCGTGAACGGCCGCGTCAACGGCCTGACGTTCGAGCAGTGCGCCAGGACCGGCGTTACTGCAGCGCAGTTCGGCAACATCATCGAGAACCCGGCAGAGCAGTATAACAGCCTGTTCGGCGGCAACCCCAACCTGGAGCCGGAAACGGCCGACTCCTACACTGCCGGAATCGTGCTTCAGCCCCGCTTCCTTCCGGGACTGGCGATCACTGCCGACTATTTCGACATCAAGGTTCGCAACCTGATCGGGGTCATCGGTTACGACACCACCATCGCGCAGTGCATCGCCACCGGTGATCCGTTCTTCTGCTCGCTGATCAATCGCGCCCCGGGCAGCGGGTCTTTGTTCCTGTCGCCGAGCGGGTTCATCACCGACATCAACACCAACGTCGGTGGTCTGCGCACCAAGGGCGTCGACATCAACGGCTCCTATTCCCGTCGCCTCGGCGGAATGGGGACGCTGAACCTCAGCATGGTCGGCACCTATTTGCGTGAGCTGTCGACCAATCCGGTTGCCGACGTGAATTACGACTGCCGCGGCTTCTACGGTGCGCAGTGCGGCACGCCGAACCCGAAGTGGCGTCACAAGGCGCGGGCGGGCTTTACCCTCCCGAACGGCCTCGGTCTTTCGGGCCAGTGGCGTTACTTCTCGCGGGTACGCTCGGCGGGCCTGAGCGAGGAAGAAGAGCTCCGGGTTGCACCGACGTCGCCGATCATCTTCCCGGGTAACCAGCAGCTGAACGCGGTGAGCTACTTCGATCTCGCTTTTTCCGCCCGGATCACCGACAAGTTCAACTTCCGGATCGGCGCGAACAACATCCTCGATCGCGAGCCGCCGATCGCCGGCAGCCAGGTGGTCGGTGCCGGTTCGGGCAACGGCAACACCTATCCGCAGGTGTACGACGCTCTCGGCCGCTTCCTGTTCGCGAATGTCACGGTCGACTTCTAAGTCTGCACAGTCAAAGCATGATGGGGGCGGGTCTCGAAAGAGCCCGCCCTTTTCATGTCGGTTCCTCGTCTGGCGCGATGTCGCGCCTCCGAATCTGATGTAGCAGTCAAGGCGATGACCGACTCAGGACCACAGGCCAGCGCATCGCTCGAGGCGCTGGCCGATCGCGCGGCCGCCGCGGGCGATCGCGTGGCGGCGGCGCGCCTGCTCGAGCAGGCGATTGGCGCCGGGGCCGGTGGCATCGAGACCTGGATGAAGCTGTCGGCGATGCGCCGCGCCGGGGGCGACACTGCCGGGGCTCTACAGGCGGTCGAGCAGGCATTGGCGCTCGAACCACTGAACTTCCTCGCCTTGCTCTCGCGCGCGCACCTCTTGGAAAAGGCAGGCGACCCGCGCGCCGGCGAGGCATTTGCGGTGGCGGCATTCCACGCCCCTGCCGAGGACAAGCTGCCGCCCGCCATCCACTCGGCACTCGCGCACGCCCGGGCGCGCGGCGAGGAGCACCAGCGGGAGGTCGAGCAGCGCTTGCTGCGCGCCGTGCCCGCCGACCTGAGCCCGGCCGAGCGCAGCCGCCTGGAGCGCTTCGCGTCGAACAGCGCCCGCCGCACGCGGCACTACCACCAGGAGCCGACGCACTTTCATTTCCCCGGCCTGCCGGAGATCGAGTTCCACGATCCCGCTGGCTTTGCCGGCCTCGACATGCTCGCGGCGGCAGCCGCCGACATCCGCGATGAGTTCGAGGCGCTGATTGCGGCCGAGGCGGGCGAGCTGGTCCCGTATGTGCGCTATCCCGATCAGGTGCCCGTCGGACAGTGGCAGGAACTCAACCACAGCCGCCGCTGGACCGCCATTCACCTGCTGCGCAACGGCGAGCGGGTCGACGCCAATGCACGACACTGTCCGCGCACCATGGAGTTGCTGGCTGAGCTTCCGCAGCCGCAGGTGCCGGGGGCCTCGCCGAATGCGATGTTCTCGCTGCTCGCGCCGCGCACGCGAATTCCGCCGCACAGCGGTGTCGCCAATACCCGCCTTGTCGCGCACCTCGCGTTGATCGTGCCCGACGGCTGCGGCTTCCGTTGCGGCGCGACGACGCGCCAGTGGCGCGAAGGCGAGGTGTTCGTCTTCGACGACACCATCGAACATGAGGCGTGGAATGATTCCGAACATCTGCGCGTGGTGCTGATCGTCGACCTGTGGCCGCCGGCGCTTACCGTCAGGGAGCGGCAGGCGATCGGTTCGGTCATCGCTGCGGCGGGGGTCAGCTTCACCGGCGGCATGTGATGATGGTGGCGAGCTTTCCCCGCGTCGACCCGCAGCAGGTGCTCGAACAAGCAATCGCGGACCTGCGCTCGCCGCGGCCTGGCGATACGCTGCCACGGATCGAGCAGGCGCTGCGGACGGCGCCGCAGGACGCGCGCCTGTGGCACGTCAAGGGCATGATCCTTCGCCGGCTCGACCGGCGCGAGCAGGCGCTGCCGGCGCTGGAGCGCGCGGCCGGCCTCGCGCCCGGCGATCCGATGATCGTGCACTCCTTGGCGCGCACCTTGAGCGAAGCCGGGCTTCCGAGTCTGGAGGCCTATGCCCGCGCGCTCAAGGCCGCGCCCGGCGATCCGGCGATCGTGCTTGGCATGGCGGCGGCGATGGTTGCCGAAGGACAGGTCGGCGATGCGATCGCGGGGCTGGCAAGCATCCTCGCGCGTTCGCCTGCATGGGTCGAGGGCCATGTGTCCCTCAGCCAGCTGCGCTGGATGGAAGGCGAGCGCGAGGGCTTCGCCCGAAGCTTCGACGAGGCGCTGGCCCTGCAGCCGGCAAATGCCACGTTGCGGTGGCAGCAGATCACCACCTTGCTGCACGCCGAACAGTTCCACGAGGTCCTGAGGGTCGTCGGCGAGGGCCGCCGCCACAATGTCGACGAACATCTCCTCGCCGCCAACGAAGCCGTCACTCTTGCGGAACTGGGAGAGACCGAGGCGGCCGATCGGCTGTTTGCCAAGCTGGACCACCTCGCCGACGCGACCATCGAGGTGCGCCGAGTCCGCCATTTGCTGCGCTCCGGCCGGCCCGAGCAGGCGGCTGCGGTTCTCGAGCCATGGCTGGACAGCGGCGAGCAGGCGAAGTTCTGGCCCTATGCGGCGACGACCTGGCGGCTGCTGGGCGATCCGCGCTGGCAGTGGCTCGAAGGCGATCCACGCTTCGTCGGCGTCTATGACATCGCCGATCGCCTGCCGCCGCTCGACGGGCTCGCCGAGACGCTGCGCGCGCTGCACACCACGCGCGGGCAGCCGCTCGAACAATCCGTGCGCGGTGGCACCCAGACAGACGGCAATTTGTTCCACCGGATCGATCCGCTGATCGTGCAGTTGCGCGAAGCCGTCCGCGCGGCGGTCGCCGAGCACGCAGCCCAGCTGCCGCCGCTGGACCCCAGCCATCCGCTGCTGCGAAGCAGGCCCGGGGCGATCCAATTCTCCGGCGCCTGGTCGGTGCGTCTCCAGGCGGGCGGCAGCCACTCCAACCACGTTCATCCGCAGGGGTGGCTGAGTTCGGCGCTCTACATCGTCCTGCCGCCCGACCTCGGCAGAGATGAAGCGGGCTGGCTGACGCTGGGCGAACCTCACGCCCAGTTGAAGCTCGACCTGCCGCCGGCGAGGATGGTGGAGCCGAAACCCGGACGCCTGGCGCTGTTCCCCTCGACCATGTGGCATGGAACGCGGCCATTCGGCTCCGGCGAGCGGATGACGGTGGCGTTCGACGTTGCATTGCCGTCCTGACGGGCAACGTTTGTCGAAAAGGGTTTTCCCTCTGGCCCAAATCATGTTCAGGAAGTCGCCATCAGCAACAGGGGGAGCCTGAGCATGAAGCATGTCGCGATCGGCTTTATTCTCGCCGTCTCTGCTGGAAGCGCCGGTGCACAGGTTTCGTCACTGGAGACAGCGACGCCCTCGACAAAAAAGGGCGACCCTGACCAAGTGGTCTGCGAGCGGCAGGAAGCGACTGGCACGCGTCTGGGCGCGAGGCAGGTATGCCTCACCGTCGCGCAATGGGAGGCCAAGCGCCGCGAGCATCGGGACGCCACCGAGAAGGTGCAGCGCATCCAGAACCAGAGCCCGTCGAACTGACTCGCCCCAGCCTCGCCAGCGCATTGCTGGCCTTCCAGCAGGGCCGACTGAGCGAGGCGCGGGCGCTCGCCGAAGGCTTCGCCGATGCGGGAGGTCCGCAGCATCAGGCGGATCATCTGCTTGGCCTCATCCATTGCCGGCAGGGCGAGCTCGAGCCGGGCGTAAGCTGCCTGCGGAGGGCTCTGTCTGCACAGCCTGACAATCCCGGGTATCGGCTGATGTTAGCGCGGGCGTTGATCGACGCCGGCGCAGCGGCGGAAGCCCAAAAGATCGCGCAGGACCTCCCTTCAACCCACGGTAGCGCCGCTTTCGCATTGCTGCAGGTGGAAGCGGAGGCCGCGGCCGCATGTGGCGACCTGACAGGCGAGGTCTCGGCACTGAGGCGAATAGCGGGTGCCCGCCCGAGCGACTGGCGCGCATGGAACGATCTGGGCAGCGCGCTCGCGCGCGCTGCGGACTGGCCGGCCGCGGTCACGGCGCTGGAGCGGGCATGGTCCCTGGCCCCTGGTGAACCGCTGGTTTGCACCAATCTTGCCGGCGCACTGCGGGGTGCCGGTCAGCTGCACGAAAGCGCAAGAGTGCTGCTGGAGCTTCTTGAGCGCCGGCCGGAGCACGTCGACGTCCGCATCGCATTGTGCTCGGTGCTCGCCGAAGCCGGCGAGCATGAGCAGGCCATCCCACATTTGCAGCTTGCCCGCGAGCACGCGCCGAACCGCGCCGAGCTCGCGCTCGCGCATGCTCGCGGTCTTGTGGCCGCGGCCAGCTTTGCGGCCGGGGAGGCGGTATTCCGCGAGATCGTGTCGAAGGACCCGGCCGATGCCACGGCGGCTTACGAGCTTGGTCTGCTGCTGGAGAGGACGGGCAAGCTCTCCGAGCTGACGAGTCTGCTCGACAGCCTGGAAGCGGAGGTCCTCGCCGATCCGCGTTTTCGATTCCTGGAAGCCGTGCTGTTGCATCGCAACGGAGATTCTGCCGCTGCGCTCGCGAAGATGGAGACCGGGTCGCCGCACGCCGATCCCTTGCGCTGGCACCGGCTGAGGTCGAAAATCGCGGAAGCCCTGGGCCGCTCGGGCGAGGCCTTTTCAGCAGCGGTGGCGATGAACCAGGCGACACCCGACTACGCCAACTGGCGCCCGGCAGGTGCGAAATATCGCCAGCGCCTGCGGGAGCTGGCAGCCGGCATCGATGAAAACTGGTACGCGGCTTTGCCGCAGCTGCGACCATCAATCCGCAGGGCGCCTGCCTTCCTCGTCGGATTTCCGCGCTCGGGCACGACGCTGCTGGACACCTTTCTGATGGGTCACCCAAGGGTGCATGTGCTTGAAGAAGTGCATCTGCTTGGCGCCGCGGAACTCGTCATCGGCAAGCTGATCGACCTGCCGACCTGTTCAGAGAAGCTGCTCGAGGAAGCCCGCGACGCCTATCTCGCCGAGCTCGACCGGCACGTCCCCGCGAGTTTCGACGGCCTCGTAGTCGACAAGCTACCGCTGAACATGCTCGGCGCGCCGCTGATCAACGCCTTGTTCCCGAACGCGCGGATCATCTTCAGCCAGCGCCATCCGTGCGACGCCGTGCTGAGCGGCGTGATGCAGAGCTTCGTCCTCAACGATGCAATGGCCTGCTTCCTTGATCTCGAGGACGCCGCCGACCTGTACGACGTAGCCATGAGCCTGTGGACAGGGCATCGCTCATGCCTGCCGCTTCGCGTGCACGACATCGTCTACGAGGAGCTGGTCCGCGATCCCCAAGGCACTCTGCATCCCCTGCTGCAGTTTCTGGAGCTGGAATGGGCGGACGAAGTGCTTCGCCACCAGGTCACGGCGGCGGCGCGGGGCACCATCGCCACGGCCAGTTACGACCAGGTCACTCGGCCCCTCGACCAGCGGCCGAGCGGCCGCTGGCGGCGATATCGTGACGAAATGACGCTCGTGTTGCCCGGCTTGCTAAGCTGGGCCCGGCGGCTCGGCTACGCCGACTGACCAGCGCCCAGCAACTCTCGCACGCGCTCCAGATGATGCGCGTAGTGTCGCCAGCGGCCCGACGACTTGCGGTGCAGCGGCTGCCGCACCTGCCAGACGCTGGCGGTCTTCACGATGCCGCTGCGGCGGCTGAAATCGAGGCAGGCGTCGGACCAGCCCAGACCCAGGAAGGCCAGGGCTGAACGGATGACCGGCTCGGGATCGACGACCAGAGCGTCATAGTCGATGTCGAAAATGTCGGCGGGGTAGAGCGCCTGCCAATGCGCCATCAGCCGGTCGTGCTCGAGGTGCCAGTGCGCGGCATGCTCGAGGTCGAGGGAATAGGCCATCTCGGGATTGAGCTGAAGGAAGTAGAGCGAGAGGACGTTGTCCAGCGGGTTGCGCCGCGTGTGGATGATCTTAGCGGTCGGGAAGAGCCGCTTGATGAGGCCGATGTGCAGGAAATTGTCCGGCCTTTTGTCGGTCACCCGCGGCTTGTCCGGCTCGATCCCGGCAAGTTCTCGCAGGTACAATTGGCGCAACTCCGCAATCGCGTGCTCGTTGGCCGTTGCTGCGGCCTCGGGATAGGGCTGGAGCCTGGTGCGGACCAGCACGGGCAAGGTCTCGAGCTCGCCGCCCGCTGCAATGGCAGGGTGGCCGGCGAGGATCTGCTCGACCAGAGTTGAACCCGAACGAAACATGCCGCAGATGAACACCGGGACCCGCTCCGGGAGCCCGTTTCCAGCTGATCCCGAGGGAGCGGGAAAGGCGGCGATCGTCCGGTCGACGAACCCTGAATGTGCTGCAGGATCATAGGGACGGAACGCGGAACCGCAGCTTGCACCGCTCGCCGCGTTGGCGTCGGCGAAAGCAGCGAACGCGCCGTCATAGTCGCCGACAAGATCGAGCAAGCGGCCCAGCGCAAACCCCAGGTCGGCGCGCTCCACGCCGTCAAGGTGCGGATCAGCCAGGGCCAGGCGCAAACGGCTGATGATCGGATCGTCAGCGTCCACAGGCTCGGTGACGCCGGCGAGCCGCGCGAGGGCGAGCATGTTACCCGGATCGACCTCGAGCGCCCGCCGATAGGCTGCTGCTGCTGCGCTGCGGTCACCCCGGTCCTCGTGCAGATTGCCCAGGTTGAGAAGTGCTGCGCCGTACCGGGGCGCGAGCGCCAGCGCCGCCTGCAGCTCAGCCTGTGCGTCATCCGGCCGATGCAGATGATCGGACAGGATCACGGCGCGATTGAGGTGAACCTCGTGCGG
>DATLFV010000021.1:0-2255 GCA_035540875.1 Sphingomicrobium sp. | reverse complement strand
CTCGCGCCCGACTGGTTCCGGCTGCCTTTGGTGTTCATCGCCACCTGCGCGACCATCATCGCCAGCCAGGCGGTTATTTCCGGCGCCTTCTCGGTCACCCAGCAGGCGATCCAGCTCGGCTTCGTCCCGCGGCTTCGGATCTTGCACACCAGCGAGCGCGCCGCCGGCCAGATCTACATCCCGGTCGTCAACTGGGCGCTGATGGTCATGGTCATCCTGCTCGTCCTGTTCTTCCAGACCTCGAGCAACCTCGCCGCCGCCTACGGCGTCGCAGTGACCGGTGCGATGCTGATCGATACCTGCCTGCTCACCGTGCTCGTCCTGACCTTGTGGAAGTGGCGCTGGTGGTATGCGGCGCCGGTGCTGGCGGTCTTCTTCATCGTCGACATCGCCTATTTCACGTCGAACCTGATGAAGGTCCCCGACGGCGGCTGGTTTCCGCTCCTGATCGGGGCGATCGCCTTCACTCTGCTCACCACCTGGGCGCGCGGCCGAAAGCTGATGATCGACCGGATGAACGAGGCGAGCCTGCCGATCGAGATCTTCATCAAGTCGGCCGCTTCGAGTGCGACGCGCGTCCCGGGCACCGCGGTGTTCATGACCAGCGCCGCCAGCGGCGTCCCGCATGCGCTGCTCCACAACCTCAAGCACAACAAGGTGCTCCACGAACGGATCATGCTGCTCACCGTCCGGATCGAGGACGTGCCTTACGTCTCGGCGGGCAAGCGCTTCGAGACCAAGGATTACGGCGCCGGCTTCTACCGGGTGATCCTGCGCTACGGATTCATGGAGGAGGCCAACGTGCCGGCCGCGCTCACCGAGCTCGAGGAATGCGGCCCGGCCTGCAAGATGATGGACACCAGCTTCTTCCTCGCTCGGCAGACTCTGCTGCCCTCGTCGAAGCCGGGGATGGCGGTGTGGCGCGAGAAATTGTTCGCCTGGATGCTTCGCAACGCCGAATCGGCGATGGAATTTTTCAAGCTGCCGACCAACCGGGTGGTCGAGCTCGGCAGCCAGGTCGAGATTTGAACCACCGCCCCGCCTAGGGGTTGCGGCGGAATGGAACTGATCACCTCTTGGGTCGCGCCGATCGCGACCATCGCCGGAGTTCTCATCACCGCCTCGAACCTCGGGGCGCGGATCACCGGTTATGGCTTCATCGTCTTCACCCTCGGCTCGATCAACTGGACCTTGCTCGGGATCGCCACCGGCCAGCCCGCGCTGATCTGGACCAACCTGCTGC
This sequence comes from Sphingomicrobium sp., assembly GCA_035540875.1. Taxonomy (GTDB): domain Bacteria; phylum Pseudomonadota; class Alphaproteobacteria; order Sphingomonadales; family Sphingomonadaceae; genus Sphingomicrobium. Next base: position 1,012 of record DATLFV010000021.1, on the reverse strand, counting down.
TGACCGGTCTCAACGTCTTTGGAATCTGGCGCTGGCTCGGCCGCCAGAGCAGGATCGAGAGCGGTGCCCGGACTGCCGCCGACCGGAGCGAGGATACGCCCGGCGAAGCCCTGTTCCCGGTGTCGCTTCTGTCGCGGGCGAACCTCGTCACCGACGATGGTCGCGAGCTCGGCAGCTGCATCGACGCCATGGCCGGCTGCAACAGCGGTCGCATTGCCTATGTCGTCGTCTCGGAAGGTGGTGTTGCCGGGGTCGGCGAAACCTTGCGCCGCCTGCCCTGGCACGAGGCCCGGGTGAGCGGCGACCAGCTCAAGACGCGCCTGGCCGCCGAACGCTTCTGCGGGCTCGATCCGATTGCACCGGACAATTGGCCGGAACGGTGAGCGGCGCCCTCATCGTCACCGCCGAGCTTGCCGCCGCGGATTTCGCCTGGCTCGACGGGCTTCGCCGACGCCATTATCCGGCCGAGCGAAACCGCGTGCCCGCGCATCTCACCATCTTCCATGCCCTGCCGCCCTCCGCCGAGGGCGAGCTGCGCTCGCGGCTTGCCGCGCTCACCGGCGAGCCTGCCCCGCGCGCGGTCGCCGCCGGCGTCATGGATCTCGGCGGGGGAGTCGCTTTCCGGATTGTCTCGGATGAGCTCGACTGGTTTCGCGAACGCCTCGCCGACGACCTCCACGGCTTGCTCGGCGCGCAGGATTCGCGGGGATGGCGTCCGCATGTCACGGTACAGAACAAGGTTGCGCCTCGCACCGCCCGACAGCTCAAGGCGGAGCTGGAGCGTGGTTTCCAGCCGCGACCGCTGCAGATCGCCGGAATCGGCCTTCACCGCTACCGCGAAGGAGAATGGGAGACGTTGGCCGTGTATCGTTTCCGCGGGCGCTAGCTGACGTCTCCAACCCCGTCGCAGCTGAGCTCGAAGGCCGCGAGGCCCGATTCGAGCACCGAGGCGAGCATCGGCATTTCCATCAATTCGTCGATCGCCGCCTGGCCGCCGTCGCGCGCCAGGTCG
>DATLFV010000020.1:0-7180 GCA_035540875.1 Sphingomicrobium sp. | reverse complement strand
GTCGGCCGCCACCCGTGGGCGCAGGCCCCGTTTTCTGCTAGAAGCCGCGCTGCGAAAAGGGAGACGAGGGATGCCGCAATTCGTCATCGAACGTGAGATGCCGGGCGCGGGCCAGCTCGACGGCGAGGCGCTGAAGGGCGCCTCCCAGGGCAGCTGTTCGGTGCTCCGCCAGCTCGGCCCGGAAATCCAGTGGGTCCACAGCTATGTCACCGACGACAAGATCTACTGCATCTATCGCGCGCCCAGCGAGGAGCTGATCCGGCGTCACGCCGAGACCGCGGGATTCCCCGCCAACAGCATTGCCCAGGTGCGCAGCACGATCGACCCGACCACTGCTGAGTGATCAGTCCGTTGGTGGCTCGGCGGCGAAGGTTACTTCGTAGCCAGCTCGTTGCAGATCGAAGATAGCTCCGCCAACGCAGTGGTAGGGGACGTCTTGAGGCCTTATTACGAATAGCACTCGTTTTGCGCCGTTGTTTCGAACGGCGGGGACAAGCTCATTCTGATCGAGAATCTCCTCGCCAGCCATCAGCATTCGGCACTGGCCGTCGTGATAGAGGAATTCCAGCTCGATCGTTTGTCCCTGACGAGACTGGCATGATGCGAGCATCACGACCCCGAGGGTGAGCAAAGCTCTGGCCTCAGCGATTTCCCGTCGCCTCCAAGGTCGCCCGGCTCAGCTCGTGCGCGGTCGCGCTCGGCAGCTCGGCATAGTCGATGCGGGCGCCGCCCATCTCGGTAGCGCCGGACTCAGTAGCGCCGGATGAGGCCGGCAAGCCGGCCCTGGATGCGCACGCGTCCCTCGTCGTAGCGCTGCGGCTCGTAGGCGCGGTTGGCGGGATCGAGGCGGATCATGCTGCCTTCGCGGCGGAAGGTCTTGAGGGTCGCTTCCTCCTCGTCGATCAGGGCGACGACAATCTCTCCGTCGCGGGCACTGTCGACCTTCCGGATCAGGGCGAAATCGCCGTCGAGAATGCCTTCCTCGACCATCGAATCGCCCGACACCTCGAGCGCATAATGCTCGCCCGGGCCAAGCAGCGCCGCCGGCACCGCAAAGCCCTCATTGCCCTGCAGCGCCTCGATCGGCGTGCCGGCGGCGATTCGCCCGTGCAGCGGGATCTCGACCGTGTCGTTGGCGGCGGCGGGGACCACGGGCCGCGGCGGCGCGGACGCCGTCGCCGCCGGAGCATTGGTCTCCGGCATTTTGAGGATTTCCAGCGCCCTGGCGCGGTTGGGCAGGCGGCGGATGAAGCTGCGCTCCTCGAGCGCCGAGATCAGGCGGTGGACCCCGGACTTGGACTTGAGGTCGAGCGCCTCGCGCATTTCGTCGAAGCTCGGGCTGACGCCGGTGCGGCCGAGCCGTTCGTGGATGAACATCAACAGTTCATGCTGCTTTGGCGTAAGCATGGCGACGGAGCCTTTCGTGGTCCCAGCGGAACGAACGAAGAACGTGTAGGCAACAAAGCTGCCACCGTCAAGCGATGCCTAGCTGCCGACGATGCGCTTCCTGGTGGCGGCGATGGCCGCCTCGTTGCGGCGCACGCCGACCGCCTTGCGGATCGCGTTGAGGAACTGGCGGGCATATTCCTCCGACAGCGGATCCTGCAGGCTCGCCTGGACCTGGCTGATGAGGTTTGGTTGGGTGAGCGCGTTGCCGGGCGTCACCTTGTTGACCTTGACCACCGAAAAGCCGCGGCCCTGCGGGTCGGCGACAAGGCGGCTGCGGCCCGCGCCGAGGTTGAACATCATGCGCAGCGGCGGCGGCACGTCGGGCCCGAACTGCGAGAGGTCGAGGCGCCTGGCGGTCAGCGCCTGCACCGGCGGCAACGATGTTCCCGCCTCGCGCACCGCCTGGGGCAGGGCCACGCCGCGCGCAACCTTGGCCGCGATGGCGTCGGCGACCGCCTTGGCGCGCTGCGCGGCCTGGGCATTGATCCAGTCCTCGGCGACCCTTGCGCGGACCTCGGCCAGCGGGGCCGTCGCGGCGGGCACGACCTGCGCCGGCGCGACGAGCAGGTAGCCCGAATCATTTGGCAGGGTCTCGACCGCGGGCTCGTCGTTGGGCTGGAGCTCGAAGCCGGTCTTGAGCGCAGTTGCGAATTCGGGCGGCAGCTTGAAGCCGGGATTGCCCCGGGCGCTGCCGTTGGCGGTGATCAGCGGGGTCTGGGTGACAGGCAACTTGCCGAGCGCCGCCGCTTCCTGGAAGTTGCTGCCCTCGGCGATCGCATTCTCGACGCGGGTGACGAGATCGGTCAGCGCTTCCCTGCGCTTGTCGGCGGTAAGGCGCTCGGCGATCTCGGCGCGCGCCGCGGCAAGCGACTTGCCGCCTTCGCGGCGGACCGCGTCGATCTTGATCACGTGCCAGCCGAGGTCCGACTGGACCGGGCCGACAATCGCGCCGGCCTGGGCAGCGAAGGCGGCGGCGGCGACCTTGTCGCCGGCGAGCGCGGCGAACTCGGCGCGGGTCTGCGGACCCACCGAGATGTCGGCGGCGCTGAGCCCCGCCGGAGCCGCCGCCGCGGCGAAGGCGGCGCCGCCGCGAGCCCGCGCGGCGATCGCGTTCGCCGTCGCCTGGTCGGGGACCACCGCCTGGCTGATGACACGGATGTCCTTGGCGCCATAGGTCGCCTGGTTGGCGTTGTAGAAGGCGGCGATCTCCTGGTCGGTGGCAGCGACGCCGGCGACCTGCTCGGGCCCGATGCGGGCGATTCGCAGCACCCTTTGCTCGGGCACCATGTAGCGGCGGGCGTTGGCCGAATAGTAACGCTGGATGTCGGCGTCGGTCGGCTTGAGGCCGGCGCGGAAGGCGGCGGCGGGGATCATCGCCACTTCGCCCTCGCGCGATTCCAGCAGCATCGACGCGAACGGCCTCGCCAGGCCGACCGGCACTTGGGCGCTGCTCGCCACCGGCGTCAGCAGCATCCGCTGGGTAAGCCCGACGCGGATCGCCTTGCGAACTTCCGCGTCGGTCAGCCGCTGTTGGGCGAGGAAGCGCTGGTAGGCATCCGTGCTGAACTTGCCGTCCAGGCCGCGGGTGCCCGGGATGTTGGCGATCTCGGCGTCGATCAGCCGCTTGGAGATCTCGAAGCCGTTCTTGTCGGCGAAGGCGATCAGGGTCTGCTCGTCGATCAGCCGCGCCAGCAGCGGCTCGAAATCGGCAGCGACCGCCGCATAGTCGGCTTCGGGATTCTGCTGACGGACCTGGGCGAGCCGGAGCTCGAGCGCGCGGCTCATGTCGCGGTCGCTGATCGACTGGCTGCCGATCTTGACGAGGGTCGAGCTCGATGCGCCCAGGCCGCCGCCGAGATTGGCGATGTCGCCGAGCGCGAAGGAGGCGACGATCAGCAACAGGAAGACTGCGGCGACGATGGAGCCGACCACCGATTTCGATAGCCGGCGTACGGATGACAGCATGGGATCTTAAGGTCCGCCTCGAGGGATAGTCGCGCCGCTTTAGAAGCCGCGCTGCGGCGCATCAAGGCGCGAGCCCGCTTGCGGCGGCCAGGGCAAGCTCGCTAGGGCACCGGCCGCCAGCAGTGGAGGGGAAGGATTGGACATGGGGTTGCGCAAGCTCGTTGCCGGGAACTGGAAGATGCACGGGACGAGCGCGGACCTGCCCGAGATCGCCGCCATCGCCGCTGCAGCCGAGCGCATGCCGGCCGTCGACGTCGCGCTATGTGTCCCCTCGATCCTCATCGAGCGGGCCGCGCGCGCCGTGCCCGGCTTCGCGATCGGCGGCCAGGACGTCCACCAGGTCGAGAAGGGCGCCCACACCGGCTGCACATCGGCGCGCATGCTGATCGACGCCGGCGCGCGGCTGACCATCGTCGGCCATTCCGAGCGGCGCGAGGCGCAGCGCGAGAGCGACGAGGAGGTCCGCGCCAAGGCCAGCACCGCGCTTGGCTGCGGCCTCGCCGTGATCCTGTGTGTCGGGGAGAGCGAACATGTGCGCGATTCGGGCACGGCACTCGACGCTGTCGCCGCGCAGGTCGACGCCTCGCTGCCGGCCCAACTCGCCGACCCGGCGGCACTGGCTGTGGCCTATGAGCCGATCTGGGCGATCGGCACCGGCCGCACCGCGTCGTGCGAGGACATCGAGGCGATGCATGCGGCGATCCGCGCGCGGCTGCGCTCCGCTTACGGCTCCGCCGGGGAGCAGGTCCGAATCCTCTACGGCGGCTCGGTCAAGGGCGGCAATGCGGCCGAGATCTTCGCAGTACCCGAGGTCGATGGAGCGCTGGTCGGCGGCGCCAGCCTGAGTGCTGCCGATTTCCTGCCGATCGTCGAGGCGGCGGCCGCGGCCGGTTGAAGCAAGAGCGGCCATCGCCTAAGTGGCCGCGGTCCCGCTGATCGAAAGCCCCTTTTGCGATGTTCACCTTTCTGCTGATCGTCCAGACCCTGGTTGCTGCCGCGCTGGTCGCGACCATCCTGATGCAGCGCTCGGAAGGCGGCGGCCTCGGCGTCGGCGGCAGCTCCTCGGGGCTGATGAGCGCGCGCGGCGCCGCCGATTTCCTGACCCGCAGCACCGCCATCCTGGGCGCCGTGTTCGTGCTGCTGTCGATCAGCCTGGCCGCGATTGCCGGCGTGTCCGGCGAGCCCGCCACCGTCGACACGTCGCTCGCCAACACGCTCGCCCCGGCCAACGAGCCGCTCAGCGGCCAGCCGCTGCCCCCGGCGGGCGTCACCGGCAACGAGGCCGCGGCGGCGCAGAACGGGACCGCTCCGGTTCCGCTCGCCCAGTAAGCCCTTCGACAACCCCCAAGAATTTTTCACGCGCGGCTTGCGCCCCCCGGCGCATCGCCCCTAAGCCCCACCACCCATGGCGCGGTTCATTTTCGTCACCGGCGGCGTGGTCTCATCGCTTGGCAAGGGTCTGCTCTCGGCGTCGCTCGGGGCGCTCCTTCAGGCGCGCGGCTACAAGGTCCGGATCCGCAAGTTCGACCCGTATCTGAACGTCGACCCCGGCACGATGTCGCCCTATCAGCACGGGGAGGTCTACGTCACCGACGACGGCGCCGAGACCGACCTGGACCTCGGCCATTACGAGCGCTTCACCGGCGTTGCCGCTCACCAGTCGGACAATATCACCACCGGCCGCATCTACCGCGACATCATCGCCAGGGAACGGCGCGGCGATTATCTCGGCGCGACCGTCCAGGTCATCCCGCACGTGACCAACGCCATCAAGGAGTTCGCGCTCAGCGACATCGAGGGGCTCGACTTCGTGATCTGCGAGATCGGCGGCACCGTCGGCGACATCGAGAGCCTGCCGTTCGTCGAGGCCATCCGCCAGCTGCGCAACGACCTTGGCCGTGACAACACCGTCAGCGTTCACACCACCCTCGTGCCGTGGATCAAGGCAGCCGGCGAACTGAAGACCAAGCCGACCCAGCATTCGGTGCGCGAGATCGCCAGCCTCGGCGTCCAGCCCGACGTGCTGTTGTGCCGCTGCGAAAAGCCGATTCCGCAGAGCGAGCGCGAGAAGATCGCCTTGTTCTGCAACGTGCCCGCCTCTGCGGTGGTCCAGGCGCTCGACGCCCGCTCGATCTATGACGTGCCGCTGCAATATCATGGCGAGGGTCTGGACGACGAGGTGCTGCGCGCCTTCCGGATCGAGGATGCGCCGCGGCCCGATCTCGGCCGTTGGCACGAGGTGATGGACCGGCTCGACCATTACGAGAGCGAGGTGACGATCGGCGTCGTCGGCAAATATGTCGGCCTGCCGGACGCCTACAAGAGCCTCAACGAGGCGCTGGTCCACGGCGGCATCGCCAATCGTGCCAAGGTCAACATTCGCTGGCTCGACGCCGAACTGTTCGAGGGCGACGGCACCGAGCTTGCCGCCGAGCTCGAGCCGCTCAACGGCATTCTCGTGCCTGGCGGCTTCGGCGAACGCGGCAGCGAGGGCAAGATCGCCAGCGTGCGCTTTGCGCGCGAGCGCAAGGTGCCCTTCTTCGGCATTTGCCTGGGCATGCAGATGGCCTGCATCGAGGGCGCGCGGAACCTCGCCGGGATCCGCGAGGCCTCGACCACCGAATTCGGCGAGACTCCGGAGCCGGTCGTCGGCCTCATCACCGAATGGATGAGCAAGGAGGGCCTTCAGCAGCGCGCCGCCGGCGGCGACCTCGGCGGGACCATGCGGCTGGGCGCCTATCCGGCCAGGCTCGCCGGCAACAGCCGGGTCGCCGCCGCCTATGGCACGACCGAGATCAGCGAACGCCACCGCCACCGCTACGAGGTCAACGTCCACTATCGCGACGCCCTGGAAGAGGGTGGGCTGCTGTTCACCGGCATGTCGCCAGACGGCCAACTCCCGGAAATCGTCGAGCGTCCCGACCACCCCTGGTTCATCGGAGTCCAGTTCCACCCCGAGCTCAAGAGCCGCCCGTTCGAGCCGCACCCATTGTTCGCCGGTTTCATCGAGGCCGCGCTCAGCCAGTCGCGGCTGGTTTAAATCGGTGACAAAAGCGGTGCTTGCCCCCACATACCGTTCGTGCTGAGTAGCCGGTGAGCCTGTCGAACCGGCGTATCGAAGCACTGTCCTTCGATACGGGCTCTCGGCTTCGCCCGATCCCTACTCAGGACGAACGGATTAAGAGAGTTTCATGACCAACATCATGTCCACGCGGGTCGCGATTCTCGGCTCCGGCCCGGCGGGGCTCACCGCCGCCATTTATGCTGCGCGCGCCGGCCTTGCGCCCATCGTCATCCAGGGGATCCAGCCCGGCGGCCAGCTGACGACCACCACCGACGTCGAGAATTACCCGGGCTTCCGCGACGTCATCCAGGGGCCCTGGCTGATGGAGGAGATGCAGGCGCAGGCCGAGCATGTCGGCACCCGCATGGTCTGGGACCATATCAGCGCCGTCGACCTGTCGCGCCGGCCGTTCCGGCTGACCGGCGACAGCGGCACCATTTATTCCGCTGACACATTAGTGATTGCCACCGGCGCCCAGGCCAAGTGGCTGGGACTGCCGTCCGAGGAGCATATGAAGGGCAGGGGCGCCTCGGCCTGTGCGACCTGCGACGGCTTCTTCTATCGCGGCAAGAAGGTCGCGGTGATCGGCGGCGGCAACACCGCGGTCGAGGAGGCGCTCTACCTCACCAATCACAGCAGCGACGTCACCCTGATCCACCGCCGCGACAGCCTCCGCGCGGAGAAGATCCTGCAGGACCGTCT
>DATLFV010000019.1:0-17832 GCA_035540875.1 Sphingomicrobium sp. | reverse complement strand
GTCGCGGTATCGCCATCAACGCGGATCCACTCATGCTCTTGGGTGAAATAAAGGCTCATGGCACGCGTGCTCCCTTGCGGTGGTAGCGGTGGGGGACGAACGGCATCGGGGCGACCCGTGCGTCGAACAACTTGCTGCGCTGCTCGAGCTTGAGCGCGGTGCCGGGCTCGGCCAGATGGCTCGCGACATAGCCCATGGCGATCGGCCGCTGCAGCGACGGCGAGAAGCCGCCGCTGGTCACGCGGCCGACCTCATTGCCCTCGCCGTCGAGCACGCGCGCGCCCTCGCGCACCGGCTGGCGCCCCCCGACCTCGAGGCCGACGCGCTTCTGCACCGGGCCGTTCTCGAGCTCCGCGAGGATTCGCATGTCACCGGCAAAGCCGCCCTCGGCACGCCGCCGCTTGTTGATGGCGAAGGTCAATCCGGCCATCACCGGGGTCGTCTCACGGTCGATGTCGTGCCCGTAGAGCGGCAGCCCGGCCTCGAGCCGCAGCGAATCACGCGCGCCAAGGCCGATCGGCCTGACGGCTTCATGCTCGACGAGGCTGGTGGCGAGCGCTTCCACGGCGTTCGCGGGCACGGAAATTTCGAAACCGTCCTCGCCGGTGTAGCCGGAGCGGCTGATCCACGCCTGCTGCCCGCAGAGCCGGAACGCACCGCCCTGCATGAAACCAAGCTGCGACACTCCGGGTGCCAGGCCTTCCAGCACCTCGGCGGCGCGCGGGCCCTGCAGCGCCAGCAGCGCCTGCTCCTTCATGTGGTCGACGACGATGCTCCGCGGCAGCCGCCGCTGGAATTCCTCGATGTCGCCCCATTTGGTGGCGCCGTTGACGACCACGTAGAAATCGGCTCCGCGGCGGGTCGCCATGAGGTCGTCGATGATGCCGCCATCCTCGGCCAGCAGCAGCGAATAACGCAGCTTCATGTCGCCGAGCGCGCGCAGGTCCCCGGGCAGCAGGGTTTCGAGCGCGGCGTCGGCATCCTGCCCGTGGACCAGCAGCTGGCCCATGTGGCTGACATCGAACAGGCCGGCGCTGGTCCGGGTCCACACATGCTCGGCAATGATGCCCTCGTACTGGACCGGCATGTGATAGCCGGCGAACGGCACCATCCGCGCGCCCTGGGCGCGGTGCCAGGAATCGAGCGGGACGGTGCGGATCTCGGGCTCCGCAGTGCCCTCGCCGCCCGTCGGGTCGCCGCGATACGGCTCGCCCCGCGCCTGGTGGTGCTGGTCGGTGGGGCCGGAATGGACCTCTTTGCTCATCGAGCGCTCTCCCGCGACGCGTGGCGACGATCCGCATGGCCTTGCGGCTTCGTCACCCCCGTCTGTCGCTATACCTGAGAGCTTTCCCCGATGGCGCCGTGACGCTCAGCGGGTTACCCCTTCGGTGGCTGCCGCCGGCGGGGCGGAAGCGCTTTCCAGACTGTCAGGCGCGCGCGGTCCTGTGGCCTGAGAGATTCCGGGGGCGGTTGCTCCTTCGGCGCCGCCAGGTCCTTGCCGGAACTGGCGAACTCTCCCGCGCGGCCTTCCGGCAACCAGTGAACTGGACTGCCGGAGACGGGCCGAGCCTTGGCTGGACGGCGCGGCTGAGTCAACGCCGTCTCGGCACCGCGTGCTGGCAAATGCGGCGAGGCGCTTCTATCCAGGCCACGGCGAGACTGTCAGGGGAGACGAAGGATGCGCTGGACGCTTGGCGGGCTGGCAGCCGGACTGGCCACGGCGATGCTGATCATCATGGCGGTCGAGGCGGCCGGAAACCAGATTTTCCCGCCGCCTGACGGCTATGACCTGAGCAGCGGAAGCGCCATGACCCTGCCTGTCACGACCCTGATGCCCCCTGTCATCGGCTGGTTTCTGGGCACGCTGGCGGGCGCCTGGATCGCCGTTCGTATGTCGGGCCATGGCTGGGCGGCGTGGGCGGTCGGCGGGTTCGTGTTTGCGGCCAGCATGCTGAACCTGCTGCTGATCACGCACCCCTTGTGGATGATCCTGGCTGCCATCGCCGCGCCGCTGCTCGGCGCCTGGATCGGCCACCGGCTGGCAGCTTCGACACGGCGCCGGCCAGCCGCCTAGCGCGTGGCGTTGTAGCGCAGCTGATCCTGGGTGAGCTGGAAGCCGACCAGATGCTCGAAGGTCGCGCGGGCGACGGCGGCCCGTACCCCCGGGTCGGCAAGCGGATCGACTGCCGCTTCCGCCTCGCCCGCCCGGCGCGGCCGGGTTAGGATGCGCCGCACGTCGTCGGGCAGTGTCGCGACCGAGCGCGAGACTTGCGCCACCGCCTGGCCGCGGGTCTCGGCGCGCAGGCTGCCCTCCGCGAAATTCAGCGCGACATAGCCGACGCGCTTGGAAACCACCTGCGTTCCGCCCTGCACCACCGCGTCGAAATAGGGCAGCACCACCTGCCGCGCCGGGCCGGGGCGGCTGCGCACGCCGACCACCGTGAAAGCGACGTTGGACAGGATGCGATCCCCGGCCGCGTCGCTGCAGTTGGCAAAGACGTTGGTCATTGCCGCGGTGACGTCGATGGCCGCCGCGTCACGGCTGGACGGCGGGTTGAACAAGGTGATGTCGCCGGTGGCCGCGGGCACGCCGACGATCGGGCAGGCGCTGCGGGTCACGTAGACGCCACCGTCTTCGAGCTCGCCGCCGCGCCCGCAGGACGCCAGCAGAGGCAACAGCAGCAACGGGAGCAGGCGCAGCTTCACTCGTGAATTCCTTCGTCGGGCCGCCATCCGCGGCAGTGGCGGGTTTCATAGGAAGCGCCTTTCAACCCTGCAAGCGATCGCTTACATGAGCCCGGCAATGGCCGAGCGCCCTCCCCTCCAGGTCCTGATCGCCGCGCCGCGCGGTTTCTGCGCGGGCGTCGACCGGGCGATCCGTATCGTCGAGCTGGCGCTCGAGCGGTTCGGTCAGCCGGTCTATGTGCGCCACGAGATCGTCCATAACGGCTTCGTCGTCGAGCGGCTGCGCGCCATGGGCGCGGTCTTCGTCGACGAACTCGACGAGGTTCCCGACGACCGGCCGGTGGTCTTCTCGGCGCATGGAGTGCCCAAGTCGGTTCCGGCCGCGGCGAGCGACCGCGGCCTCCAGTTCGTCGATGCGACCTGCCCCCTGGTATCCAAGGTCCATCGCCAGGCCGAACGCCTGGTCGCGGCCGGCAAGCACATCCTGTTCATCGGCCATGCCGGCCATCCCGAGGTGATCGGCACCTTCGGGCAGGTCCCGGACGGGGCGATGACCTTGGTCGAGCATCTCGACGACGTCGCTCGGCTGCAGGTCGCGGAGCCGGACAATCTCGCTTTCCTGACGCAAACCACTTTGTCGGTTGACGACACCGCCGATATCATTGCCGCCCTTCAGCGCCGCTTTCCGGCGATCGACGCGCCGCGCAGCGAAGACATCTGCTACGCCACATCCAACCGGCAGGCGGCGGTCAAGGCGATCGCGCATCGCGTCGACAGGATGCTGGTGATCGGCGCCCCCAACAGCAGCAATTCGCTGCGCCTGGCCGAACTGGCGCGGCGCATCGGCGTGCCGTGCCAGCTGATCCAGCGCGCCGGGGACATCGACTGGGCGTGGCTCGGGGAGCCGCGCACGCTCGGCCTCACCGCCGGAGCCTCGGCGCCCGAGCTGCTGGTGCGCGAGGTGGTCGACGCTTTGGCCGAGCGCTTCACCGTGAGCGAGCAGGAAGCCGAGCACGAGCCGGAGCGCATGACCTTCAAGCTTCCGCGCGAGCTGGTCGCCTAGACCGCATGGCCGAACTGCCAGCGGTCGAGATTTTCACCGATGGCGCGTGCCGCGGCAACCCCGGGCCGGGCGGCTGGGCGGCGCTGATCCGCTCCGGCACGCGCGAAAAGGAGGTCTCGGGCGGCGAGCCGCTCACGACCAACAATCGCATGGAGCTGACCGCCGCAATCCGTGCGCTGCAGGCGCTGAACAAGCCGTGCCGCGTCACGCTCCACACCGACAGCATCTACGTGCGCGACGGCATCACCAAGTGGATCCACGGCTGGCGCCGCAACGGCTGGCGCACCGCCGACCGCAAGCCGGTGAAGAATGCCGAGCTGTGGCAGGAACTGCTGGAGGCCGTCGCTCGCCACCGCATCGACTGGCACTGGGTGAAGGGCCACAGCGGCCATGCCGAGAACGACCGGGTCGACGCGCTCGCCTGCGCCGAAGCCGACAAGTTGCGCGCTTAGGAAAAGCGCAGCGGCGAAAAGGCCAGCGCATCGACCGGAGCGTCGTCGACTTCGCCGAGCAGAAGTCTGGCCGCCAGCTTGGCCGCGGCCGGTGCCGTCTGGATCCCGAACCCGCCCTGGCCGGCACACCAGAAGAAGCCGGGCTGCCGCCGGTCGAAGCCGTAGACGGGCAACCGGTCGGGCGCGAAGCTCCTGAGCCCCGCCCAGCGCCGCTCGACCCGCTCGACGCGCCAGTCGACCACCCCTTCGAACCGCGCGATCGCGGTTGCAACGTCCACCTCCTCGGGCGCGGCGTCGCAGGGGTCGGTGTCGATCTCGTCGTGGGGGCTCAGCCAGACGCTGCGCTCGCTTTCTCCCTTGAAATAGAATTGCCCGGAGGCGTCGGCGACCAAGGGCAGGTCGCGAAGCCCGTCCTGGGCGACGCGCAGCTGCACCATTGTGCGCCGCTTCGGTGCAATCCCGAGCGGCGTCACCTCCGCAGCGCGAGCGACATCGTCGGCCCATGCCCCGGCGGCATTGACGAGCACCGCTGCGCCGAGCGTCTCGCCGTCGGCCAGCGTCACGGTCCAGCCCTCGCCCAGTCGCCGCGCCGCCACCACCCGCTTGCCGGTCGCGACCTGCCCGCCTCGGCGTCGGAGCTGGCGCAGGTAAGCGCCGTGAAGTGCGGCGACGTCGATGTCGGCGCAGCCCGGCTCCAGCATCGCGAAGCGCCACTCGGGCTTCAAACCGGGTACCAGGGTCGCGGCTTCGCCAGGGTCCAGCCGCCGCACCTCGATGCCCGCCGGCAGCTCGGCCCAGCTTTCGCGCGAGATGTGCAGAGCGCCGCGCAGCCGCAGGAATCCCGTTTCCGCGAAGTCGGGCGAAGGGTCGGCGAGGAACGCGCGCGAGGCGGCGGTCAGCTTCGCCACCTCGGGGCCGCCATAGCTTTCCAGCCAGAAGGCGGCCGAGCGCCCGGTGGCGTGATAGCCGCACTGCGCCTCGCCTTCGACGATCAGCACGCTGCGGCGGCCGGCGAGCTCGGCGCCGAGGCTCGCTCCAGCGATCCCGCCGCCGATGATGATGACGTCGAAACTGCTCATCTTTCCCGCGGTTACGAATTGGAAAGCCGCACCGTCTAGTGGTCGGCAACATGATCAACGCCGGATTTACCGAACTTCTGCTTGGCGCCCTTGCCGCGCTGCTGGTGCTCGCGGCGGTCATCGACGTGCGCACCTACACCATTTCCAACCGGCTCAACCTCGCGGTTGCCGCCATGGCGCCACTTTACTGGGTCGCGGCCGGGCTGCCGCTGTGGCCGGGTGCGGCGGTGCAGGTCGCAGCGGGCGCCACCGTGTTCGCGCTCTTCGCCCTCGCCTTCTTCGTCGGCATGATGGGGGGCGGCGACGTCAAGCTCGCCGCGGCGCTGGCCCTGTGGTTCCCGCCAGAGGCCACGGTCAAGTTCCTGGTCTGGATGTCGATCGCCGGCGGGGTGCTGACGGTGCTGGTCCTGGCGCTGCACCGCTGGCGCGGCGGCGAGGGCCGGCCGAAGGTTCCGTACGGCGTCGCCATTGCCTTCGGCGGGCTGGCCGTACTCGCCCAACGATATCTTAACCAATTTGCCTGATGTCTGAGACGATTGACGGGGCCCTGAAGGGGAGGCGACGAGCGCCATGGACGTGAAGAAAATCGCGCTGCTGTTTGGAGCGCTGGTCATTGCGGCGGTTACTGCCATCATGGCCAAGAACATGTTTGCCGGAGCCGGCGCCGAGCAGGCGGCGGCCGCGCCGGCGGTTCCGCTCGGGCCCAAGGTGCTGGTGGCGCGCAAGGCGCTTCCGGTCGGCACCATCATCGATGCCGAGAGCCTTGGCTACCAGCCCTGGCCCAAGGAGCTGATGCAGAGCGCTTATTATACCGAGGGCCAGCCCGACTCCGACATGAGCAAGCTGCTCGGCACGGTTGTCCGCAATCCCGTAACCGCCGGCCAGCCGCTGACTCGCGGCGCCCTCGTCGGCCCGCAGGACCGCGGCTTCCTGGCCGCGGCGCTGGGCCCCGGAATGCGCGCCGTCACCGTGCCCGTGAACGTCTCGACCGGCGTCGCCGGCTTCGTGTTCCCGGGCGACCGGGTCGACATGGTGCTGACGCAGGAAGTGACCGGCGGCGGCGATGGTCCGCCGCTCAAGGTTTCGGAGACGATCGTCCGCAACGTGCGCGTGCTCGCCACCGACCAGCGGATCGACAGCAAGGGCGACGACGGCAAGACCGAGGTCAAGACCTTCTCCAACGTCACCGTCGAAGTCACGCCGCGCATCGCCGAAAAGGTCGCCGTCTCGCAGAGCATGGGCACGCTTTCGCTGTCGCTGCGCTCGATCGCCGACAGCACCGCCGAGCTCGAGCGGGCCGTCGCGTCGGGCGAGGTTCGCCTGCCCGCCGGAGCCAATCCGGTGCAGGAGCGCCAGATGCTGCTCGCGGTCGCCAACCGCCCGGTCGACACCTCGACCACGTTCACGACCGGCGGCGACGTGTCGCGCTTCCAGCGCCGTTCCGTCCCCGCCAAGCCACGTACCAATGACGACAAGCCGGCCGATGCCATCGCCGGGCTTGCCAAGGCACTGCGCGGTGACGCGCCGGCGGCCGGGAACCCGGGCGGCAATGCCGCTCCGGTCTACACCGGTCCGGTGGTTCGCATCGCGCGCGGCAACAATGTCACCGTCGTTCCGGTGGGAGCTCGCTAACATGACCACTCGCAACATCCTTTGCCGGGCTCGCCTCGGCACCGCCTGTGCCGCTCTGGCCCTTGGCCTCGGCATGGCGGCTCCGGCCACCGCACTCGCCCAGTCCGGCGCGGCGCGGCCGTCGGAAACGCTCAACCTCAGCCAGGGCACGGGCACGCTCGTGCGGCTCGCCTCGCCGATGACCGACGTGTTCGTCGCCAACGACGCGGTGGCCGACGTCCAGGTGCGCTCGCCCACCCAGCTGTACGTGTTCGGCAAGGGCCGCGGCGAGACCACCATCTATGCGACCGGCAAGGACGGGCGTGTCGTCTATGGCGCCAATGTCCGCGTCGGCAACAACATCAGCTCGCTCGAGGAAATGCTGCGCGTGGCGATGCCCGAAGCCAGCATCCAAGCGACGCCGATGAACAATCTGGTGCTGCTCACCGGCACGGTCGGCGCTCCGACCGACGTCGAGGAGGCGCAGCGCCTGGTCCAGGCCTATGTCGGCGACGGCACGCAGGTGGTCAGCCGCCTGCGCTCGTCCGTGCCGCTGCAGGTCAACCTCAAGGTCCGCATTGCCGAAGTGAACCGTTCGCTGCTCAAGCAGGTCGGCGTCAACCTGCTTGCGACCGATCCCACCAGCGGCTTCCGGTTCGGGATTGCGCAGGGCCAGGGCATTTTCCTGCCCAAGCCCGGCGAGGAGACGACGGCTCAGCCGCAGGTCATCCGCAACCTTCTCGGCTCGACCCTGTCGGGCGGCGGCCGGCTGCTCGGCCTCGACCTGCTGGCCTCGCTCGACCTTGCCGAGGTCGACGGGCTGGTCACGACCCTGGCCGAGCCCAATCTCACCGCATTGTCGGGCGAGACGGCGAGCTTCCTGGCCGGCGGCGAATTCCCGATCCCGGTGTCGCAGTCGCTGGGCTCGGTGACCATCGAGTACAAGCAATATGGCGTCGGCCTGGCGTTCACGCCGATCGTGCTCGCCGACGGCCGCATCTCCATGCGGGTTCGTCCCGAGGTCAGCGAGCTGTCCGCGGAAGGCTCGATCCGCCTCAACGGCTTCGACGTGCCGGCGATCACCACCCGCCGCGCCGAGACCACCGTCGAGCTCGGCTCCGGCCAGAGCTTCATGCTCGCAGGCCTGCTGCGCAACAACAACGTCAGCAACATCGACAAGGCGCCGTTCCTGGGTGACCTGCCGATCCTGGGCGCGTTGTTCCGCTCCACCAGCTTCCGCCGCCAGGAAACCGAGCTGGTGATCATCGTGACGCCCTATCTGGTGCGCCCGGTCTCCGGCCAGCTGGCGCTGCCGACCACCGGCTACCGCGCCGCGACCGACGGCCAGCGGCTGTTGCTCGGCCAGAACTTCAAGGGGCAATCGGGCGCCGCAGCCGTTGCGGCGAGCGGTCCTGCCCCCGCCGGCGCTGCGCCGGCTGCTCCGGGGTTCCGCCCGTGAGCCGCCGCTTCAACAGGAAGGATTCGACGATGCGTTCGACATTCGCTTGTCTGGCTCTCGGCGCGGCGCTCGCCGGCTGCGCGACCGGGATGGCCGATCAGCCCTCGCGCGGGGTTGCCGCCGTCAACGTGCCGGTCGTCACCCGCGCCGATTTCGTCTTCGACGCCGCCGCGCCGGAAGGCTTCCTGCCGCCGCACGAAGCGGCGCGCCTCGACGCCTGGTTCCGCAATCTCGGCCTCGGCTACGGCGACAGTGTCCATGTCGCCGGCGGCTACAACGAGAATGCGCGCGCCGACGTCCAGCGCATCGCCGGCCAGTACGGCATGCTGGTGCAGCCCGGCGTGCCGGTCACCGCCGGAGCGGTTGCGCCAGGCGTCGTCCGGGTCGTCGTCGCGCGTACGCGGGCCTCGGTGCCCGGCTGCCCCAATTGGGGTGAGCCGGCGTCACCCAATTACGAGAACCGCACCATGCCGAACTTCGGCTGCGCGGTGAACGGCAACCTTGCCGCCATGGTCGCCAACCCACAGGATCTGGTGTTCGGCCGCGAAGGCAGCGGCGTTTCCGACGCGAGCACCGCCTCGCGGGCGATCGGCGTCTATCGCACCACCCCGCCAACCGGCACCAAGGGTCTTCAGGACATCAGCACGAAGAAGGACCAGTGATGAACGCTCCGTTCCACGCACGCGCAGGTCTGCGCGATCCCTTCACCGCCTTCGTCTGCGACGATGCGACGGCCGACATGCTTCGGCCGGTGGCGGTCGAGCACGGCTGGTCTCCGGAGAAGGTCAACAAGGGCGGCCTGCGCAACGCGGTGCAGTCCCTCTCGGTTTCGGCGAGCCCGAACATCCTGTTCGTGGACCTGTCCGAATCGGCCGATCCGCTCAACGACATCAACGCGCTTGCCGAAGTGTGCGAGCCCGGGACGATCGTGATCGCCGCGGGCGGGGTCAACGACGTGCGCCTTTACCGCGACCTCGTCGCCAGCGGCATCCACGACTATCTGCTCAAGCCCTTCACGGTCGACCAGCTGCGCGACACGTTCGCCCATGCCCAGGCGATCCTGGCCGGTCCGCGCGGTGAAGCGCAGGCCGACAAGCCGCACGTGATGACGGCGGTGGTCGGCGTCCGCGGCGGGGTCGGCGCCTCGACGATCGCAACGTCGCTCGCCTGGCTGCTCGGCGAGCGGGCGCATCGCTCGACGGCATTGCTGGACCTCGACATTCACTTCGGGACCGGCGCGCTGGCGCTCGACCTCGAGCCGGGCCGCGGCCTTACCGACGCAATCGAGAACCCGAGCCGCATCGACGGCCTGTTCATCGAGCGCGCAATGGTCCGCGCCAACGAGCGGCTGTCGGTGCTGTCGGCCGAAGCGCCGATCCACCAGCCGCTGGCAACCGACGGCGCCGCTTTCTTCCAGCTCCAGGAAGAGATGCGCAGCGCGTTCGAATCGACCGTGCTCGACCTGCCGCGCCAGATGCTGATCCAGTATCCGCACATGGTTCACGATGCCCACGTCGCCGTGGTCGTCGCCGAGCTCACGCTGGCGGCGACCCGCGACACCATCCGCGTGCTCGCCTGGCTCAAGTCCAACGCTCCGCAGACCAAGGTGATCGTCGTTGCGAACGGCGTTCCCAGCGGCGGCGCGCTGGAGATCAGCCGCAAGGATTTCGAGCAATCGATCGAGCGGCCGGTGGATGTCGTCTTCCCGCAGGACGGAAAGCTCGCGGCGCAGGCCGCAAAGCTCGGCAAGCCACTGGCGGAAGTCGCGACCGGCAAGATGGCCGCACCGTTCAACAGCCTGTGCACGATGGTGCTCAGCCACGCCACCGAAGAAGGCGTGGCTGCTGTCGAGAGCAAGCCGGCGGGCGCCAAGTCGCTGGTCGACAATCTGAAGACGATGCTGGCGAAGCCGAAGACGAAAGCGGCCTAGTCGGGGCGGCAGCGGACGGCTCGCGCCGGCCGCCTGCCGGACTCCACGCGGAAGGACGACGAAGGATGTTCCCCTACCTGATCATGTTCATGGGCTTCGCGGCGGCTTTGCTGCTGGTCGGTTCCGTGCTGCGCGGGCCGTCGGCGTCGAAGTCGGTCAAGCGGCGCATGGACTTGATCAAGGAGCGTCACGGCGACGTCATTGCCGGCAACGCGCAGGCGCAGATCCGCAAGCTGATGGCCAACCGCAGCAGCAAGCTCGAAAGCTTCGCCTCCAGCTTCATCCCGCGCCCGGCGCTGCTTCGCCGCCGCCTGGAGATGACGGGCAAGGACATCAGCCTGGGCAAATATGTGGCGGTATCCGCCGCCGTCGGCCTGCTCGTCGCGATGGTCCTGCTGATGCGCGGCGCGCCGCTGCTGCTCGCCACCTTCGGCGCCTTGTTCGCCGGCCTCGGCCTTCCCTATTTCATCGTCGGCAAGCTGATCGCGCGCAGGATCGCCCAGTTCAACGCCAATTTCCCCGACGCCATCGAGCTGATGGTCCGCGGCCTGCGCTCGGGCCTTCCGATCACCGAGACCATTGGCATCGTGTCCAGCGAGTTCCAGGGACCGGTCGGAGTCGAGTTCCGCGCCGTCTCCGACAAGATGAAGATCGGTCGGACGATGGAAGCCGCGCTGCAGGAAAGCGCCGATCGGCTCGGAACCCCCGAGTTCCAGTTCTTCGTCATCACCCTGGCGATCCAGCGGGAGACCGGCGGCAACCTCGCCGAGACCCTGTCGAACCTCGCCGACGTGCTGCGCAAGCGCGCTCAGATGAAGCTGAAGATCCGCGCGATGAGCTCCGAGTCCAAGGCCTCGGCCTACATCGTCGGGTCGCTGCCGTTCGTGGTGTTCACGCTCGTCTGGTTCGTCAACCCGACCTACATGGGCAACTTCTTCGTCGACGAGCGCCTGATCGTCGCCGGCGTCGGCGGCCTCATCTGGATGGGCCTGGGCGTCTTCATCATGGCCAAGATGGTCAACTTCGAGATCTGACGAGGAAACCCTAGATCATGCAGCCCGCGGGCCCCACCCTTCTCGGCTTCGACGTCGTCCTGATCGCAACCTTGCTCAGCGCGGTTGCGTCGATGGCCGTGCTCGTCGCCATCTATGCCGCGACCACGGTTCGCGACCCGATGGCGCGGCGGGTGAAGGCGCTGAACGACCGCCGCGAGCAGCTGAAGGCGGGCATCGTCGCCTCGACCAACAAGCGCAAGTCGCTGACCAACAAGAACCAGGCCGCCGACCGCGTCCGCTCGATCCTCAGCAGCTTCAAGATGCTGCAGGACGATCAGCTCAAGAAGACGCAGCTCAAGCTGATGCAGGCCGGCATCCGCACCAAGGATCTCGCCTTCTTCATCATCTTCGCGCGCTTCGTGCTGCCGGTGATCCTGGGCATCGGCGCGGTGGTCGTCATCTACGTCCTCGACTATTTTCCGGAATGGTCCTGGCTGCGCAAGTACATGACCGTCGCCGGCGTGCTGGTCGGAAGCTACAAGGCCCCCGACATCTGGCTCAAGAACAAGGTCGGCAAGCGCAGCAACGCGGTGCGCAAGGGCCTGCCCGACGCGCTCGACCTTCTGGTCATCTGCGCCGAGGCCGGCCTCACCGTCGACGCTGCGTTCGGCCGCGTCGCCAAGGAACTTGGCAAGGCCTATCCGGAGCTCGGCGACGAGTTCGGCCTGACGGCGATCGAGCTCGGCTTCCTCAACGAGCGCCGCCAGGCGTTCGAGAACCTCGCCCAGCGCGTCGATCTCGACGCGGTGCGCGGAGTCGTCACGACCATGATCCAGACGGAGAAGTATGGCACGCCGCTGGCCTCGGCGCTGCGCGTCCTGTCCGCCGAGTTCCGCAACGAGCGCATGATGCGTGCGGAGGAAAAGGCCGCGCGCCTGCCGGCGATCATGACCGTGCCGCTGATCCTGTTCATCCTGCCGACCCTGTTCATCGTCATCCTTGGTCCGGCGGCCTGCTCGATCAGCGACAATTTCATGAACAGGTGACGGTGTCGGCCCGCGCCCCCCGCGCGGGTGGAACGCAGCCGTGCCTTCACGCGTAACAGCCCCGAAACGACAAGGGGTGCGCGCGCATGACGACCTTCACGCCCGACCAGTGGATCATCCTGGCACTGGTCTTCTTCCTCGGATTGCTGATCGGCATCTTCCTGACCGCCGGCGGGCGCCGCAAGTGGAAGACGCGCTATCGCGACGAGGTCAGCCGCCGCGAGGCGCTGGAGCGCGAGCACCGCGACCGCGAGAAGCATTGGGAAACGCGCGAGCGCGAGTGGCGGGAGCAGGACAGCCTCCGCGGCGCCGCGGTCCGTGACCGCACCGGCCCAACACGCAGCGACATCGATGGCGACGGGGTTCCCGATCGGGCCGACCGCCGCCCGACCGACGACCGCCGCGCCTAGCCTTCGATTTTCGAGAAGTCCGCGACCCGGTGCACGGCGTCGCGAAAGCGCAGCAGCAGGTTGAGCCGCCGCTCGCGTGTGGCCGCGTCGGGATCGTTGACGGTGACGTGATCGAAGAAATCGTCGATCGGCCCGCGCAGCCGCGCCAGGGCCGCCATCGCCGCGGTGAAGTCCTCCGCATCCACGGCCGCGCTCGCCTCCTGCTCCGCGGAGTCGAGCGCCGAGATCAGGGCCTGCTCCTGCGGCAGGGTCGCGCCGGCGCCGCCCGACGCCATCTCGGCTACCGCTTCGCGCATCCCCGGCTCCTCGACCAGCACCAGGGGGTCCTCCTCGCCGGTCTGCGGAATGCCCTGCTCCTCGCGTGACGACATCACCTCCGGCGCGTCCCACTTCTCGCGCTTCAGGATGTTCGCGGCACGCTTGTAGCCGGTCAGCAGGTCGCGCCCTTCCTCGGTGGCGACGAACTTCTGCAAAGCCTCGACCCGCGACAGCAACCGCACCAGATCGTCCTCCTGCCCAAGCGCGAACACCGCGTCGATAAGGTCATGCCGGACGCCGGCCTCGCGCTGCTGCACCTTGAGGCGGTCGGCGAAGAAGTCGAGCAGCTCACCCTCGGCAGCAGCCAGCCGCAATCCGTTGGCGACGATCAGCTGAATCGCTCCCAACGCGGCGCGGCGCAACGCGAACGGATCCCGCGATCCGGTCGGCTTCTCGTCGATGGCAAAGAAGCTGCGCAGCGTGTCGAGCTTGTCGGCCAGTGCCACGGTGACGGTCACCGGCGCACGCGGTACCTCGTCCCCCTGCCCCGCCGGCTTGTAATGGTCGCGCACCGCGTCGGCGATGGCGTTCGGCTCACCCTGCGCCCGGGCGAGGTGGCCGCCGATGCAGCCCTGCAGCTCGGGGAACTCGCCGACCATGCCGGTCACCAGGTCGGCCTTGGCAAGCCGCGCCGCGCGTTCGGCCTGGTCGGGATCGGCGTCCCTGACGATCCCCTCCTCGGCCAGCCAGCGCGCGAGCTTCGCCACGCGCTCGACCTTGTCGGCAATGGTGCCGAGCTTCTCGTGGAACACGATACCGCTTAGCTTCTGGGCCTGATGCTCGAGCGGCACCTTGAGGTCCTGCTCCCAGAAGAAGCGTGCGTCGGCGAGGCGCGCGGCGAGCACGCGCTTGTTGCCCTCGACGATCGCCGTGCCGCCGTCGCTGGCATCGACATTGGCGACGCACACGAACGCCGGCGCCAATCCTCCCCGGGACGGGGAGGTGGCAGACGCGCCAGCGGCTGACGGAGGGGGGTCGTCGCCTTGCACCGATCCCCCTCCACCATGCTCCGCATGGTCCCCCTCCCCTTCCAGGGGAGGATTCTCACAAGCGAAATATTTCTGGTTGGTGCGCATGGTGAGGACGATCACCTCGCGCGGCACGTCGAGATAATCGGCGTCGAAGCGGCCGAGCAATGGCACCGGCCATTCGGTGAGCCCGGCGTTCTCGACCACCAGCCCCTCGTCGCACAGCAGGGCCAGCCCGGCGTCGCGCGCCGCCGCTTCCGCGCCCTCGCGGATGATCCGCTCGCGCTCGTCCTGGTCGACGATCACGTGGCAGGCGCGCAATTTCTCGGCGTAGTCCGAGGCGCCGCCGATGGTGATCGGGCCCGGATGGTGGAAGCGGTGGCCGACCGTCGTCGCGCTGCTGGCGACGCCGGCGAACTCGACCGGCAGCAGCTCCTCGCCGAGCATGGCGACGATCCCCTGCAGCGGCCGCACCCAGCGCGCCGAGCCCTCGCCCCAGCGCATCGACTTGGGCCAGGGGAAGTCGCCGAGGATGCGCGGCAGCGTCTCGGCAATGACGTCTGCAGCGCTTCGTCCCGGCCGCTCGATCACCGCGAACAGCACGCCGTCGCGCTCCTCGAGCTGCTCGCGGGCAAGACCGGTCTTGCGCAGGAATCCGTCCAGCGCCTGCGGCGGTGCCGAGCTGCGGGGACCCTTGATCTCCTCGCGAACCGCAGCAGTGCCGGGCGCGACGCCGCGCGCGATCAGCACCAGCCGGCGCGGCGTCGAGTGAACGTCGATGGCGCCGGTCGCCAGCCCCGCCTTTTCCATTTCATCGGCGAACATCCGCGCAAGGTCATTGCGCGCCCGCGCCTGCATCCGCGCCGGTATTTCCTCGGACAGCAGCTCGAGCAGGAAGTCAGCCACCTATAAGTCCTCCCCGGCACGGGGAGGGGGACCGTCCGTAGGATGGTGGAGGGGGTTCCTCACCCGCTCGGCGATGGAGGCAAGGACCCCCTCGAGATTGTTCAGCACATCACGCGCGGCAAAGTGCACGACATCGTAGCCCTTGAGCGCGAGGAACCGATCGCGCGCCTCATCCGACTGTGGCCGGCCGCCGCGGCTGTGCGCTTCACCATCGACTTCAATCAGGAGTTTCGCCCGGCTCACGTAAAAGTCGGCCACATAGGAACCAATGGGATGCTGGCGACGAACTTTAAATCCCTGCCGCTGGGCCCGAAGCTGGCGCCACAAAAGCAGCTCGGGAAGGCTCATCTCGCTCCGCAACTTGCGCGCAGCGTAAACCGCAGGCTTGCGAAGCGATGCGCCCCCTCCACCCCGCCCTTCGGGCGCGGTCCCCCTCCCCGTCCCGGGGAGGATCACGCTTTATCCTCCAGCCACGCACCGCACGCGGCCTTGGCGAGGTCGCGCACCCGGCCGATGTAGGCCTGCCGCTCGGCAACCGAGATGACGCCCCTCGCCTGCAGCGTGTTGAAGATGTGGCTGGCCTTGATCGCCTGCTCGTAGGCTGGGATCGCGAGCTTCGCGCCCAGGCAGTTCTCGCACTCGGCCGCGGCCTTGCGGAACTGGTCGAACAAACTGTCCGTGTCGGCGACCTCGAAGTTCCAGGCCGACATCTGCTTCTCATTGTCCAGGAACACATCGCCATAGGA
This sequence comes from Sphingomicrobium sp., assembly GCA_035540875.1. Classification (GTDB taxonomy): domain Bacteria; phylum Pseudomonadota; class Alphaproteobacteria; order Sphingomonadales; family Sphingomonadaceae; genus Sphingomicrobium. The sequence goes on along the minus strand of DATLFV010000019.1, from coordinate 2,164 downwards.
GGTGGCTGGGGAGCCACCTCCAGCATCGTTGAACCTGAGGTCGAAGACGTTGTCGACGCCCTGGATGTACATCGCCAGCCGCTCCAGCCCGTAGGTCAGCTCGCCGGCGACGGGCCGGCATTCGAAGCCGCCGACCTGCTGGAAGTAAGTGAACTGGGTGACTTCCATGCCGTCGCACCACACTTCCCAGCCCAGCCCCCAGGCGCCGAGCGTCGGGCTTTCCCAATCGTCCTCGACGAAGCGGATGTCGTGCTTCAGCGGGTCGATGCCGATTTCGGCGAGGCTGCCGAGGTAGAGCTGCTGCAAATCGGGCGGGCTCGGCTTCAGGATCACCTGGTATTGGTAATAATGGCCGAGCCGGTTGGGGTTCTCGCCGTAGCGGCCGTCGGTCGGCCGCCGGCACGGCTGGACATAGGCAGCCTTCCACGGCTCGGGGCCGAGCGAACGAAGCACCGTGGCGGGGTGGAACGTGCCGGCGCCCATTTCGAGATCGTAGGGCTGGAGGATCACGCAACCCTGCCCGCTCCAATAGCGGTGCAGCGTCAATATTAGGTCCTGGAAGGACAGTGCCACGTGCCAAAAGCCCCTGTTGTCGCGGCGGCTTTGGCCGATGGCGGCGGACTGGGCAAGTGGACGCGGCCCGGAGCCGACCCTACATGGCTAGCCCCGACCCGAGCGAGAGGTGGATTGATGCTCAAGAAGTTGCTGCAGCGTAGCCTGGGCCTGCTCGGCCTGTTCGCGATCACCAGCTGCGCCGAAATCCCCGCAGCGCCGGCGTCGGCGGCGGCTGCCACCGCCCGTCCCGCGCTCTGGACGGTAAGCGACCGCGACACGACCATCTATTTGTTCGGCACCATCCACATGCTTCCCGAAAACTATCGCTGGCGCACGCCGGCGTTCGATCAGGCGGTGAACGCTTCGCAAACCCTGGTGGTGGAAACCATCATCGATGAGACCAATCCCCAGGCGCTGGTCGCCGAGATGGCCCGGATCGGCTTCGCCACCGGGCTTCCGCCGATCACCGAGCGCGTTTCCCCGGAGAAAAGGCCGCTGCTCGAGGCGGCGATGGCGCGCCAGCCGATTCCGCGCGCCGGCTTCGACCGGATGAAGACCTGGGCTGCCGCCTTCATGCTGCTCGGTACCCAGTTCCAGGAGCTCGGCCTCAGCGGCGGCCACGGCGTCGAGGCCGTTCTCAAGCGCGAGTTCTCCGCTGCCGGCAAGCCGATCACCCAGCTCGAAAGCAATGCCGAGCAGCTCGCGTTCTTCGATTCCTTGCCCGAATCGGCGCAGCGCGGGCTGCTCGAAGGCGCGCTGGAATCGACCCAGGCGATGCGCACCGAATTCAACGCCATGCTCGATTCGTGGGCGCGCGGCGACGTCAACGCCATCGGCGAGACGTTCAACCGCCATCTGTCGGAGACGCCGGAGCTCAAGACTGCCCTGGTCACGCGCCGCAACCAGAATTGGAGCAACTGGCTGGCACGGCGCATGGCCCAGCCGGGGACGGTGTTCGTCGCGGTCGGTGCCGGCCACCTTGCCGGCGCCGATTCGGTCCAACGGCTGCTTCAGCAACGCGGCTTTCGGGTGCGCCGGGTGCAATGAGCGCCCGGCCGGCGGCTGCGGCACTCGGCTCGTCGCCAAAAATTCACTTGTCGCGGAAAACGCTAGACATTTCTTAACCGGTCGGTGACCATGATTGCCGAGGGTATCGGGCTGGGGGGCACGATGCACCGAGTGCAGGGGCGCGGCGTCCCACGCGCCATCAGGCTCCGCCATCCAGTGCGGCGGAGGCCCTGCGCCGGCCGCATTCATTCAACCCATTCCGGACCCGCAGCGAAGGGTCGAGGGAATGATCACAGCAATGCTCGCCGCGGCACTGGCCACCTCTCCTGCGCTGGCAGTGGCCGAACGCGAGCTGGTGCCTGCCCGCCCGGCGATGTGGGTGGTCGGCGACGAGGACACGATCATCTATCTTTTCGGCACCTTCCACGCGCTCGACGGCAAGTCGCAATGGTTCAACGATAGCGTTCGAACCGCCTTTTACTCGTCGGGAGAGCTGGTCCTCGAAACCTTGCTTCCGGCCAAGCCGCTGGCCCGCCACGACATGGGTGTCCAGAGCGCCGCGGCGGCGCCGATCAAGCCGGGCGCTTCATTCCTGGCCTCG
>DATLFV010000018.1:0-3927 GCA_035540875.1 Sphingomicrobium sp. | reverse complement strand
AGACCTGGGACCTGACCGGCAACGTGTCGGGCAGCCTGTTCCAGCTGCCGGGCGGCCCGCTCGGCGCGGCGCTCGGCGTCCAGTACCGCAAGCTCGACGGGCGGTTCGATCCCGACGACGTCGTTGCCGCCGGCTTCAGCTCGGACATCCCGGCGCGGCCGACCAAGGGCGAATATTCGGTGCGGGAGGCCTATCTCGAGCTCAATGCTCCGGTCCTGTCGGACATTCCGGCGGTCCAGCTGCTCGAGCTGAACGGCGCCGTGCGCCTGTCCGACTACTCCACCTCGGGCTCGACCAAGACGTTCAAGGGCCAGGTGAACTACAAGCCGGTCGACTTCCTGCGCCTGCGCGGCTCCTACGCCGAAGGCTTCAGGGCGCCGTCCATCGGCGAGCTGTTCGGCACCCAGTCGCGCTTCGACCAGCCGCTCAGCGACCCCTGCTCGGCCGGCAGCACCGCACCTCGCAACTTTGCCAACGACGCGACGGTGCGGGCCAATTGCATTGCCGCCGGGGTGCCGGCAAGCGGGACCTACCAGCAGGCCAATCCGCAGATTTCGGTGCTGGTCGGCGGCAACCAGGACCTCACTCCGGAAACCTCGAAGAGCTGGATCTTCGGCGGGGTCTTCAGCTCGTCGCGGCTGCCCGGCATCTCGCTCGAGGCCAATCACTACAACATCAAGCTGCGCGGCGCGATCCAGTCGGTCAACGCGTCGATCACGCTCACCCGCTGCGTCGTGCAGAACGATCCGGCAGCCTGCGCCCTGGTCACCCGCGCTCCGCGGGGCGAGCTGCTCCAGGTCGCCGGCCTGCTGCAGAACATCGCCGGCATCGACACCAAGGGCTGGGACGTGAACTTCGGCTACCGGCTGCCGCCGACCGATCTCGGCAACTTCCGCATCACCTGGAACAACACCTTCCTGAAGAATTACGACGTGTCGGTGCCCACCTCCACGGGCACGCAGGTGATCAGCCGCGAAGGCACCGAGCAGGGCAGCCCCTCACAGGGTTTCCCGAGGTGGAAGACCGTCGCCATCCTGGACTGGGATCTTTCGCAGTTCGGCGCCACCCTGACGGGCCGCAACGTCTCGCAGCTGCGGGAGCCCAACGCCCGGGGCAACATCATGACGAACCGGCTGTACACCGACTTGCAGGGGCGCTGGATGCCGGACTTCCTGGGCCAGAGGTTCGGCCTGGCGATCGGCGCCAACAACCTGTTCAACATCAAGACCCCGGGTTGCGTCAGCTGCGACATCAACAACATCGACCCGACCGTCCACGACATCCCGGGTCGCTTCGTCTACGCAAGGTTGTCCGCGCGGATGTAATCTCCAGCTCGGACGCAAGGGCGAGGGCGGTCCGTCACGGGCCGCCCTTTTCCTTGTCGGCCGCTGCTTGAACCTGCCGCCATTCCGCCCGATGTAGGCCGCACTCCACAACAAGGATCCGCTTCTCACATGGACCATCAGGACATCATCTCGCAGCTCGTCCCCATCGTCATCGAGCAGTCCAATCGGGGCGAACGCAGCTTCGACATCTATTCGCGGCTGCTGCGCGAGCGGATCATCTTCGTCACCGGCGCCGTCGAGGACCACATGGCCTCGCTGATCACCGCCCAGTTGCTCTTCCTCGAGTCCGAGAACCCGAAGAAGGACATCTTCATGTACATCAACTCGCCGGGCGGCGTGGTCACCGCCGGCCTCGCGATCCACGACACCATGCAGTACATCCGCCCGCGCGTCGGCACGGTGTGCATCGGCCAGGCGGCGTCGATGGGCAGCTTCCTGCTCGCCGCCGGCGAGCCCGGCATGCGCGTTGCGCTGACCAACAGCCGGATCATGATCCACCAGCCGTCGGGCGGCGCCCAGGGCATGGCCGCGGACATCGAGATCCAGGCGCGCGAGATCCTGCGCATGAGGAGCCGGCTCAACGCGCTCTATGCGAAATATACCGGCCAGCCGATCGAGGAGATCGAAAAGGCGATGGACCGCGACAAGTTCCTCGAGGCCGACGAGGCCAAGACCTTCGGCATCATTGACGAGGTGTTCGACAAGCGTCCCGGCGCCGAGGATGGCGATACCACCGGCGCCGCCGAGGTCACGCCGGCCTGAGCCAGCACGGGCATCGACCGGGCGTTCAGCCCGCGAACGACGCCCCGTCGATCACGAAGCGGTACTTGACGTCGCTGCGCAGCATCCGCTCGTAAGCCTCGTTGATCTCGTCGGCGCGGATCATCTCGATGTCCGCGACGATCCCCTTCTCGGCGCAGAAGTCGAGCATCTCCTGGGTTTCCGGGATGCCGCCGATCAGCGAGCCGGCGATCGACCGGCGCTTGAAGATCAGCGCCCCGATGTTCGGCGAGGGATGGGGATGTTCCGGCACGCCCACCAGGCACAAGGTGCCGTCGCGCTTGAGGAGCGTGGAGAAGGCATCGAGGTCGTGGCTTGCCGCGACCGTGTCGAGGATGAAGTCGAAGCTGCCGGCGTGCTGGGCCATGGCCCCGGCGTCCCGCGAGACCACCACTTCGTCGGCGCCCAGGTCGAGCGCGTCCTGGCGCTTGCTCTCGGACGTGGTGAAGGCGACCACCTGTGCACCCATGGCGTGAGCGATCTTGATGCCCATGTGGCCGAGCCCGCCAATGCCGACGATGCCGACCTTCTGCCCCGGGCCGACCTGCCAGTGGCGCAGCGGCGAGAAGGTGGTGATGCCGGCGCACAGCAGCGGCGCCACCGCGGCGAGCTGGTCGGCGGGGTGGTTGATCTTCAGCACGAACCTGCTGTCGACGACGATCGCTTGCGAATAGCCGCCGAGCGTGTGGCCGGGCTTGTCCTCAGTGCGGCCGTTGTAGGTGCCGACGAACCCGTTCTCGCAGAATTGCTCGAGTCCCTCGGCGCACGACGCGCAATGCTGGCAGCTGTCGACCATGCAGCCGACGCCGACCAGGTCGCCGACCGCGAACCGGCTGACGTCGCTGCCGACGGCGGTAACCTTGCCGACGATCTCGTGGCCGGGCACGCACGGGTAAAGCGTGCCTGCCCATTCCGCGCGCACGGTATGAAGATCGGAGTGGCAGACGCCGCAAAAGGCGATGTCGATCTGCACGTCGCGGGGCCCTGGCGCGCGGCGCTCGATGGCGATCGGCTCGAGCGGCTGGTCGGCCGAATGGGCGCCATAGGCCCTGACGGTCGAGGACTGCGGCGGCTTTTCGGAAACGATTGTCTCGGCGGTTGTGGCCATGGCTTGCTGTCCTTCGCTGGGCATGTGCGCGCGGCGCGGCGTCTCAGCTGCCGCGACCCGGGGGGAGGTCAGATAGGCGCTGCACCCCCGCGCCACTAGCCCTCGGGGGCGATTGTCCGGCAGGACGCCGCAGTGTAGCGGCAGGCCTCAGGAGGAGCTTGCACCCCCATGTCCTTGCGCCCGTTCCATCTCGCCTTTCCCGTTCACGACCTCGAAGCGGCGCGGGCCTTTTACGGCGGCCTGCTCGGCTGCCGCGAGGGCCGCAGCGCGGCCGAATGGATCGACTTCGACTTCTACGGGCACCAGATCGTCGCCCATCTCGGCGGACGGCCGGGCGACGCGGCGGCCAACGCGGTCGACGGCGATCACGTGCCAATCCCGCACTTCGGGGTGGTCCTGGAACTCGCCGACTGGAAGCGCCTTGCCGACCGCCTTCAAGCGGCAGGCACCGACTTCGTGGTCGAGCCGCATATCCGCTTCGCCGGCCAGCCGGGCGAGCAGGCGACCATGTTCTTCCGCGATCCTTCCGGCAATGCCATCGAAATGAAGGCGTTCAGGAGCCTCGACCAGCTGTTCGCGACCTGAATCCGTACTTCCCCGCAGCCCTCTTCCGGTTTTCAGGTCGACTGCTAAGCTTCCCCTAAAGCGGCGTCGCGTGTTGATGCTTGGCGGGGCGGGGGCACCATGTTCAGA
>DATLFV010000017.1:0-3948 GCA_035540875.1 Sphingomicrobium sp. | reverse complement strand
CATCCAGCAGCATCGAAGGGGCCGGGCATTCGCCGGCCCCTTCTGCGGCCTGGCCACGGGCCGACCGAATGGCGGATTACTCACGCCGGACCCGACAGGAAAGATCGATGCATCCCGCCTCGCCGGCACGATGCGGCGATCGAACCCGCCAGAATCATCCCCCGAGCGCGGCGCCCTCGCCAAGGTCCTGCGCGAGCAGTGCCGCGACGAGGCGGCCGCGGTTGCGGGACATGCCGGCCAATCGCTCACGCTGTGACAAAGACCGCGGCATCGAGCCGCAGGTCGACCGCCCCGGCAACCGCCAGCTCAACGGCACGCAGGCGCGCATCTACGCACCCGCACGCGCGTACCTCGTTCGCCGACGCACCGACGGCAGGACCGCCGAAGAGGCCTGCGCGCGGTCAAGCCGCCGTGGGGAGGCGCAGGCGGCAACGAAGCCGCACGGAGGAGCGCGCTCGACGGCGCGCCCGCGACCGGATGGCGCTCGTGGTGGCGCTTGCGCGCACGCGACCAGTCGGGGCCTCCAGGCGATCGCCAGCAGCCCCGAAGACAGCCAACGCGTCGTAGTTGGCACGCAAGCACAAAGGGTCGGCGCGCGGCAATGCGAGTATGTCGAGCATCGCCGAACGACCTGCTGATCGTGCCGACACGCCTGCGCCGTGTCCGCCTCGCCCGTCCGATCCTTCCGAGCTCGGCTTCGTGCGCAGGCCGATGGTGCGCTGGTTCGATCCTCATCAGCTTGTCGATACGGCCATCCGCGTCGTGCTGTCTGGCATGTTCAGTTCCTATGCCGACAGCCGGGAGTTGCAGGCGCTGGAGCCCGCCGAGGTCCTGGATCGTGGCGGGGAGGCGGATCTGTGGCTTGACTACGTCGCCGACCTCGGCGACGGCTGGAACTCGACCTATACGGTGGCCAGGCTCTTGGCGACCGAGAGGCTCGAGCTCGACTGGGACGGCAAGACCCACTGCACCGAGCGGGGGCGGCTTCTCGTTTTCGGAGGCGACGCGGTGTACCCGGTGCCAAAGGCCATCGAGTACGAGAACCGGATGCTCGGTCCGTACCGGTCGGCGCTGCCGTGTGCTCGCGGGGAGGCTCCTGAGCTGTTCGCCATTCCGGGAAGCCACGATTGGTACGACGGGCTGGTGAACTTCACCAGCATCTTCTGTCGTAATCGCTGGATCGGCGGATGGAGAACGCGTCAGCGCCGCAGCTACTTCGCGCTCAAGCTTCCCGGCGGCTGGTGGCTGTGGGGTATCGACATCCAGTTCGGCGCTTCCGTCGACGAAGCCCAGCTGCAGTACTTCGCCGATGTCGCCGCCGACGAGGTGCAGCCCGGGGACCGCGTCATCCTGTGCATGTCCAAGGAAGTCGAGAGCGGCCGCAAGCAGGGCGAGGTCCACTCCGACCGCGATATCGAGTATCTCGAGCGCGAGGTCATCCAGCCCAGCGGCGCACAGGTGTTGCTGTACCTCAAGAGCGGAAAGCACTACTACTCGCGCTACGAGCAGGAGGATGGTCCGCGCCACCACATCGAGTCCGGCGGCGGCGGCGCGTTCCTGCATCCCACCCACAACCTGCCGGCGCGCGCCCACCTGCCCGGAGCAGACGGGGCCACCGCCTACCGCAGAGCCGGCACCTATCCGTCAGCTGCCCTGTCGAAGCGGCTGCGCAAGCGGATCTGGCTGATGCCTGCCTACAACATTCCCCTGGCGGCGGTCTTCGGGACCGTCCAGGTGCTGTTGGCGTTCATGCTGGGACTGCATCTCGAAGACCGCCACGTCTCGCTTGGCGTCGGTGACCTGCTGCAGGCCATGTGGGAGAGCCCGACGGCTTTCCTGCTGAGCCTGCTCGTGCTCGCCTCGCTGGTCGGGATGGTGCGCTTCGCCCACGACGCCAGCGGCATCGGCCGCCTGCTGCTCGGGTTGGCGCATTCGACACTGCAGGTGGCGAGCGTTTCCGGAGTCATGATCGCCGCCTCGCACCTGTCGTCCGCCACGGGACTCGAGGGCGTGTGGTCCCTGCTCGCCTTTCTCGGCCTCGTCTGGCTCGTGGGCGGCGTCTGCGGGATGATGGGGATGGCCTTCTACCTGTGGGCCACCGGCTACCTCGGCCTGCACGGCACCGAGGCCTACGGGCCCCTGCACCACGAAGACCAGAAGAATTTCCTGCGTCTGCATCTACAGGCCGACGGAACCCTGACGCTTTATCCGATCGGCGTGCACCGCGTCGGCCGGCGGTGGAAGCTCTGCCCGGACGCTCCCGCGCACGCCCCTTGGTTTGCCCCGGACGGGCCGGAGCCCGAGCCGCATCTCATCGAGCAGCCAATCAGTATCGGGCGAGCCGACGCTTTCGCCACCCGGGCGACTGTCGTAGGGCGGAGGAGTCCGGCCTGATCCTCGGTTGACCGGGCGCGAGGGCGCTCGGGCGATGTGATCCGGACGCCGCGGTCGCTCGCTATGGCTGGCACTTGTCCTCAGAAGGAGCCCATATGCGCAAATCCGTCCTCACGGCCGCCGCCGTGCTTTCCACTCTCGGTGCCGGTGGCATCATCGCAGCCATCGGCACCGGTTCGAGCCATCGTGAGGCGCCGCTGAGTTCGGTCGATCCGGCAGGTGACAACACGGATGTGTATGCCTTCACGCCGAAGGGGCAGCCGAATCAGGTCGCCATCGTTGCCAACTGGGTGCCGTTTCAGGATCCCGCGGGTGGCCCGAACTTCTATCGCTTCGATGACCGAGCGCGGTACTACATCAACATCGACAACACCGGCGACGGCGACTATGACGTTCGCTACCGCTTTGACTTCCGCACGAAGTTCAACAACCGCAACTTCCTGCACTCGCTGACGCCGGTCACGAGCCTCAACGACCCGCAGCTGTTTCAGAAGGAGTCATACGCGGTCGTGCGTGAGACCTACAACCGCCGCGGTCGCCGTACGTCTGCGCGCAGCCTGGGTCGTAACCTGCGCGTCGCGCCGAGCAACGTAGGGCCCAAGACGATGCCGGACTACGAGACGCTCGCGAACTCGGCGATCCGCTCGCTGCCGGGAGGCGGCAAGGTGTTCGCCGGTCAGCGCGACGATGCGTTCTTCCTGCCGCTGGATCGGATCTTCGACTCCGTCAACCTGGAGGGTGCCGGAACCGGCAACATGGGTGGCGGCATCGACACGCTGGCTGGCTACGGGGTGCAGTCGATCGTGCTGCAGGTGCCCGAAGCACGGCTCACGCGCGACCGCAAGGCTGTTTCGGGGCCGACGGGTTCCAACGCGGTGGTGGGTGTCTGGGCGTCGACGGAGCGCAAGCGCCTGCAGGTGACCAACCGCGCAGCTGGCAACAGTCGCGCAGGGCGCGGCAATGACTGGGTGCAGGTCAGCCGGCTGGGCAACCCGCTGGTCAATGAGCTGTTCATCCCCCAGACGTTGAAGGACAAGTACAACAGGACGCAGCCATCTGGCGACCTGAAGAACTTCGGCAAGTTCGCGCTGAACCCGTTTCTGGCAGGTGCCTTGAACCAGCTGCTGGACCTGGGCGTGAAGGCGAGCAACCGCACCGACATCGTGCAGGCGCTGTTCACCGGCATCCCCGGAGTGACGCAGATCTCCAAGAACCCGGCCGCCGCGGACACGCTGAAGCTCAACATGGGCGTGCCGCCGACGGAGAACGAGAACCGCTTCGGCGTCATCGGCGGCGACAGCGCCGGCTTCCCGAACGGGCGCCGCCTCGCTGACGACGTCGTCGACATCGAGCTGCGTGTGCTCGGCGGCTACCTCGTGCCGGCCGCCCAAGGTGGCAAGAAGCTGCCGCTGGGCGACGGCGTGGATCGCAACGATCAGGAGTTCCTGCGCGGCTTCCCGTACGTGCCGTCGCTGAAAAACCAGATCGGCGGCTCACCGACCGAGGACCGCGTCGAGCCGACGCACGAGCCAACGCCGGCGGACAACCCGTCCT
>DATLFV010000016.1:0-15813 GCA_035540875.1 Sphingomicrobium sp. | reverse complement strand
CGAAGTTGAAGATCAGGCTCGCCAGCAGGCTGTGCGACCGGAACTTCTGCTCGAAGTCCGAGAACACCTGGGCGTTCGTGGTCCGGTCGACGTTGGTCGTGCCGACCACGAAGCGGTCCGGGTTGCCGGCGAACGCCTGCGCCGAGTTGGTCGCGATGTCGAGGTTGCCGGTGCGGAAGTAGCGATACTTCAGACCGATATCCATGCCGGGGCTGAGAGCGTAGCGAATGCCGGCGATGCCCTGCAGCGCCCAGGCGCTGTCGCGGTCGCCGAGCATCCGGACCCGGGCGCGGCCGACGCCGCCGCCGCCGTAGAAGGAGAGGCCGTCCTCGTTGCCGAAGTCGAGCAAGGCGTTGGCCATCAGCGACAGCACGCGAACGCGACCGTCAAGATCGAAGCTGCCACCGGTCAGGGGGGCAAGACCCGGAGCGCCCGGATCGGGCGGTGCGGACGGACGGTTCAGCGCCGTGTTGAGCGCCGTGACGAAGGCGTTGTCGACGTTGAAGTCGTCGAGCTTGGCACGCTTGTAGCCGAGCTCAGCCTCGAGCCGGAACGCGCCGAAGTCGTAGCCGGCGATGGCGTCGAGATCGGCGCCCCGCTTGTAGTCGATGCCGAAGGCATCGCTGAACTGCCTGTTGGCAGGACCGGCGGGAGCGGCTGGCGTGGCCGGGGTCTGAGTCGTCGTGAAGACTACCCGTGTGTCGGCATCGTTGCTCCGCGGGAACAGGATGCCGCCCTCGATTCCGAAGTAACCGCTTCCGTCGCGAGCCGCAGCCGGCGTCGCGATCGCAGCTGCGGCCGCTGCTGCGAATAGATATTTGCGCATGATGATATTACCCTTTCGCGCTGTTTGGCGTGTCCCCAACAGGTCGCCTAAGCGAAAGTTTCGGCCGTGAGACCCCCTTGCGACATTAACCGGAGGAGCGTTGCAAAATTGCAACGACGCAGGTTGGTGACCGAAAAGCGCGACTTTTTTGCTGCCGGGGGTCTGCAGCATTCCGCTGAGGCTTGCTGTAGGAGGTGCCCTCCCGTCCCTCACTGCTGCAGGGGTGCGCTTGGCCGTTTCGGATTCCGTTCTCGAGTACTTCAACCAGGCTAACGGTGGCCGCATCGCGTTTCGCCGTCGCGCGGGGCGAACGCCGACCTTGATGTTCCTCCCCGGTTACGCGTCCGACATGGCCGGTGCCAAGGCGGTGGCGCTCGATTCCTTCGCGGCGCAGCGGGGCCTCGCCATGCTGCGATTCGATTATTCCGGAACCGGCGCTTCCAGCGGGCGCTTCGAAGATGGGACGCTCGAACGCTGGCTGGATGAGGCGCTGGCCGTCCTCGATACGCTGAGCGACGGGCCGCTGGTCCTGGTCGGCTCGTCGATGGGCGGCTGGATCGCTCTCCACCTTGCGCTCCGCCGCCCCGAGCGCGTCGCCGCCCTCGTCGGCATCGCCGCAGCGCCGGACTTCACCGATTGGGGCTACACGCCCGCGCTCAAGGCCGAGTTGCGCGAGCGCGGCCGGATCCTGCGCGACAATCCCTATGGCGGCGCCGCGCAGCTGACGACGCTGCAGTTCTGGCAATCGGGCGAGCGGCTGAAGCTGCTCGCCGCCCCGATCGACATCGGCTGCCCGGTGCGTCTGATCCACGGGCATGCCGACAGCGACGTGCCGCTGCCGGTGGCGATCAAGCTGCTCGACCGCCTGCGTTCAGCCGATGTCCAGCTCAACATCATCAAGGACGGCGGCCACCGCCTGTCGCAGCCGCACGAGATCGAAGCGATCCTGCGCACTGTCGCCGGCCTGCTGGAGACCTTGTGAATGATCCTGATGTTCGCCGCCGCACTGGCCGCCGCCTGCCCGCAAGGCCCCTCACCCGACGCTCTGGTGTGCCGCGCGCTGGCTGCAAGCGAGGCCGGCCGGAGTGACGAGGCCGCGGCCGGGTTCGAGCAGGCCGCCGCTGCGACGCCGGCGACCAGCCCGGCGCAGGCGCGAATGCTCGCCGCCGCCGGCAATATGTGGATCGCCGCCGGTCAGCCCGGCAAGGCGGCGCTGGCGCTCGACCGGGCGCTCGCCGGCACGGCGCTGCAGGCCGAGCAGCGCGGCGAGGCGCTGCTCGATCGCGCCCGCGCCGCGGAGGCGCAGAACGATCTCAAAACCGCCCGCGCCAAGCTCAACGAGGCGCTGGCGAGCATCGCCGCCGACCCGTTCGCCTGGTATTTCTCGGCGGCGCTGGCGATCCGCGAGGGCGACCAGGCGGCGGCACGAAGCGCCATCGGCAGGGCGCTCAGCCTCGCGCCTTCCGATCCAACCGTCCTGTTCGAGGCCGGCCATGTGGCGCATTTCACCGGCGACGAGGCAGCGGCGCGTCGCTACTGGAACCAGGCCGCGCATTTCGGCGCCGGCGGGCCGATCGGCAAGGCCGCGCGCGAGGCGCTGGCGATGCTCCCCGCACCGGTGACGATGAAGGCAGAGCCCGCTAAAGCGCGCTGATGCGCTTCCTCCATTCCATGCTTCGGGTCAGCGACCCCGAGTCGACGATCCGTTTCTTCAACCTGCTGGGGCTCGAGGAGCGCCGCCGCTTCGACGTTCCGCAGGGCCGCTACACTTTGATCTTCCTCGGCGTCCCCGGGGACGAAGGCGGCGAGGTCGAGCTCACCCACAATTGGGACGAGAGCGGCTATGGCGGCGGGCGCAACTTCGGCCACCTCGCCTACGAGGTCGACGATATTTACGCTTCGTGCCATCGCTTGATGGAGGCCGGGATTACCATCAACCGGCCACCCCGTGACGGGCGCATGGCGTTTGTCCGCTCGCCCGATAATATCTCCGTGGAGCTGCTCCAGCGCGGTCCGGCCCTGCCGCCCGCCGAACCCTGGGTGTCAATGGGCAATACGGGCGAGTGGTGATGCTGGAGATCGTGCCCGTCCCCGCCTTCAGCGACAATTACATCTGGCTGGTGCACGACCCTGACAGCGGCGAGACGGCGGTGGTCGACCCGGGCGATGCCGGTCCCGCGCTCGCGGAGTCGGAGCGGCGCGGCTGGGCCATCGACCGAATCTGGAACACGCACTGGCATGCCGACCACACCGGCGGCAACCTTGCCGTCAAGGCGGCAAGCGGAGCACCGATCTCGGGCCCGGCCGCGGAGTCCATCCCGGGCCGGGATGTCGCCCTGGCGGAGGGTAGCAGAATCGCGATAGGCCGCCACGAGGGGCGCGTGATGGAGGTCCCGGGGCACACGAAGGGTCACATCGCCCTGGTCTTCGAGGAGCAGAAAGCGGCCTTTGTCGGGGACACCATCTTCGCCATGGGTTGCGGCCGGCTGTTCGAGGGCACGGCCGAGCAAATGTTCCGATCGCTTTTGCGGCTGGTGGCGCTGCCCGACGACACGCGGTTGTTCCCAGGGCACGAATATACGCTCTCGAACGCGCGCTTCGCCGCCTACGCGGAGCCCGACAATGCGGCCGTCGCCGAGCGGCTCGCCATCGTTGAGGCGCAGCGCGGGCGCGGGGAGATCACCTTGCCGACGACGGTCGGCGCCGAGCGAGCCACCAACCCATTCGTCCGAGCCCGCGATTGGCAGACCTTTGCGCGCCTGCGCGCCGCGAAAGACAGCTTCCGTTAAGCTTGGCGGGAGCCTAGCCTCAACTGGGCTTCGGCCCAGGAGGTATGACATGCATCGCCTGTCTCTTGTCGTCACCGGGGCAATCGCGCTCGGCGCCTGCTCGACCGCCGTCTCGGAGCCGCAGACCCGCAGCGCCCGTGCCGAGACCCAGCTCCAGCAGCTGCTCGCCGGCAAGGTCGCCGGCCCTCCCGTCTCCTGCCTGCCGAACCACCGCGGCAACGAGATGGTGGTGATCGACGACAACACATTGCTGTTCCGGCAGAGTGGCTCGCTGGTTTACCGCGCGGAGTTGGAGGGCAGCTGCTCGCGGCTTGGGAGCGGCTTTTACGCGCTCAAGACCAACCGCTTCGGCGGCGGCGGCCTGTGCCGCGGGGAAATCGCCGAGGTCGTCGACGTTCAGAACGGCTTTTCGGTCGGCAGCTGCGCGTTCGGCGACTTCGTGCCCTACAGAAGCGGGCGCTAGAGAAAACTACTTCTTGTAAAGCGCGTCGAGGCGGTCGCCATAGGCCGCCTTGAGCACGTGGCGGCGGATCTTCATCGACGGGGTCAATTGCTCGTTCTCGATGGTGAACGGGCTTTCGGCGACGATGAAGCGCCGCACCTTTTCGATCACGCTGAGCTCGGCATTGACCCGGTCGACGGCCCGGCTCAGCCGCTGCTGCACGTCCTGCTCGGCCGCGATTTCGGGATCGGGGACGAGCAGCGCCACCAGGTGCGGGCGGCGGTCGCCGTAGACCATCGCCTGGGCAATCTCGGGCTGCAGCGTCAGCATTCCCTCGACCCGCTGCGGCGAAACATTGTCCCCCTTGTCGTTGACGATCAGGTCTTTCTTGCGGTCGGTGATGACGATGCGTCCCGCCTCGTCCAAATGGCCGACGTCGCCGGTGGCCAGCCAGCCCTCGCGCAGCACCCGGGCGCTTTCCTCGGGATTGCGCCAGTATCCATGCATCACGTTCTCGCCCCGCACCATGATCTCGCCGTCCTCGGCGATCCGCACCTCGGTGTTCATCAGCGGCGGGCCGACTGTCTCCATGCGAATGCCGGCGCGGGGCCTGTTGCAGCTGATCACCGGCGCCGCCTCGGTCTGGCCATAGCCCTGCAGCAGGGTCAGGCCGAGCGAGTGGAAGAACAGCCCCACGTCAGGGTTGAGCGGCGCGCCGCCCGAGACCATCGCCTTGATGCGCCCGCCGAACCGCGCCTTGACCTTGCGCCGCAAGGTCAGTGCCAGGATGCCGTCCATCGGCAGGTCCCAAGGTTTCAAATTGCCCTGGTACCGGTCGCTGCCGATCTTGAGCGCCCGCTGCAGCAGGTAATTGGCAAGCGCGCCGCTCTTTTCCAGCGTCTTGAGCATCCGCGCGCGCAGCATCTCG
This sequence comes from Sphingomicrobium sp., assembly GCA_035540875.1. Taxonomy (GTDB): domain Bacteria; phylum Pseudomonadota; class Alphaproteobacteria; order Sphingomonadales; family Sphingomonadaceae; genus Sphingomicrobium. The sequence continues at coordinate 10,828 of DATLFV010000016.1, read as the reverse complement.
AACAGGCGGGGGACGACCACCATGATGGTCGGCCGCACCTCCTCGATATTCGCGGCGAGCTTCTCGAGGCTCTCGGCATAATAGATCTGCGCACCCAGGCCGATCGGGAAATATTGGCCGCCGGTATGCTCATAGGCGTGGCTTGCCGGCAGGAAGGACAGGAAGACTTCCTCTCCCCAGCCGAAGTCGCTGGAAATCACCTCGGTGCACGCCTCGACATTGTGGAGAATGGCGCCGTGGTGCTGGCACACGCCGCGCGGCGCGCCGCCGGTGCCACTGGTGTAGATCAGGCACGCCAGGTCACCACGGCCAATCGCCGCCACATCGCGCTCCAGCGCCGCGACATCGCCCGCTCCGGCGAGCAGGTCCCCCCAGTGATGGAAGCGCGCGCCTTCCACGGGCTGGCCGGTGCGGATGTCCTCGATGCCGACGATGTGGTGGCATTCGGACGAGAACAGGACCGCCGGCACCAGCGTGCGAGCGAGCTTCTGGGTGGAGACGATGACCGCCTTGGCGCTCGAATTGCCGAGGATGTGCTGATGGTCGCGGGTGGTGTTGGTGGTGTAGGTCGGCACCGTCACGCATCCGGCGGCCATGATGCCGAGGTCGGCGATCAGCCATTCGGGCCGGTTCTCGCTGACCAGCATCACCCGGTCGCCCGGCTCCAGCCCCAGCCGCTTCAGGCTTGCGGCAAGCGCCGCCACCTGCCGCGCAGCCTCGGCAAAACTGATGCTGGTCCAGGCGCCGTCGTGCTTTCCCCACAGGAAAGGCGCGTCGCCCTTTTCGCGGGCGCGCGTCAGGAACATGGTAACGAGATTGGGGAAATGCTCGAGCAGGCGCGCTGGGCTGGCCATCACTCGCCCGCGGTTTCGCCTTCGCTGCGCGGGTCGGCGGCCCCGACCCAGCGGCCGTCGCGCCACTCGAGCGCATTCGCCTTGAAGCCGGTGCGGGTCTCGACCTTGGCATGGCCGAGCGCGCGCAGCGCCGGGATCATGCCTTCTAGGTAGGAGCCACGCTCCACGAAGACGGTGTCCGAGGGCGCGAAGATCACCGGCAGCGCCAGCGCATCCTGGGCGCTCAGCTTCCAGTCGACGACGCCCACGATCGCCCTGGTAACCTGGGCGATGATCGTGGCTCCGCCGGCGGCACCGACTGCCAGCTGGACCTTGCCGTCGGGGCCGTACACGATGGTGGGGCTCATCGAGCTGCGCGGCCTCTTGCCCGGCTCGACGCGGTTCGCAACCAGGCAGCCGTTGCGGGTCGGCACCAGGCTGAAGTCGGTGAGCTCGTTGTTGAGATAATAGCCGTTGACGACAAGGCCCGAGCCGAACGCGCTCTCGATGGTGGAGGTCAGCGACGCCACGCTGCCCCAGCGGTCGGCCGCGACGAAGTGGGACGTTCCGGCGCCGGCGCCGGGGGCAGGCGGGCAGGCCAGTCCGGCCGCGCCCGCCGGGTTGCCCACGGTCGCGTTGACGATGGTGCGGTCAGGGGCAACCAGGGCCGAGCGCCGGGCGAGATAGCCCGGGTCGATCAGTCCCGCGACGGGCACGGTCGTGAAGTCCGGGTCGGCGATGAACTGGTCGCGGTCGGCGAACGCCAGCCGCATGGACTCGGCTATCAGATGCCAGCTGGTGGGCGAGCGCGGGCCGAGGCTGGCGAGGTCAAAGCGCTCGAGCTGCTTGAGGATCTGGAAGACGGCGATGCCGCCGGACGAAGGCGGGCCCATGCCGCAGATGCGGTGGCCGCGGTAGGTGCCGCACACCGCCGGCCTCGCCTTGGCCTGATAGGCGCCGACATCGGCGACCGTCATCGCCGAGGGGTTGCGCGGCGCGCCGTTGACGGTGGCGACGATGGCGTGGGCATTGGTGCCGGTGTAGAAGCCGTCGGCGCCCCTTGCCGCGAGATGTTCCAGGAAGTCGGCGAGCGCCGGGTTGCGCACTATTGTCCCCGCCGGCAGCGGATTGCCGGCGGCGTCGTAGAACAAAGTCCGGCCGGCGTCGGACAGAGCGCCGGTTTCCTTGTAGCGGCCGAGGAAGTCGTGGAGCCGCGGGCTGATCACGAAACCCTGGCGGGCGAGGCGGATCGAGGGCTGGAACAATCGCGCCCAGGGCAGGCGGCCGTGGCGGCGGTGGGCAAGCGCCATCAGCCTGAGATTGCCCGGCACGCCGACGCTCTTGCCGCCGGGGATCGCCTGTTCGACGGTCATCGGCTTGCCGTCGCGGTAGAACCAGGTGCCCGACGCTGCCGCCGGCGCCTTTTCGCGCCCGTCGTAGGTGACCGGCGCCGCGCCCTTGTCGGCATAGACCAGGAAGCCGCCGCCGCCGATGCCGCTCGACTGCGGCTCGACCACCGTCAGCGCGACCAGGGTCGCCAGTGCCGCGTCGGCCGCGCTGCCGCCGGCCCGCAGGATCTCGGCGCCGGCCGCGGCGGCGCGCGGGTCGGCGGCGCTGACGACACCGGGCGCGACCGCGGACCTGGGCTGGACGGTCGCGCAGGCGGCAAGGCCAAGCGCCATGAGCGAGAGGAGGAAAACGCGGATCATGGGCGTGGGGCTACTCGCTCCCCACCGCCTCGGCAATGCTGGCGAAGCCGGCGCGGTCGAGCCGCTGCGCCAGGCCGGCGGCGATGCGCTGGGCGATGCGCGGGCCGGCGAACACCATCGCGCTGTAGAGCTGGACGGCGCTGGCCCCGGCGCGGATGCGTTGCCAGGCGTCCTCGGCGCTGGCGATGCCGCCGACCCCGATCAACGGCAGCGCCCCGTCGCTGGCCGCGCGATACTGCCGCAGCGCATCGAGCGCGAGCGGGGCCAGCGGCGCGCCCGACAGTCCCCCGGCCTCCGCGGCGTGGCGGGATTTCAGCGGCGGCCGCGACACGGTGGTATTGGCGACGATCAAGGCGTCGACCCCGGAGTCCAGGGCGGCCCGGGCAATCCGCTTCGGGTCGCCGGGCGCCAGGTCCGGCGCCACCTTGAGGAACAAGGGCGGACCGCCGACGATGCGCGCGCCGCGGATCGCCGCCAGCAACTCGTCGAGCGCGCCGGCCTCCTGGAGCCCGCGCAATCCCGGCGTGTTGGGCGAGCTGATGTTGACGGTCAGATAATCGGCGACCCCGCTCATCGCCTGCACGCCGCGCACATAATCCGCGATGCGGTCGGCGCTGTCCTTGTTGGCGCCGATATTGACCCCGATCGGCCCGCGCCGGCGGCATTGCAGCAGCCGCTCGAAGGCGGCGAGCTGGCCGCCATTGTTGAAGCCGAGCCGGTTGATGATCGCGCGGTCCTCGGCCAGCCGGAACAGCCGCGGCCGGGGATTGCCGGGCTGCGGCCGCGGCGTCAGCGTGCCGACCTCGACGAAGCCGAAGCCCAGCGCCAGCATCACGTCGGCGACCTCGGCATCCTTGTCGAAGCCGGCGGCGAGCCCGACCGGCGATGCAAAGCCCAGTCGGCCGATGCTGGTGGTCAGCGACGGCGCGAAGACGGGCGTGCCGCGGCGCGGCAGCCACTTCAGGGCGGCGATGGTGGCGCGGTGCGCCCGCTCGGCTTCCAGCCGGAAGACCAAAGGGCGGAGCAGGGGGTAAAGCGCCATCGTTCCCGTCGTTCGTCGAACAGCCGTCAGCCTGGTCTTGAGCCGGGCCCCGCCTTTGTCCAAGAGGAAGCGGAAGCGCCGGATCGTCCGGCCAAGGCAACTGTGCCCGAAAGGAACGCCGTCTTGAAGCGTCTAATCCTCCTTGCCAGCGTCGCGCTCGCCGCCTGCGCGACTACCGAGCAGCCCGCCATCGCCCCGCCGGCCGCCGCCGCCGCCGACGCGCAGGTGCCCGCCGAGGCGCCGACCCCGGTTCCGGCGCGCAGCCAGGAACTGGCCGCCTTCTTCAAGGCCTATGACGAGGCGCAGCTCGCTCTGTCGCCGCTCGGCAAATCCTATCGCGGCATCAAGGACGAGGATTACGCGCGCTGGGACCAGTTCACTGACGCTGCCCAGGAGCAGCAGCGCGCGCTTCGGCTGCGCACCGTCCAGGAGCTGCAGACCCGCTTCGATCGGTCGCGGCTCTCGCCCGAGGACCAGCTCAGCTACGATCTGTTCCTCTACGGCAACGCCCAGGCGGAGCGGGTCTACCCGTTCCGCAAGAACGGCCTCGTGTTCGATCAGATGAACGGCGCGCAGAGCAGCGGCCCGGCCTTCCTGATCAACATCCACAAGGTCGAAAGCGTCAGCGACGCCGAGGCCTATGTCTCGCGCCTGCGCGAGATGGCGCGCTACCTCGACCAGGCCATCGCCGAGGCCAAGGCGCGCCAGGCGCTCGGGGTCCTGCCGCCGCGGTGGGTCTTCCCCTATGTGATCGCGGACTCGCGCAACGTCATCAGCGGCGCGCCGTTCGGCCGCGGCGCCGACAGCGCCTTGTGGGCCGACTTCAAGGCGAAGGTCGCCAGGCTCGACGCCGACCAGGCGACCAAGGCGCGGCTGCTCGAATCGGGCAGAGCCGCCCTGCTGAACGACGTGCGCCCGGCCTATCAGCGCGTCATCGCCACCATGCAGGCGCAGCAGAAGCTCGCCGGACGCGACGACGGCATCTGGCGTCTCGCCAACGGCGCCGAGCATTATCGCGAGCTGCTGCGCAATTACACGACGACCGACCTCACGCCCGACCAGGTGCATGAGCTCGGCCTCGCCCAGGTCGCGCGCATCCACGGCGAAATGACGGCGATCAAGGACCAGGTGGGCTTCAAGGGCTCGCTTCAGGACTTCTTCGCCCATATGCGCGACAGCAAGCAATTCTACTTTCCCAACACGCCCGCCGGCCGGCAGCAATATCTCGACGCCACCCAGAAGGCGCTCGAGCTGATCGAGCCCAAGCTGCCGCAATATTTCGGGCGGCTGCCCAAGGCGCGGCTGGTGGTCAAAGCGGTCGAGCCGTTCCGCGAGAAGAGCGCGGGCAAGGCCTTCTACCAGGCGCCGACGCCCGACGGGTCGCGGCCCGGCACCTATTACGTCAACCTCTACAACATGGCCGACATGCCCTCGACCGAGGTCGAGGCCTTGTTCTGCCACGAGGGCGTCCCGGGCCACCACCTCCAGAACGCGCTCCGGGTCGAGCTGGGCGACGACATCCCGCCGTTCCGGCGCTTCGGCGGCTACACCGCCTACGGCGAGGGCTGGGGGCTCTACTCCGAGAAATTGTGCAAGGAGATGGGCGCCTACCAGGACCCGTACAGCGACTTCGGCCGGCTTCAGCTCGAGCTTCACCGGGCGATCCGGCTGGTCGTGGACACGGGGCTGCACCACAAGCGCTGGACCCGCGAGCAGGCCATCAAATATGTCGAGGACAATAGCGCCGACGCCAAGGGCGGGATCGTCAAGGCGATCGAGCGCTACATCGTCTTCCCTGGCCAGGCGACCGCCTACATGGTCGGCAAGCTGAGGATCGAGGCGCTGCGCGCCAAGGCCGAGCAGCAGCTGGGCGACCGCTTCGACATTCGCGGCTTCCACGACACCATCCTGCTGGCCGGCGCGATGCCGCTCGACATGCTGGAGGCGCGGGTCGACCAGTGGATCGCGAGCCGAAGGGCCTGACCGTCGTTGCGAGGAGCGTCAGCGCTGCATTCGCAATGACGGGTCGTCCGGTTGAGTTTCGAGGGGCAACGCACTAAATCGGAGTGGAAAGCTCCGATTAGCCCATGCGCCTCACCCATCTTGCCGATTATGCGGTCGTGATCATGACCGCCGCCGCTCGCCGCGAGACGGGCGCGCGGCTCAGCGCGTCGGCGCTCGCCACCGAGACGGGCGTGCCCTTGCCGACGGCGCAGAAGCTGATGGGGCGGCTTGCCGCGGCCGGCCTGCTGAGCAGCGTGCGCGGGGCGGCCGGCGGCTTCGCGCTTGCCCGGCCGGGCAGCGAGATCAGCCTCGCCGACATCATCGAGGCGGTCGAGGGGCCGATCGCCATGACCCAGTGCAGCGGTCACGAGGACGCGTCGGACTGCGCGCTCGACTCCCATTGCCGGGTCAAGCCGCACATGAACATCGTCAGCAATGCCGTGCGCGGCGCGCTGGCGGCGGTGAAGCTCGATCAACTCAGTGCCCCTGCACAGACAGGGGCCCAGACCAGCGGGCCAGCGCTGCCTGCGGCAGCGGGCTGGACCCCTGCCTTCGCAGGGGTACAGAAATGAACGATCAGACCAACATCAAGAATCGCGAGGCGCACGAAGCGGCCGAGAAGCTCGCCACCTACGAGTGGGGCTTTTCGAGCGACATCGAGCAGGAATTCGCGCCCAAGGGCCTGAATGAAGACACGGTGCGCTTCATCTCGGCGAAGAAAGGCGAGCCCGAGTGGATGCTCGAGTGGCGCCTGAAGGCCTATCGCGCCTGGCTGGAGATGGAGGAGGTGAGCTGGGCCAAGCTCGATTTGCCGAGCATCGACTACCAGGCGTCCTATTATTATGCCGAGCCCAAGAAGAAGCCCAAGCTCGGCAGCCTCGACGAGGTCGATCCCGAGATCCTGCGGGTCTACGAGAAGCTCGGCATTCCGATCGAGGAGCAGAAGGTGCTCGCCGGGGTCGAGGGCGCGCGTAAAGTGGCGGTCGACGCCGTGTTCGACAGCGTCAGCGTCGCCACCACCTTCCGCGAGGAGCTCAAGAAGGCGGGCGTCATCTTCCTCAGCATCAGCGAGGCGGTGCGCGAGCATCCCGAGCTGGTGCGCAAATATCTCGGCAGCGTCGTTCCGCAGCGCGACAATTATTTCGCCTGCCTCAACAGCGCGGTCTTCTCCGACGGCACCTTCGTCTACATCCCCAAGGGCGTGCGCTGCCCGATGGAGCTCAGCACCTATTTCCGCATCAATGCCGAGAATACCGGCCAGTTCGAGCGCACTTTGATCGTCGCCGACAAGGGCAGCTACGTCTCCTACCTCGAAGGCTGCACGGCGCCGATGCGCGACGAGAACCAGCTGCACGCGGCGGTGGTCGAGATCTTCGCGCACGAGGACGCGGAGGTGAAATACTCGACGGTCCAGAACTGGTATCCGGGCGACGCCGAAGGCAAGGGCGGGATCTTCAACTTCGTCACCAAGCGCGCGCTCTGCTCGGGTGCGCGCTCGAAGGTCAGCTGGACCCAGGTCGAGACCGGAAGCGCGATCACCTGGAAATATCCGAGCTGCATATTGAAGGGCGAAGGCAGCGTCGGCGAATTCTATTCGGTGGCTTTGACCAACAATCGCCAGCAGGCCGATACCGGCACCAAGATGGTGCACATCGGCGCCAACACGCGCTCGACGATTGTCTCGAAGGGGATCAGCGCGGGGCGCAGCGACAATACCTATCGCGGGCTGGTGCGGGTGCTTCCCGGCGCCGAGAACGTGCGCAACTTCACCCAGTGCGACAGCCTGCTGCTGGGCGACCAGTGCGGCGCCCACACCGTGCCCTATATCGAGGTCAAGAACCCGACGGCGACCATCGAGCATGAGGCGACGACGTCGAAGATCAGCGAGGACCAATTGTTCTACGCGATGAGCCGCGGCCTCGACCAGGAAGCGGCGGTGGCGCTGATCGTCAACGGCTTCGCGCGCGAGGTGCTCAAGCAGCTGCCGATGGAGTTCGCGGTGGAGGCGCAGAAATTGCTGGGGATCAGCCTTGAGGGGAGCGTCGGATGATCACGCACTCCCGTCATGCTGAACTCGTTTCAGCATCCATCCCGGAAACCTCCGGGCGCGCGGAGACATGGACCCTGAAACAAGTTCAGGGTGACGGCTTCAGGCTGTCGGCCGAAGCGCAGAAATTGCTGGGGATCAGCCTGGAAGGAAGCGTCGGCTAGTGTTGAACATCGATAACCTCCACGCGACGGTCGCGGACAAGCCGATTCTCGGCGGCGTGTCGCTGCACGTGCCGGCGGGCGAGGTGCATGCGATCATGGGGCCGAACGGCTCGGGCAAGTCCACGCTCGCCTACGTGCTTGCGGGGCGGCCGGGCTATGAGGTGACCAGCGGCGGCGTGACCTTCGGTGGCGCCGATCTGCTGGCCATGGAGCCGCACGAGCGGGCCGTGGCGGGGCTGTTCCTCGGCTTCCAGTATCCGGTCGAGATCCCCGGCGTCTCCTACCTGCAGTTCCTGCGCGAGAGCCTCAATTCGCAGCGGCGCGCGCGGGGCGAGGCCGAGCTTTCGGGCGCCGAGTTCATCCGGCTTGCGCGCGCGCAGGCGGGGGCGCTCGGCATGGACGTCGAGATGCTCAAGCGGCCGGTCAACGTCGGCTTCTCCGGCGGCGAGAAGAAGCGCGCGGAGATGGTGCAGATGGGCATCATGGACCCGAAGTTCGCCGTGCTCGACGAGACCGACAGCGGGCTCGACATCGATGCGTTGCGGATCGTCGGCGAAGGCATCAACCGCATCATGCGGGCACCCGGCAAGGGCGTGCTTTTGATCACCCACTACGAGCGGCTGCTCGAGCATGTCCGGCCGGACCGCGTGCACGTGCTCCAGGCCGGGCGGATCACCCGCTCTGGCGACATCGAGCTTGCCCGCGATCTCGAGCGCGCCGGTTATGCCGAGGCGGCGGCGTAGATGACGGCGCCCTTCCCTACCCGCGCGCAGGAGGCCTGGCGCTACGCCGACCTCGATGCGCTCGCGCCGGTCTGGGAGCAGCTCGGCGACGCGGCGACCCTGGTGGTTGCGGCCGGGGAGAGCCTGGAGGAGGTGTGGCTGCCGACGGCGGACCCGGTGCAGGTGCGGCGGGTGCAGCTGTCGCTCGGCCAGGGTGCGCGGGCGCGCATCTTCGCGCTCAACGCGGCCGAGCAATATGGCCGCGTCGAGCTGGAGGTGACGCTCGCGGCCGACGCCGACTTCGCGCTCTACGGCGCCAACATCGGCGGGGGCGCTTCGAACAACGAGTTCGTCACCAACGTCCGCCACCAGGGCGAGCGCGGCGTGTCGCGGCAGACGATCCGGTCGGTGCTGGGCGGGAAGGCGACGGGCTCCTACCTTGGCAAGGTCGCGGTCGCGCGCGGCGCGCAGCAGGTGGACGGCGAGCAATCGATCAAGGCCATGCTGCTCGACCGCGGCGCCACCGCCAACTGCAAGCCCGAGCTCGAGATCTACGCCGACGACGTCAAGTGCGCGCACGGCGCCAGCATCGGCGAGCTCGATCCGCAGCAATTGTTCTACGCGATGAGCCGCGGGCTCGACCCGGCGAGCGCGCGGGCACTGCTGCTGGAAGGGTTCGTCATGGACCTGTGGGAAGGCGCGCGCGACGGCGCGGCGATCGCCGAAGCGGCGCGCCAGGCGCTGCGGAGGATAAGCTCCTCCCCGGAACGGGGAGGGGGACCAGCGAAGCTGGTGGAGGGGGCGTCGTGCCAGGCGTAGAACCCCCTCCGTCAGCACTTCGTGCTGCCACCTCCCGGTCCCGGGGAGGATCGCTCGACGTGCGCGACCAGTTTCCCGCAATCGAGAACTGGCACTATCTCGACAGCGCCGCGACCGCGCAGAAGCCACGGTCCGTGATCGACGCGATCACGAGCAGCTATGCGCGCGACTATGCGACCGTGCACCGCGGCATCTACCAGCGCTCGAGCGACATGACCGGCCGCTACGAGGCCGCGCGCGCGGCGGCGGCCGGGCTGATCGGCGGCGCGGCGGACGAGCTGGTCTTCACCCGCGGCGCGACCGAGGCGATCAACCTGGTCGCGCGCACCTTGCCGAAGGACGGCCGCAGCCGGGTGCTGCTGTCCGCGCTCGAGCATCACAGCAACATCGTGCCCTGGCAGCTCGCCGGCTTTGCCGTGGACGTGGTGCCGCTGACCGCCGACCAGCAGATCGACCTCGACGCGGCCGAGCGCATGATCACGCAAGATCATCGCGTGGTCGCCTTTGCGCACGTGTCCAACGTGCTCGGCAGCATTGTCGACGCCAAGCGCGCGGCCGAGATTGCGCGTGGCGCCGGCGCTTTGCTGCTGCTCGACGGCTGCCAGGCGGTGCCGCGGCTGCCGGTCGACGTCGCGGCGATCGGCTGCGACTTCTATGCTTATTCGGCGCACAAGCTCTACGGCCCGACCGGCATCGGCGCCCTGTGGGGACGGCGCGAGCTGCTTGCGGCCATGCCGCCGTGGCAGGGCGGCGGCGCGATGATCGACAGCGTCGCCTTCGCGGCGTCGACTTATGCCGAACCCCCGCAGCGCTTCGAGGCGGGAACGCCGCACATCGTCGGCGCGGTCGGCCTGCACGCGGCGATCGACTGGGTGCGGGCGCTGACCCTTGAGGCGCTGCATGCGCACGAATGCGCCCTCGTTGCCGAGGCCCGGGCGGCGCTTGCCGCCGCCGGCGGGATCACGGTTTACGGGCCCGCCGACAGCGCCGGCATCGTCAGCTTCAACGTCGACGGGGTTCATCCCCACGACGTCGCCACCATATTGGACGACAATAAGGTCGCGGTGCGCGCCGGCCACCATTGCGCCCAGCCGCTGATGCAGTTGCTGGGGGTGCCGGCAACGGCGCGGGCGAGCTTCGCGGCGCACAGCGACGGCTCCGACATCGAGGCGCTGCTGCGCGGCCTCCACCAGGTGAAGCGGATTTTCGGATGAACGAGGAACGCAAGATCGAGATCGAGCAGGTCGACAGCGTCGCGCCGCCGCCGCGCGCCCGCGTCACCGAGACTTTCGAGCGCAAGCGCGACTATCTCGCCGGCTTCCTGGCGGGCGAGAAGGAGGAGCCGGTCGGCGGGCCCGGAAGCGACCTCCAGGCCAGCATCGTCGAGGCGCTGAAGTCGATCTACGACCCCGAGATCCCGGTCGACATCTACGAACTCGGGCTGATCTACGACGTCGCGGTCAGCGAGGACGGCGATGCGGTGGTGAC
>DATLFV010000015.1:0-9704 GCA_035540875.1 Sphingomicrobium sp. | reverse complement strand
GGGACCCTGTTCCTCTCCTCGGGTGACCGCCAGAAGATGGAGCCGGCGCAGGACATGGCGCAGGATCTCGGCAAGATCATACGTCTTACTGCCGAGGGCGGCGTGGTCCCCGGCGGGCCGTGGGCGAGCCGCGGCGGGCGCCAGGCGACGTACTGGACCATGGGCCACCGCAACGTGCTCGGACTCGCCTTTGCGCCGGACGGCAGGCTGTGGGCCAGCGAGATGGGGCCGCGCCACGGCGACGAGCTCAACCTGATCGTCAGGGGCCGCAACTATGGCTGGCCGCGCGTGTCTTACGGCAGCCATTACGAGGGCAGGGACATCCCCGACGAGCATGCCAGCCGCGGCTTCGAGGAGCCCAAGCTCTGGTGGACCCCGGCGATCTCGCCTGGTGGGCTGCTGATCTACTCGGGTCAGCTGTTCCCGGCATGGCGGGGCGACGCTTTGATCCCGGCCTTGTCCGGCCAGGCGCTGGTGCGCGTGGACATCGACGGCGACAATGCGCGCAAGGCAGACGAATGGGCGATGGGCGCCCGCATCCGCGAGGTCGCGCAGGGGCCGCGTGGCGAGGTCTACCTGCTGGAAGACGCCCGCGGCGGCAAAGGCGGCCGGCTGCTGAGGCTGGAGCCGGTGCGCCGGTAGCGAAGGTAATAAGGCCGGCGGCCCTCGCGCCGCGACTTGGCGCCGTAGCGGGTCTCGATCCAGCCGCCGGAGGGCAGGAGGAAGTCGCCCGGCTTCCGCGCCGTCCAGTCGAAGCTGGCGGAGTGGCGCTGCATGATCATCAGCGTCCATTCGAGGTAGACCGGATGGTCGGTCGCGATCCTCAGCTCGCCTCCGGGCCTGAGCTTGGCTGCGATCAGCTCCAGCGGGCCATCGTTGACCATGCGTCTCTTGGCGTGCCGCGCCTTGGGCCAGGGATCGGGATGGAGCAGATAGACGAAGCTTAGCGCGCCGTCGCCGAACCGCCGCAGCACCTCCAGCGCGTCACCGCGGTGGAGCCGGACGTTGGCCAGCCGCCGGTCGCGTATGTGGCCCAGCGCGGTCGCCACGCCATTGAGGAACGGCTCGGCCCCGATGAAGCCATGGTCCGGGAGCATGTCGGCGCGATCGGCGAGATGTTCGCCCGAACCGAAGCCGATCTCGAAGTGCAGCGGGCGCTCGTCGCCGAACTGGCCGGTCGCGGTGAGCTCGCCTTCAGCCGGCACGGAGATCGCCGGAAGCAGCTCGTCGACCAGCGCCTGCTGGCTCGCGCGCAGCTTGTGCCCGCTGGAGCGGCCGTAAAGGCGGTTGAGGGTGGTCGGGTCGCCCGGCTTGTGCGCGGTCATGGCGCTGCCGCCTAGTCGCTCAAGCCGGGGTTCAGCAAGCGCGGCGCAGCATGCCGGCGATGAGATATTACAGCCTCGCCGCCGCGCTTGCTGCCGGCCTCGCCAGCCCGGCTCTCGCGACGGGCGGACTCGTCTGCCGCACGGCGGGCACGACCGTGGTCGAAAGCTGGCTTGTGGTCAGCCACACTGCCGTTCCGACTGTGGTTTCGGCGCGGCTTCGCGACAGCGGCCGCGATATCCCGGTCGTGCTTGCCCAGGCATGGCTCGAGCGGGGCGAGCTGCGGGTCGACCTCGTCAACCGCAATGCCACGCGGCACGAGTTGCGGCTGCGCGCCCGGCGCAACGGCGCGGCCTATGACGGCGCCCTGTGGCGCAACGGGCAGCGGCGATGGGTGCGCTGCCGCGAGGTGTAGCATCCCTTCTGGAAGACGCGCGTTGTCCCGCGAAACAACGGGAGGAACAGCGCGATGTACGGTAATAATCCCAGGAGCACGGCGCAGATTGCAGGTCATCCAATCCACCCGATGCTTATCCCGTTTCCGATCACCTGCCTCGTGGGTGCATTCGTGACCGACCTGATCTTCCTGAGCACCGATAACCGGGGCTTCGCCACGGCTTCGCATTGGCTGATCGGCTTCGGCATCGGCACGGCGCTGCTCGCCGCGGTGTTCGGATTGATCGACTATATGGGCGACGACCGGATCCGCCGCCTGGGCGTGGCGCTGCAGCACATGCTCGCCAACGTCGCGGCCGTGGTCATTTCCGTCATCAACTTCGTCATCCGCATGGACGACACGGCCAGCGACGTGCCGAGCCTGGGGGTGTTCCTGTCCGGCGCGGTCGTCCTGATCCTGCTCTACTCGGGCTGGCTCGGCGGGCACATGGTGTACCGGCACCGAGTGGCGGTGCAGGAGACGCCGGACAAATTCTCCGGCTACGACGATGGCGATCGTTCGGGCGAACGACGCGCCTGACGATACTCAGCGATCCGATAGGGAATCTGGATTGAGGCTGATCCTGTTCTTCTTGCCCATGGTGGAGGTTATGGAGACGGGCCTGCCCGACTCCATCAGTGCCATCGCCTGCTCGGGTGAGGGGAGCGTCAGGAAGTCGCCGTAGGCGCGGTTCTCGGAGAGGAGCACGAGCTCGACGCTGTAGCGCGGCGTTGGCTGAGTGCCCGCGGAGGAACCGAGCAGCGACGTCAGGTCATTCTTGCCGACCTGAAGCGCCCGGCCGGCGTCCTGGATGGCCAGCAGGTATCGCTCGGTATCGCCGTCGGGCCGGTAGATCGCGCCCTCCTCGACTGCCCGCGGATCGCGGCAATATCGTGCCCTGTGCTGCGTCTTCCCGGACTTCGCCAGCCGGTCGGCAATGCTGGGCATCAGCGCGCCGAGCAGCGCCGCCGCGCCGTCTTTCGGCGCCGGCCTGGCGGCGCCGGTGAAGGTCAGCGCGGACCCGCAAGGTGCAACCGGGACCGCCGCCGGACCGGAAGCGAGCTGCCGCGGAAAGGAGATCGCCGCCAATGTCTCGCGAAGACGCGCTTCGAGCTGGACCGGGGTGAGTGTCGCCGAGGACAGGCGAAGCTTCAGATAGAAGTCGCCGACCGGCACCAGCGCCAGCGCGGTGCTGGCGAACGCGCCGCCGCTCGCCGCCCATGCCGCCCTCAGGCCGCTGGCAGTCGACTGTCGGGGCGGCGTAAAGGGGGATACCGGAACGACTGGCGTGATGCTGCCAAATGGACCCGGGCCGGCGGCGATGACGGACGCTGCCCGGTCAAACCACACCGGCACGTCGCCGGCGACGTTGCGGTAAAGGTAGACGGTTGTGATCTCCTTTGCGTCGGGGCTGCGATAAGAGACCAGAACGTCCAGATCACCAGCCTCGAACGCGGCTATACGGTTGCGCGTCAGCGTTCCGATCGCCGCCGGCAAAGTGACTCTGGTTGGCTTGTGCGCATATTTGGCGTTCGGCCTCAGCGCGATTTCGCGCGGCTGGGCCAAGGCCGGAGCCGCGATCAAAGCCGCGACCGCGACCGCCGTGAACCTGACGGCAAGACGCATGACAGTACCCCCTCGACGCTCGACCCGGCAGCGGGACTATGCCTCCGGCCGACGCAATAAGCGAGTGGGCTGGGCTAGCCGGCGATCGCCGCGCGCAGATCGTCGACCAGGTCGGTCTTCTCCCAGGGGAACAGGTCGCCTTCCGGCTTGCGGCCGAAGTGGCCGTAGGCGGCGGTGCGCTCATAGATTGGCTTGTTGAGCTGCAGATGGGTGCGGATCGCGCGCGGCGTCAGCCCGCCGAGCTTGTCGATGCGGCCGATCGCCTGCTCGAGCCGGTCGTCGCCGTGGCTGCCGGTGCCATGCGTGTCGACATATAGCGACAGTGGCTTGCTGACTCCGATCGCGTAGGACAGCTGGATCGTGCAGCGCCTGGCGAGCCCGGCGGCAACGATGTTCTTGGCCAGGTAGCGGGCGACATAGGCGGCCGACCGGTCGACCTTGGTCGGGTCCTTTCCGGAAAAGGCGCCGCCGCCGTGCGGTGCCGCGCCGCCATAGGTGTCGACGATGATCTTGCGGCCGGTCAGCCCGGCATCGCCGTCGGGACCGCCGATCTCGAAGCGGCCGGTGGGATTGACGTGGATCGACGCGTCCTCGGGCAGCCAGCCGTCGGGCAGCACCTCGCCGAGCACGCCCTTGACGTAGTCGCGAAGCTTGAGCTGTCCCTCATCGCTCGACAGATCCGCGCTGTGCTGGGTGGAGACCACCAATGCCGTCGCCCGCACCGGCACGCCATTTTCATACTGCAGGGTGACCTGGCTCTTGGCGTCAGGCTCCAGGAACGGGACCGCGCCGGCATGGCGATCGGCCGCAAGGCGCTCGAGGATGCGGTGCGAATAATATAATGTCGCCGGCAGCAGGTCCTCGGTCTCGTCGGTGGCATAGCCGAACATGATGCCCTGGTCGCCTGCGCCCTCGTCCTTGTTGCCGCTGGCATCGACGCCCTGGGCGATGTGCGCCGACTGGCCGTGAAGATGGTTGTCGAAGCTCGCAGTCTGCCAGTGGAAGCCGTCCTGCTCGTAGCCGATGCGCCGGATCGTGTTGCGCACGACCTGTTCGATTTCGTCGCGAACGCCCGGCGCCCAGCCATGCGTGTCCTTGAACTGCTGCTCGTCGAACGCGCCCTTGCAGCGGATTTCGCCGCCGATGACGACACGCTGGGTCGTGACCAGGGTTTCGCAGGCAACGCGGGCCTCCGGGTCCTTGGCCAGGAACAGGTCGACGATGGCGTCGCTGATCTGGTCGGCCACCTTGTCGGGATGGCCTTCGGAAACCGATTCGGACGTGAAGAGGTAGGAGCTGCGCATTGGGAGAGGGGGTCCTGACGACTGGCCGCGCGGAGCGGGAATCAAGATATAAGGAAATCCTTATGTCCGCCGATAGCGGCGGCGCGACGACAGGGCAATGGCGGCGAACATCATCAGGAATCCGATGGTCAGCGGGATCAGGTTCCCTGCCTGTGCAAACACGGTGGGATGCAGCGCCGACGGCGGCAGCACGCCGTCGATGGCGCCGGCGGTGCGCCACGGCAGCATGCTGATGACATGGCCATGGCCGTCGATGATGGCGCTGATGCCCGTGGGCGTCGAGCGAAGCACGGGAATGCCTTCCTCGGCAGCCCGAAGCCGTGCCTGAGCGAGGTGCTGCGGCGGCCCCCAGCGGCCGAACCAGGCGTCGTTCGACGGGTTGAAGATGAAGTCCGGCCGGTTGCGCGGGTCGACGACATCGCCCGAGAAGATGATCTCATAGCAGACCTGGAAGCCAACCTTTCCCCACTTGCCGAGATCGACGGTCCTGGGGCCCGGCCCGGGGGTGAAGTCTACGTCGCCCGGCGCGAGCCGCGACAGGCCGATCGCCGACAGCAGCGGCCGCATCGGCAGATATTCGCCATAGGGAACGAGGTGCGCCTTGTCGTACCGGCCGAGCACCTGGCCGCGCTCGCCGATCACGAACACGCTGTTGGCAGCGCCGTCGACCCTGCGCCCGTCGCTCGCGAAGAGGGCGAGGCCGCCGGTCAGGAGCAGGTCGCCTGGCTTCAGCAGCGCCGCGGCTCGCGTCCGCTCATATTCGGCCATCGCCTGATGCTCGCCGGTGCGCGCGTCCTCCAGCGGGTTGGTGACCGCGGCCTCGGGCCACAGCAGCAGCCTCGGACCGGCGTCGGGGTGGCGCGGCGCCGACAGGCCGGCAAGGCGCCGGGCGGCCTCTTCGCTGAACCCTGGCCGCCACTTGTCCTGCTGGCCGATGTTCGGCTGGACGATGCGCACCGGCCGGACGACGGTCGGCTCCTCGGCGACCTTGGCGGCCGGCAGGGCCCACAGCAAGGCGACACCGGCAAGGATCAGCACCACCCGCAGGAACCTGCGGTGAAGCTCCAGCCAGATTGCGCCGCCGAGCAGCACAACGAGAATCGACAGGCCGTAGGTGCCGATCAGGGCGCTGGTGCCAAGCAATGGGGTGGGCACCAGCACCACGCCCACCGGATTCCATGCAAAGCCGGTGAACATGGTGGCGCGCAGCCACTCGGTGATCCCCCAGCCGCCGGCGAGCGCAAGCAGCAGGGCAAGGCGCCTGCCGCCGCCAAGCCTCCAGCCGAGGCCGGTCGCCAGCATCGGATAGACGGCGAGGTAGAGGGACAGCAGGACGACGGCGATCCACCCGAGCCAGGCCGGCATTTCGGACTGGTAAGTGAATGAGGTCGCAATCCAGTTGAGCCCCACCACGAACTGGCCGACGCCGAAGCCCCAGCCGATTGCCAGTGCGTTCCTGAGCGACCCGGCTCTCCAGACAAGCTCGGACAGCAGCGCGAAGGCCGCCGGCATCAGCGGCCACCAGCCGAGCGGCTCGAAAGCAAGAGCGGAGAGCGCGCCAAGCGCGATCGAGGTCGGGAAGGCGTGGCGGGTGAGCCCCGCCAACAGCCGCTCAGTCTTGAGCATCGGGGGCGTGCAGTCGCACTCTGAGGATGCGGCGGGCATCGGCTTCGATGCATTCGAGGCGCCAGCCGCTCGGGTGCCGGACGGCTTCTCCGGGCTGGAGGATGCGGCCGGCGAGCAGGAAGACGAGACCGCCGAGCGTATCGACGTCGTCATCGTCCTCGGGCACCAGCCGTCCATCGACCGCTTGCGTCAGCTCCTCGATCTCGAGCCGGGAGTCCGCTTCCCACAGGCCGTCCTGCAGCATCGTCAGCATCCCGGCTTCCTGCTCGTCATGCTCGTCCTCGATGTCGCCGACGATCTCCTCGACCACGTCCTCGATGGTGACCAGTCCCTCGGTGCCGCCGAACTCGTCGACGACGATCGCCAGATGGATGCGCTGGTTGCGCATCCGCGCGAGCAGGTCGAGCACGCCCATCGATTCCGGCACGAACAAGGGCTCGCGCATCAGCGCGGTAATCGAGCGGTCGCGGCTTTCGTCGACGCTGGCGGTGAACACGTCCTTGATGTGAATCATGCCGATCACCTTATCGAGACTCTCGCCATAGACCGGCAGCCGGCTGTGGCCGGCGTCGGCAAAGGCGTGGACAAGGCTCTCGAAGCTGATCGTCGATGGCACGGCGATGATCTCGCCGCGGGTCACGCAGACGTCCCCCGCAGTGCTGTCACCGAAGTGCAGCAGGTTGCGAAGCATCTGCCGTTCGTGCGGGCTGAGGTCGCCCGAAACCGGCCGGGCCCCCTCGGCCTCGTCGATCGCCTCCTCGATCTGGTCGCGCAGCGTGGTTTCGCCATCGTCGCCGAACAGCAAGCTGCGCATGCCGCGCCACAGCCGGGATCCGCCGGCCTCGTCCTGGCGAGTGGCCATCAGCGCGCCTCCGCGTAGGGGTCGCCGATGCCGAGGCGGGCGAGCGCCCGGACCTCGCGCGCTTCCATGTCGCCGGCGGCGGCATCGTCATGATGGTCGTAGCCGAGCAGGTGCAACGTGCCGTGGACCAGCAGATGCGCGGCATGAGCCTCGATCGGGATCGCCTTGCCGGCGGCCTCGGCGGCGCACACGCCATGCGCCAGAACGATGTCGCCGAGCATCAGCTCGGGGCCCTCGGCGGCGGCGCTTGCAAGCTCGTCCGGCGCCGCCATAGGGAACGACAGCACGTTGGTCGGCTTGTCCTTGCCGCGCCACTGGGCGTTGAGGGAGCGGACTTGCTCGTCGCCGGTCAGGCGCACGGAGATTTCCACCGACCGCGCAGCAGCGCTCAGCTGCGGGAAGGCGCTTTCGGCGACGGCCGCCTCGGCCGCCTCACGCGCAAGCTTGTCCCAGCCGCTGCTACTGTCCCACTCCCCGTCGGCTTCGACCATGACGTCGAGCATCATCGGCCCGGCCCTTCATAGGCTTCGACGATGCGCCCGACGAGCGGGTGACGCACGACGTCGGCGGCCGAAAAGCGGATCATCTCCACCTTGGGAATGCCCTCGAGCTTGCCGACGGCGTCCTTCAGGCCCGAAGTGACTCCGGTCGGAAGGTCGGTCTGGTTGGGATCGCCGCAGATCACCATTCGGCTGCGCATTCCGAAGCGCGTCAGGAACATCTTCATCTGCGGCGGGGTGGTGTTCTGCGCTTCATCGAGGATGATGAAGGCGTCGTTCAGCGTCCGCCCGCGCATGAAGGCGATCGGCGCGATCTCGATCTCCCCCGAAGCGATCCGCCGCTCGACCTGCTCGGTCGGAAGCATGTCGTAAAGCGCGTCGTACAGCGGCCGCAAATAGGGGTCGACCTTGTCCTTCATGTCGCCGGGCAGGAAGCCGAGGCGCTCGCCGGCCTCCACCGCCGGGCGTGACAGGATCAGCCGGTCGACGCTGCCGCTGATCAGCTGCGAGACCGCCTGGGCGACCGCCAGATAGGTCTTGCCGGTGCCTGCGGGCCCCAGCGCGAAGATCATGTCGTCGCGGGCCAGCGCCTGCATGTAGGCCGTCTGCACGATCGAGCGCGGGACGATCGTCTTCTTGCGCGTGCGGATCATCACGCTTGGCGGCGAGGCGACGTCATCGGCGATGATTCCGTCGAGGCTTGGCTGGGCGGCCATTCCGAGCACCGCCTCGACCGCCTCGGCGTCGACGTCATGACCGTTGTCGAGGCGGTTGTAGAGCCCGAGCAGCACCTCGCGGGCGCGGGCGGCACTGTCCGGCTCGCCCTCGATCTGCACGCGGTTGCCGCGCGCCGCGATGTGCACACCCAGGCGATTTTCGATGGTGATCAGGTGACGGTCATAGTCGCCGAACAGCGGGCCGATCAGATAGGGCTGCTCGAACTCGAGCTCGAGCCGGGCGCGCTGCGGCGCCTCGGCGAGGTCGCGGCGGGGCATCAGGCTGCAACCTTCGAACGCAGCGCCCCGGCCATGCTGTTGGGGCCGGCGGAGACCAGGTCCACGTCGAGCATGTCGCCGGGCGCGGCGGCCGCTTCGAGGTGGACCGACTGCAGCCACGGCGACCGGCCGATCACCTGGCCTGCATGTCTGCCCCTGCGCTCGACAAGCACCTGCGTGGCACGGCCGATGCTTGCCCGGTTGAACGCCGTCTGGTGCTCGGCAATGCGAGCGTGCAGCCGCTTGAGGCGCTCGTCCATCACTTCGGGCGCAACCTGGCCGTCCATCGCTGCCGCAGGAGTGCCAGGCCGGGCGCTATATTTGAACGAATATGCGGAGGCGTAGCCCACGGCATCGACGATGCCGAGCGTCGCTTCGAAGTCCGCGTCGCTTTCCCCTGGGAAGCCGACGATGAAGTCGCCGGACAAAGCAATGTCGGGGCGCGCGGCGCGCACCCTGTCGATTATGCGCAAGTAGCTCTCCGCCGAATGGCTGCGGTTCATGGATTTGAGAATGCGGTTGCTCCCGGACTGAACAGGCAGGTGCAGATAGGGCATCAGCTTGGCGCATTCGCCGTGCGCGGCAATCAGCGCATCGCTCATGTCGGCCGGATGGCTGGTGGTGTAGCGGATGCGGTAAAGCCCATCGATGCGGGACAACGCATGGATCAGGCTGTGGAGCCCGGCGGCGCGACCGCGCTCGTCCTCGCTGGTCCACGCGTTCACGTTCTGCCCGAGCAGCACGATTTCGCGCGCGCCCGCCTCGACCAGCGCCTGCGCCTCGGCAAGGATGCCGTTCCACGGCCGCGAGATTTCGGCGCCGCGCGTGTAGGGCACCACGCAATAGGTGCAGAACTTGTCGCATCCCTCTTGGACGCTGAGGAAAGCGCTTGGCGCGGCTCGGCGGCGCGCCGGCAAAGCGTCGAATTTGCTGATCGCCGGCATGTCGGTGTCGACCGGCCGTGCGCCGCGCGTGACTTCGGCCACCATCTCGGGCAGCCGGTGATAGGCCTGCGGTCCCACCACCAGGTCG
>DATLFV010000014.1:0-11257 GCA_035540875.1 Sphingomicrobium sp. | reverse complement strand
GCTTGGCCAGCGGCACGGGATCGCGGCGGATGCGCGAGGGGCGCAGCTCGACGGTCGGCTTGCTCGAGGTCCACGGCTTGCTCATCCCGCCGGCCCTAGCGCGCCGCTGGTAACCATCCGGTTAGCGCCGCGAGTCGCCCGCACCCACCCGTCACCCCCTCGATCCTGGGTCCGCCTGCCTCGCCTTAAGCAGCCGCATCCGGAGCTTCTGCTCGGGCGGGTTCGCTCCAAGGTGGCGGTTGCAGCCGACGTGGCATAGCCTCAAATTTTCGAGTGCCCAGCTTCCGCCCAGCGACAGTGCTACGACGTGCTCAATGGTGGCAGCCTTGCCCCGGTTGTGCGGCGGTCCAAAGCGCATCGGGTGCCCGCAGCGCCAGCACATATCGCCATCCCGCGCCCGCACCTGCTCCCGTGCGGCTTGCTTCTCACGGTGGCGGCGCACCCATCGCGGAAGCCAGCGCGGCACTCTGTTCGTTGCCATGCCAGCAGCTTAAATCGCGGGGGTTGCCGAAAGGTCAGGCGCCGCAGCCGCACCTCAGATGAACGGGGTGTAGTTTTGGGTTCATGCAGCAAGCCGCCGGCCGCCGTCGTTCTCAAGACATCGCGGGCGTATTTGCCCCCATTGAGCGGGAGTAAGATCATGCGTTTCACCATTTCCATCCTCACCGTCGCCGTGGACCGCGGCGACACGGCGATGGTGGTGCGCGGCGGCCAGACCGTCCACGTGCCGCTGTCGGCGCTCTACCGCGCGGGCAACGGGCTGGTGACCAGCCTCAGCCGAGCCGAGCTCAACGCCGCCGCCGCGGCGCGCGCCCAGGCCGGCGCGCGCTACTAAGCGGCAGCGCCAACAGGCGGCGGCGGGCGCGCATGCAACGCCCGCCGCCGCTCCGGCGTTTTGGCGTCGTCCGGATAGCGGACGAAGGAGTTCGGAAACCATGGCTCCCCTGTTGCTTGCCGCCGCGGCCGCCGCCCAAGGCTGGAGCGCCCCTCCCTTCCCGGCCACCACCAGCGCCGCGCCTAGCCACGTCGGCGGCAATCTCGCCGGCGACTGGCGGCGGGGCGGCGACGGCGGCTGGGGCCACCATCATCACCACCGCCACCCTCGGCGTGATCGCGTGCTGGTGGTCAACCATGGGGGCTGGGGCGGCGCTCTGTCGCACGACCCGGCCAGCGCCTGGCGGTCGAACGGCTACAACGACTGGTGGCACGACCAGCCGTGGCGCAGCTATCCGCGCTGGGTCCAGCAGCAGCAGCAGGGGAGCGCCGGCTGCCCGCCGGAGCGCATGTGGCAGAGCGGCGGCGTCTGGCGCTGCTAGGTTTCAGCCATTCTCAAGCCAGCCGGGCGGCGCCGTGCCCGGCTCGGCGACCTGCGGCTGCGGCGGCGGGGGATTATGTTCGCGTAGCGCGCCTGGCCGGGCGAGCATGACGATGGCAACAGTGATCACCACCAGACCCAGGATCAGCACCATGAACGGCAGGGTGCTGAGCACGGGGCGCGGCGGATCCGGGTCCCGGGCGGGCCTCGCGCTGCGCCGCCGTCTCGCCGCCGAGCGGCGGCGGCGGACGCCCCACAAATAGCTGTCGATGCGCGTCCAGCTGCGCGCCGGCGGCGCGAGTTCCTGCTTATCGCTCATAGGCGCAGGCTCAGCCGATCGGCTCGCCGCTTTCCTCTTCCTCGAAAAGCGCGGCGGCGACGTCGGCGTTGGCGCTGAGGCGCACCGCATCGCCCTCGACCCCGGCGATCAGGCCACTGGGGATGTAATGGTGATGGTCGGTGTGGGCGAGGCCGCTGTCCTGCCTGGTCAGCTTGATGCGCTCGCCCTCGATCTTGTCGACGGTGCCGAGCCTGACGCCGTCGGCGCCAATCACCTGCATATGCTCACGGATCTCGTCCAGGCTGCTCATCTCCACGCCTCCTTTGCTGCAGCCCCAACGCACCAGCGACAGCGGAGATGCGCGGCTCCGCGGCTCGGCTCGACTCGTACCCGATTCCGTTCGTCGCAAGGCGCGAATCCATCCGACTCGCTTGCCGTTGGCGGCGCATGGCGAGACCGAGTTCGATCATTCGCGGTGCCTGGTACATGCCCGATCGGCGGCAGCTCGAGCTGCTGTTCACCAGTGGCCGGCGCTATCGCTATTCGCAAGTCCCGCTCGATGTCGCCCAGGGTCTCGCCACCGCCGCGTCGAAGGGGCGCTTCTACAATGCCAGCATCCGCAACCGTTTTCCGTGCAGCGAGCTCGGCGTGCAGCCGAGGCGGCGCTACGGCTGAAGCGCAACAGCGCCGCGAAGCGTTGCAGCTCGCGTGCCATCGACCGTCATCCGCCGCTTCGAATATCGGCCGGACAGCCGCGAGCTGCTGGTCGAGTTCGTCACCGGCCGCTGCTACATCTATGCCGATGTTCCCGAAGACCAGGCGGCGAAGATGCGCGGTGCCTTCGCCAAGGGGGTTTACTTCAATCGCCACATCCGCGGCCGCTATGCGGCGCGCGAGCTCGCCAAGCCCTGGTCAGACGACAAGGAACCGCACTAACGGCAGTTCGTTCGTTACGCAGCGACAACAGGGTGCAACAGGAGAACATCCATGGCCGACAATGATCGCGACTCGGTGGAGCGCGAACGGACCACCATCGTCGAGACCGGCGACCGCGGCGGCGGCGGGGCGCTTGCCGTCGTGCTGCTGATCATCGCAGTGCTAGCCTTGCTGTTCCTGTTCCGTGACCAGCTCGGCTTCGGCAGCAAGACCGAGATCCAGGTTCCCGAACAGATCGACGTCACCGTCAACCAGTGAGAGGATGCGGCCGCGCAACAGCGCGGCCGCACCCGTTTGAACTTGTCGCCGCCGCGTTCTAACGCGAGGCCATGACCGCCCGCGCCTTTGATTATCTGACTGGCTTCGGCAGCCACTTCGCGACCGAAGCGGTGCCAGGGGCGCTGCCGCAGGGACGCAACAGCCCACAGCGGCCCGCCTTCGGCCTCTACACCGAACAATTGTCCGGCAGCGCGTTCACCGCGCCGCGCCACGAGAACCGCCGCAGCTGGCTGTACCGGCTGCGGCCAACTGCGGATCACCGGCCGTTCACCGCCTATGAGGGTGCGCCCTTGTTCGGCGCAGCCGCCGGGGCGGCGCCGCTCGCCCCCAATCGGCTGCGCTGGGACCCGCCCGCCGATCTGCCGGCCGACGCCGATTTCGTGGATGGCCTCACGACCATGCTTCACGCCGGCCGGCCCGACGCTCTCGAGGGTGTCGCCATGCACCTCTACCGTGCCGGCCGCAGCATGGAGCGGCGGGTGTTCGTCTGCGCCGACGGCGAGCTGCTGATCATCCCGCAGCAAGGCGCGCTGCAGATCGACACCGAGCTTGGCCGGTTGGCGGTGGCGCCGGGCTCGGTCGCGCTGATCCCGCGCGGCCTCAAGTTCCGGGTCGTGCTGCCCGAAGGCGAAGCGCGCGGCTATGTCGCCGAGAATTACGGGGAGCCGTTCCGCCTCCCGGACCTCGGCCCGATCGGCGCCAACGGCCTCGCCAACCCGCGCGACTTCGAGACTCCCGTCGCCTGGTTCGAGGACCGTGACGAACAGGTCGAGGTGGTGCAGAAGTATCTCGGCGCCTTGTGGCGCACGACGCTCGACCATTCGCCGCTCGACGTGGTCGCCTGGCACGGCAATTTCGCGCCTTGCCGCTATGACCTTGCTCGCTTCAACACCATCAACAGCGTCAGCTTCGACCATCCCGACCCGTCGATCTTCACGGTGCTGACCAGCCCCAGCAATGTCGCGGGCCGCGCCAACGCCGACTTCGTCATCTTCCCGCCGCGCTGGATGGTGGCCGAGGACACGTTCCGGCCGCCCTGGTTCCACCGCAACGTGATGAGCGAGGCGATGGGGCTGATCTACGGCGAATATGACGCCAAGGCGGAAGGATTCGCCCCCGGCGGGCTGTCGCTGCACAATCTGATGAGCGGGCACGGCCCCGATGTCGAAAGCTGGCGCAAGGCGAGCGAGGCCGAGCTCGAGCCCACGAGGATCTCCGGAACCATGGCCTTCATGGTCGAAAGCTGCTGGCCCTATCGCCCGACGGGTTACGCGCTTGAGCGCGCGCAACCGGACTATGACGAGGCATGGGCGGGCTTTCCCAAGGCGCAGCTGCCGTGAACGGGCTCGACGAGACCCACGACCCGGCGCGGGTCAGCTGGGTCGGCGGCGCCGGGCCCGGCAGCGACTTTCCGGTCCAGAATCTGCCGATCGGCATCTTTTCCGAGGCGGCCGGGCAGCGCCGTCCTGGCGTCGCCATCGGCGACTTCATCCTCGACCTCGCGGCGATCTGCGACGCCGGCATGCTCGACGAGAGCTGGGGCGCGGATCTCGCGCAACCGGTGCTCAACGCCTGGCTGGCGCGCGGACCAAGCGCCCACCGCGAGCTTCGCCTGCGCCTGTCGGAGCTGCTCACCGACGAGCGCTATCGCGGCGACCTCGAAGTCCACCTGATCGGCCAGAGCGAGGTGCGGATGCACCTGCCCTGCCTGATCGGCGACTACACCGACTTCTACGTCGGCATCCACCATGCGACCAACGTCGGTCGCCAGTTCCGCCCCGACAATCCGCTGCTGCCCAACTACAAATATGTGCCAATCGGCTATCACGGCCGTGCAAGCTCGGTGCGGGCGAGCGGTGAGCCCGTGGTCCGGCCAATGGGTCAGCGCAAGCCTCCCGACGCCGAGGTACCGGACTATGGGCCGAGCCGCCGCCTCGACTACGAGCTGGAGCTCGGGCTGTGGGTCGGGCGCGGCAATGCGCTCGGCGAGCCGATCCCGATCCGCGACGCGGGCGAGCAGATCGCCGGTTATTGCCTGCTCAACGACTGGTCGGCGCGCGACCTGCAGGCGTGGGAATATCAGCCGCTGGGGCCGTTCCTGGCGAAGAACTTCCTGACCAGCGTTTCACCCTGGATCGTCACCGCCGACGCGCTGGCGCCGTTCCGCAAGGCCATGCCGCCGCGGCCTGCCGGCGATCCGGCCCCGCTGCCCTACCTCGATGACGCCGCCGACCGCCGAAGCGGCGGGCTGGAAATCCAGCTCGAGGTAACGCTCACCACCGAGCGCATGCGTAGCCAGGGCACCGCGCCGCACCTTCTCTCGCGCGGCAGTGCCGACGCCGCCATGTACTGGAGCGCCGCGCAGATCATCGCCCACCACAGCTCCAACGGCTGCAACCTGCAGCCGGGCGACCTGATCGGCACGGGCACCCTGTCGACTGCCGAAGACAGCGGCCTCGGCTCGCTGCTCGAGATCAGTCGTGGCGGCAAGCAGCCGCTGAGCCTCGCGACGGGGGAGACGCGCAGCTTCCTCGAGAACGGCGACGAAATTGTCCTCAGGGCCTGGTGCGAACGCGACGGCGCCGTGCGCATCGGCTTTGGCGAATGCGCCGGCCGGGTGCTCGGCGCGCCGGAGTGAATGGATTTCGGGCGGGCAGGCGGACCGTGAACTGCTCAGCGTGGCGCCGGCGCGGCGCCCGGCGCAAAGTCCGGCTGATACTCGATGCGGGCGGACGACCGCACCTGGTCCAGGATCCGCTGCAGCGCGCGTTCGGTGGCCTGGCGCTCGATCATTGCCCGCGCGAGATCGAGGCGCTGGGCTTCGGGAACCGGCTGCGCCGTCCTTGACAGCACCTTGCCTGCGACAGTGCTGCCGCCCTCCACGATCGCGAAGCTGCGGCCCGGCTGAAGCGCATCGAGCTGCCCCAGTATCCCGGCAGGCATGACGGCGCTGTCCCAGGTCTCGACGCGGCGGTCGGCGCTGAGACCCGCAGCAGCGACGAGTCCAGTCATCTCCTCAACCGACCGCGCCTCGGCCAAGGCCTTGCGAACCCTGTCGCTGACCGCCGCCGCGATGTTGATACGGTCGACCGAGAGGACCACCCGGCCGTCGAACGCGTGCGGATTCTCGCCAATGAACTGCCGGAGGCGCTCGTCGCTCAGGCGATCGCCGCCGGCCTGCTCGGCCGCGAGCAATTGCTGGGCGAGATCGATCTCGGTCAGTCGACGGACCGTGAGCAGGTGCCGCGGGCTGCGGTGCAGTCCCCGTTCCCTGGCGGCACGCACCAGCAGCTTGCGGTCGATGAGGTCCCGGATCACCGCATCGCGAAGCACCATGTCGCGCGACACCGGCAGGTTGCGCAGCCTCGCCTCCTCGTTGAGCTCGGCCCTCGTGATTTCTTCGCCATCGACTGCGGCAATGACTTGCCCCGCCGGGGGATCACCGCGGTTGCACGCGGAGCCCATAGCCGCCAGCGTGGCCAAAGCGGCGACGCAGCAGATGCGCTGGCGGCGCGCCGGAATTGCATTGGCGGGACCGGCTGCGCCCCGCAACGGAGTGAGACCAAAGATCATGGAGACAATCTACGACTGGATTACGGTGTTAATCTACGCCGGGCTGGTCACCCGTTTCCTGTCCCAGGCGGCGAGCGACGACGGCGGGGACGAGAGCATCCTGCATTATCTTGTCGCGTCTGTCGCCTGCGCGGTTGCGAACTGGCTCGGCAACGAAGGCCACGATGCCGCCGCGATCGCGCTGATCGCAGCGACGCTGGCATTCATCTGGAAGTTCATCTGGCCCGGGCGTCGCTCGCCCCCCATAAGCTAGGGGCTGCCGACAAGCAGGCGGCGCAACTCGGCGCCTGGGGTCGCCAGCAGGGCGCCGGCGAAGCTGTTCAACTGCCGCAAAGCGTGCGGCCGGTCCCCGCTGATCATCGAGATGCGGAAGAGCACGCCGTCCGGCGCCGGCCCGCCCAGCGTCTGGCGGAAGGCGGCCCACCTTTGCCCGCTGGCCGTGGTCGGAAACTCCTTGCCGATGCGGCTCCAGTAGAGGATCTGCTCGAGCCGGCCGGGCGCTCGCGCGGTCAGCACGCGCGCCTGGATCGGCGGCGCCCCGGCGGCGCTCAGGCGGACCTCTTCGGTCTTGCCCAGTTCGAACCCCACGGCCGGATAGCAGACCTCCGGCCGGTGCAGCTGGGCATTGCCGGTCTGAGCGCTTCCAAAGGCGATCAGCATCATGATCGCGGCGCCGCTGCCGTCGGCGTAATTGCGGGTCAGCACCTCATCGTAAGGATCGTTCGGCGCCTCTCCGGTCGGGATCAGCGAATCTGCCCCCGGGACGTGCGCCCAGCGGCCGATCACCGCCGGGACGATGCTGTCGAGCGCCGGCGGGCGGGCTGCGCGAGCTGCCTCGGCACGCTGCCAGAGCAGGCCGGAGAGCAGCGCCGCCGACCCCAGCCCAGCGCCGACGAGAAGCTCGCGCCGGCTGGCAACCGGTTCCTGCCGCGGCTCGGCGGTCCCGCGCACCGCCACGCTTACCGCCTCCTCCCCATCACGGTCAGCAGATGATCGAAGGCCAGCATGCCGAGCAGCGACAAGGTGAAGGTGACGATCCCGGCGAGATCATGGGCGAAGCTCTGGGCGACGGCGTCTCCGGCATGATAGGTCAGCAGCACGAGGATGATGACGCGAATGAGGTTGGCAAGCAGCGCGATGGGGATGATCGCGAGCAGGAGCAGCAGGCTGCGCGGACCCAAGACCGGCCTGGTCAGGTGGATGTAGAGCAGCCCGAGCGCGAGCAAAGTGACGAGGGAACTCAGGCCCGCACAGGCCTGCGCGACCAGCAATTCATATTGCGCAATCTGGATCAGCGCCCCCGAGGCGCCGACCGGATACCCGAGCATCGCGAGGAAATCGACCGAGAGCTGCGAGAGCCCGATCTTCAGGGGCTGCGTCAGCTCGGCCACGGTGCTGTAGGGCGGCTTCACCAGGAACCCCAAATAGAGCACGGCGAACCACAGGCGGCGCATCACTGCCGGCCCCCAGTAGAAAAAGCCGAGCAGCACCAGCATCAGATAGAGGCAGAAGGTTTCCATGCCGAGCATGTTGATGCTGCGGGCATAGGCATAGACCATCAGCAGCGGCGCCAGCAGCGCCAGCCAGCCGTTCGGAATCGAGCCCGGCCGAAAGCGGATGCTCTCGCGCTCGCGCCAGATCAGCCACACTCCCGAAATCAGGATCAGCGGCCCATGCGCCCCGTCCTCGGTGCTCCAGTGGTAGCGGCCGAGCGAGAACAAGGTGGGGAGCGTCACTGCGGCCAGGCCCGCCAGCAGAACGGCGAGGTGGAATTCGGCGCGGCCGAACCGGCGCGGCCAAGCCGCCCCGGGCACGATGCCGCGGCTTGCTGTCAGCTCCGGCGTCAACCGATCTCGGCCGCCGAGGGGGCGAGCGATTTGGCGTCTTCGACGATCACCACCTCGTCGCCGACCTTCACCTCGGCGAACAGCCTTTTGCCGAACTCGAGCGGCACGCCGAGGCAGCCGTGGGTTCCGGCGCCCTTGCGCACGTCGCTGCCGTGGATTGCGACCCCGTCATAGGTCAGCCGAA
Source organism: Sphingomicrobium sp. (assembly GCA_035540875.1). Taxonomy (GTDB): domain Bacteria; phylum Pseudomonadota; class Alphaproteobacteria; order Sphingomonadales; family Sphingomonadaceae; genus Sphingomicrobium. The sequence continues at coordinate 2,843 of DATLFV010000014.1, read as the reverse complement.
GCGTGTAGGGCATCGGGGCATCGTAAAGGTTGGACCAGTGATCCTTGCGCTTCTCGATCACCGGGAACCGCCCGATCGGGGTCGGCTTCTCGTCGACTCCATAGAGCGTCACGGCGGTGGCAATCTCATGCTTGCCCTTGAACACCGACATGGTCTGGGCCTTGAGATCGACGAGCACCCACACCTTGCCGTCGGGCACGCCCTCGTCGTTCCAGACGAAGTCGCCATAGTCCATCGTCTCGGCGACGTTGAGCAGGCTTCCGATCTCGCGCTCGCCGCCGGAGGGCAACTGCAGTTTGGGGAGGTGCGCCGCGGGGAAGGAGACGCGATGCTGGCTGTACACCGGCGCTTCCGGCGGCGGCCCCGCGACCGCGGCTTCGCGGCAGCCGGCTGAAGCCGCCGCCAGCGCGAGGCAAAAGGCGGCGCCTATCGTCCGCTGTAACCGTGACAGGTACGACGTCATCATGTTCGGCCCGTTGCAGCCGGCGGCAGGCTCAATCGCCGACCGTCCGGCGACGCTCAGCGCGCGACCGCGGACAGTCCGCCGTCGGCCGCGCCACTACGGGCTAGCCCGCGGCGGCGGCGGCGGATCACTGTGCCGACCACGCCAAACCCGAGGATCATCATCATCCAGGTGGCCGGCTCGGGGATCGGCGGCGCGGGAGTGTCACCGCCACGACCGCCGCCGTTGTCCAGCAGGGGCACCAAGGGCAGCAAGGCGAGCGCGCCTGCGCCGGCCGGCAGTCCGGCGGCAGCCACTGGCGCCGCCGCGATCACCGGCGAAGCGGCCAGTGCCGGCGCCACCGGCGCCACGGCCGCCGGCGCCGCGATGGCGACGGGGGGAACCGCAGCGGGGGCAACGGCAGCCGGAGCAGCTGTGGAGAGAACCCGGCTGACGGGCGCCGGCGCCGCGGCCGGAGTTGCCTGCGCGAGCGAAGCCATGACCGGCTCGCGCTTGCTGGTCTGCGCGCCTGGGTCGCGGTCTCCAGGGGAGCGGGCGCGCATCAGCGTCATGAGATCGGCACCGGCACCCTGGATAACGCCAGGCGCGCCGGGGATGGACAGCCCGAGGCCCACTGCCGCTACCGCCCCTAGCGAAGACAGAGCGACGAACTTCCTGGTGATGTAGCGTTTCAATGTCCGTCTCCCGCAAATGACAGGGCGATTACGCCGGGTCCGAAATTCAATCGCAGCTTGCCGTAGCCAACGACGTCTAAACGCGGCGTCCTGCTGTTGGTTTCCAGCTTGTTAATGCCGCCGGCCGGCCGCCGGCGCGTTGGCCGGGCCATACTGGGGCGCCGGGCCCCGAGCACCGGTCGCTGGAGGCACGCGCTAATAGGCATTGGGATGCACCAGCACGCGCAAGGTCCGGGCGATGATCGTGAGATCCGTCGCCACGCTCCAGTTGGCGAGATATTCGAGATCGGCCTGGACGCGGTCCGTGAGGTCCTTGCGCGTGCTCGTGGCGCCGCGGAAGCCGCGCACCTGGGCGAGCCCGGTCAGGCCGGGCTTAACCGCACCGCGGTGCCAGTAACGATCGTCGATGTCCCAGAAGAGGTCGTCCTCGGCGGTCGAGCAGACGGCGTGCGGCCGCGGGCCGACGATGCTCATGTCGCCGCGCAGCACGTTCCACAATTGCGGCAGCTCGTCGATGCTCGTGCGGCGCAGCAAGGCGCCGATCTTCGTCACGCGGCTATCGTTGCGGCTGGCGGACTGCACGCCCGCGGCGTCGCACGCCTCGGTGCGCATCGTGCGGAACTTCAGCAGCTGGAACGGCCGGTTGCCGCGGCCGAGCCGCCACTGCCTGAACAGCACCGGACCTGGCGAGTCGGCCTTGATGAGCAGCGCGACGCACAGGAACAGCGGCGCGAAGAAGATCATCATCGCGGTGGCCACAGCAACATCGAGGCCGCGCTTGACGAACCGCTCGCGCACCCCCAGCGGACCGGCCGCCACCAGCACTGCCGAGCCGCTTTCCGACCGGCGCAGCGAAAGCGCGCCGAGATAGTCGAGCTCGGGAGTCAGGACCTCGACGTCGATCCCGAGGCCCTTGAGGTATCTGACCCAGAGCATCCGCCGCTCCGGGCTGCAGTTGAGGATCACCCGGTCATAGCCGCCGAGCAGGCCCCCGATCCGGTCCGCCATCGCGGGATCGTTCCTGAGCGGGTTGAGCCCGGCATCCGCGGCGTAGACGATGTCCGTCGCATGATCGGGCGCGGGGGTCGCGTGGTCGACCAGCAACACGTCGTTCTGGAACCGCCAGCAGTGGCGGCGGCCCAGGAGATGGCCGAAGCGGTGCCGCATCAGCACCAGCAAGGTTGCGGCCGACACCAGCCCCATGCCGAATACGGCGCGGGACATGACCGCCGAGATCTTGGCGTAGAACAAGGCCAGGAGCAGCGCGCAGCCGGCGACGGCAAGCGCCCTCAGCGCCTTGAACACGCCGACGCGCGGGCTTTCGAGCGCATCGACCGAATAAGCGTTCTGGGAAAAGGCGATCGCCAGGAACACCGGCAGGAACATCGCCATGTAATTGAGTCCGGCCTCGGCGAAGGCGTCCCCGAACCACAAAGCATTGGCGATCAGGAACCCGCCGGCCACCGCCAGCACGTCGATCAAAAGCAGGGTGGCGTAGGAGCGCAGCCGTACGCCTTCCAGCGGCGCAGGAATCTTCGGCTGAACCGCCCGCCCGGGACTGGGGCCGTGAAAGCCTGCCGGAAGCGCGGGCCGCGCGGCCCTGTGCACCCGGCTGGCGGGATGACGATCTGCAGCGGGCCGCACGGCCGGCGCATGGATCTGCGTTGCGTACTCGGCCATTGAACTCGGCTCGCCTGTTAGATTGA
>DATLFV010000013.1:0-6565 GCA_035540875.1 Sphingomicrobium sp. | reverse complement strand
TATTACGCATCGATCGACGGCGCCTTCTTCTCGGTCGAGCGGATCATGCGCGACGTCAACGCCGGCTGGTTCCTGCGCTACGCCCACGCCAACGGCGCGAGCTTCTTCTTCATCGTGACCTACATCCACATCTTCCGCGGCTTGTTCTACGGCTCCTACAAGGCGCCGCGCGAGATGGTGTGGATGATGGGCCTCGTCATCTACCTGCTGATGATGGCGACCGCCTTCATGGGCTACGTGCTGCCCTGGGGGCAGATGAGCTACTGGGGCGCGCAGGTCATCACCGGCTTCTTCTCGGCTTTCCCGCTGGTCGGCGAGCCGCTGCGCGTGTGGCTGCTGGGCGGCTATGCGCCCGACCAGGCGGCGCTGACCCGCTTCTTCTCGCTGCATTATCTGCTGCCGTTCGTGATCGCGGCGGTGACCGTGCTGCACATCTGGGCGCTGCACATTCCGGGATCGAGCAACCCGACCGGGGTCGACGTCAAGACCGAGCAGGACACGCTGCCGTTCCACCCGTTCTACACCGCCAAGGACGGCTGGTTCGCGGGCGTCGTGCTGATCCTGTTCGCGATCCTGCTGTTCTTCTGGCCCAATTCGCTGGGCCATCCGGACAATTACATCCCGGCCAACCCGCTGGCGACCCCGGCGCATATCGTCCCCGAATGGTATTTCTGGCCGTTCTACGCGATCCTGCGCGCCTTCACGGTCGACTTCATCATCCCCGCGAAGCTGTGGGGCGTGCTGGCGATGTTCGCCTCGATCCTGTTATTGTTCTTCCTGCCCTGGCTCGACCGCTCGCCGGTGCGCTCGGGCCATTACCGGCCGATCTTCAAGCGCTTCTTCTGGATCCTTGTGGCCGACATCATGCTGCTCGGCGCCTGCGGGGTGATGCCGGTCGAGCAGCCATGGGTGGCGCTCAGCCAGATCGCGACCGCTTATTATTTCGCGCATTTCCTCATCATCCTGCCCTTGATATCGCGCTTCGAGCGGCCGCTGCCGCTGCCCAATTCGATCAGCGAGAGCGTGCTTCACGGCGAGACGGCGGAAAGCGCGCCGGCGGGAATGAAGGGCACTGCCGCCAAGCCCACGATTGCCGCCCCGTCGGCCGCTGCGGAGTAAGACATATGATCCGCTTGATTGCAGGCCTGATCGGGCTCGGCTTCGTCGGCATCCTGCTCATTTCCATGATCGTCAACCTCGCCGAATATTTCGGCGAGTCCCATGCCGAGAGCGCGGAGCATGCGCTGCACCGGGAGCCGGAGAAGGTTGGCTTCTCGTTCAGCAGCCCCGTCGGCAAGTTCGACCGGGCGCAGCTGCAGCGCGGCTTCCAGGTCTACAAGGAGGTCTGCGCGGCCTGCCACGGCCTCAACCTCGTCGCCTTCCGCAATCTGGAGGATCTCGGCTACAACGAGGCCGAGGTGAAGGCGATCGCCAGCCAGTGGGCGATCGAGGTGCCGGACATCAACCCGGAAACGGGTGAGCCGACGACCCGCAAGGCGCTGCCGGCGGACCGTTTCCCGGACCCTTATCCGAACGAGACCGCCGCGCGCGCCGCCAACAACAATGCGCTGCCGCCCGATCTGTCGCTGATCGCCAAGAACCGCGAAGGCGGCCCGCACTACGTTCATGCGCTGCTGACCGGTTATCAGCAGCAGCCGGCGGAAGTCGTGAAGCGCTTCCCCGAGGTGAAGACCGGGGAAGGGCTCTACTACAACCCCTATTTCGCCAACCTCAACATCGCCATGCCGCCGCCGATCACCAGCGACGGCCAGGTGACCTACGCCGACGGCACGCCCCCGACCGTCGACCAGATGTCCAAGGATGTGTCGGCCTTCCTGATGTGGGCGGCCGAGCCCCATCTGGAGAGCCGGCATCGGGCCGGCTGGGCGACTTTGATCTTCCTGATCGTCGCGACGATCCTGGGATATCTGTCGTATCGCAACATCTGGGCGACGGCGAAGCGCAAGGTGCGGGTCACCGGGCCGCTCGAGGCCGACAGCCAGGCCAAGAGCGCGGCCGCCAAGGCGGAACAGGGGATCGCCGGCTAGGCGCCCTGCTGCGGCCGTCGCTGCAGCATGACGATGGAGGTGAAGCGCATCACCGGGACCTCGTCCTGGTTGGTGACGAGGATCTCGCTTCGCACGACGCCGATGTCCGGCCTCGATCGCGACGGGACCAGCTCGACGATGCGGGCGCGCACGGTCAGCCGGTCGCCGGGATAGACGGGCTTCAGCCAGCGCAGTTCATCGACGCCGGGAGAGCCGAGGCCCGCCTGCTCGTCGGCCATAACGTAGCGCGCGATCACCGCCATGGTCATGGCGCAGGTGTGCCAGCCGCTTGCGGCGAGGCGGCCGAAATGGGTCCTGGCGGCCGCTTCGTTGGAAAGATGGAAAGGCTGCGGGTCGTATTTGCGCGCGAACTCGAGCACCTCGTCGCGCGTGACGTCGTAATGGCCGAAGACATTTTCCTCGCCGACCGCGAAATCGTCGAAATAGCGCATGCCGTTTCTCTACGGCGCACGCCGCCGAAAGGAAATCGAGCTGAACAGCCGCTGATGGATTGACGAGGGCGGGTGCAACGCTCGGGCCTGCTCGCTCATTCTGCGCCACGATGGTCGAGATGGATAGACGCAAGCGCAACGTCGCAACCGTTCGGCAGCCCTGGGTGCTGCCGGTGCTGCTCGCCGTCTGGCTGGCGATGCTGCTGCTCGGCGGCCGCGACGTCGACCAGGCGGTCATTCGATCCGTCCACGTCGGCGGAGGCGGGGGCGCGAGCCTGGTGGTCCTGTGGACCGGGCTCGGCGACTGGTCGGTGCTGCTTGCCGCCACCAGTTTCGGCCTGGCCTGGCTGTTGTACCGGCGGCAATGGCGCCCAGCCTTGCTGTTGGCCGGGTGGACCTTGCTCGGGCGCTTGCTGGTCGAGCTTCAGAAGGTGACGTTCGCGCGGCTTCGGCCCGAAGACGACATGCCGATGGTTGTGGTCAACGGTTTCTCCTTCCCCAGCGGCCATGCCGCCAATTCGACCATCGTCTATCTGATGCTGGCCCTGCTGGTGACGGAGCCGGGGCCGGCGCGGCGGCGCGCGCTGATCGCGGCGGCGATCGTCGCGGCGCTGGTCGGCATCAGCCGAGTGCTGCTCGGCGTGCACTGGCCAAGCGACGTGATCGCCGGCTGGGCGTTCGGCCTCGCCTGGGTGCTGATCGGCTGGAGGATCGCTCAGACGTTGAAGCGGAACAGCAAAACGTCGCCGTCCTGAACGACATAGTCCTTGCCCTCGGCGCGCATCTTGCCCGCCTCCTTGGCGCCTGCCTCACCGCCGCAGGCGATGAAGTCGTCGTAGGCAATGGTCTCGGCCCGGATGAAGCCGCGCTCGAAGTCGGAGTGGATGGCGCCGGCCGCCTGCGGCGCCTTCGAGCCGCGGGCCACCGTCCAGGCGCGCGATTCCTTGGGGCCGGCGGTGAAGAAGGTGATGAGGCCGAGCAGGTCGTAGCCGGCGCGGATGACGCGGGTCAGGCCGGTTTCCTCGAGGCCGAGGTCGGACAGGAAGGCGGCGCGGTCCTCGCCGTCGAGCGTGGCGATTTCCGCTTCAATCGCGGCCGAGATGACGACGGCCACCGCCCCTTCGGCCGCGGCCTTGTCGAACACGCGCTGGGACAAGGCATTGCCGCTCGCCGCTTCGCCTTCGTCAACATTGCACACGTATAGCACCGGCTTGGCGGTCAGCAGCTGGGCGCGGGCGAGGGCCTTTTCCTCCTCGACGTCGCGGGGTTGGGTCAGCCGCGCCGGCTTCGAGGCGCGCAGCAGCTCGAGCGCCTGGCCGAGCACGGATGCCTCGATCCTGGCCTCCTTGTCGCCCTGCTGCGCCTTCTTCGCGAGGTTGGGGACGCGCCGCTCGAGGCTGTCGAGGTCGGCCAGCATCAGCTCGGTCTCGACCGTGTCGGCGTCGGCGATCGGGTCGACGCGGCCTTCGACATGGGTGACGTCGCCGCCTTCGAAGCAGCGCAGCACGTGGACGATGGCGTCGACCTCGCGGATGTTGGCGAGGAACTGGTTGCCGAGGCCCTCGCCCTGGGCGGCGCCGCGGACCAGGCCGGCAATGTCGACGAACTCGATCTGGGTCTCGATCGTCTGCGCTGACTTGGCGATGGCGGCGATGCGGTGCAGCCGTTCGTCGGGCACGGCAACGCGGCCGACGTTGGGCTCGATCGTGCAGAACGGATAATTGGCCGCCTGCGCCGCGGCGGTTTCGGTCAGCGCGTTGAAAAGGGTCGATTTGCCGACGTTCGGCAGGCCGACGATGCCGCAGCGGAAGCCCATGATCACTCCATGACGATCGTCATGCTGAACATGTTTCAGCATCCATTCCGGAGACCGTGAGGAGGCTCGCCGATGGACCCTGAAACAGGTTCAGGGTGACGGGTTTGTGGCGCTCTACGCGAAGTTGAAGCTAATGCTCAAGCGCTCGCCGCGGCCGCGGCCCGGCAGCACCTCGTGCCGCAGCCAGCTTTCCCACAGCAGCAGCAGGCCGGGGCGGGGCTCGACGGTCACGAACGGCCGCAGCGGCTCCGGCGCGTCGTGGCGCCGCACCGGCGCCGCCATCATCATCGGCAGCCGCGGGTCCTCGAAACGGATCGCTCCCGAGCCCGCGGGCGCCTCGACGTAGAAAGTCCCCGAGAGGATGCTGTGCGGGTGGATGTGCGCGGCGTGATGGCCGCCGCCGCGAAGCAGGTTGACCCACAGGCTGTCGAGGCGCGGCTTCGCCTCCCAGCCAAGGTCGCGCGCGAACCGACCGGCGTGCCGGCGCAGGGCGCTTGCCAGCTCGGCGATGACCGGATCCCGCTTGGGCAGGTCGTTCAGCGAGGCGTAGCTGGTATAGCCCTTGTAGCCATGGTCGCGGCTCCAGCGCTGCCCGGCCGCGTCGTCCTGCGCCAGCGCCCGGATCGCCACGGAAAGATCGCTCAGCAGCGCCGGATCGGCCAATTCGGCGTCGTACAGGCGGGTGACGAACAGGTCGCGCAGCATGCCGGCGCGATAGGGTGGAACGCCGCGGCTTCCAAGCGTTGGGGGTTGATGCGCCTGCTCGACCGCATCGCCGCGCCGCTGCTTGCCCGCGAGCTCGCTTTTCCCGAGGTCGACTTTACGGCGCCCAAAGGGGAGCCGGCGATCGTGCCGCCGGACTCGATGTCGTGGCGCGTGTTCAGCAACCCGGTCGCTCTTTACGTCGGCGGTGTCGCCGCGGTGCTGCTGGAACTCGGCGAGCCGAGGGTGCGGACCGGCGTCTGGCAGTTCAGCAGCTTCCGCGAACAGCCGCGCGAGCGCATGCGCCGAACCGGGCTTGGCGCGATGATCACGGTGTTCGGCGCGCGCAGCCAGTTCGAGGCCTATGCGGCCTACGTCAACGGGCTGCATGCCGAGGTCGCCGGCACGACCGAGGCCGGACGCCATTTCCGCGCCAGCGATCCCGAGCTCCTGCTGTGGGTGCAGGCGACGGCGGCCTTTGCGTTCAGCGAGGCTTATTGCCGCTTTGTCCACCCGCTGGGAGACGCCGAGCGCGACCTATTCTATGCCGAGGCGGCGATCGGCGCGCGCCTCTACGGGGTTGCCGAGCCGCCGGGTTCAGCGGCGGCGCTGGCCGGCCTGTTCGCGCGGTTCGGCGAGGCGCTCGAGCCCTCGCGGGCGCTGGGCGAGTTCCTCCACATCATGCGCACGGCGCCGCTCCTGCCGGGGCCGTTGCGGCCGCTTCAGCGCCTGATCACCAGGGCGGCGATCGACCTGCTGCCCGGCGAGCTGAGGGCGCGGATCGGGCTTGCCGGCGAAAGGGGGCTGGGACGCGCAGAACGCGCCCTGCTGCGCGCCGCTGCCCGAGCGGTCGCCGGCGTGCACGTTGCGCAAGCTCCCTGGGCTCAGGCCTGCCGCCGCCTCGGCTTGCCAGCCGATTACCTCAGCCGCCCCGCGGCTCGTCCTGCATCCTCAGCGCGACTTCGCTCATGAACCGTGCGTCCTCGCCGCGCGCGAGCCAGTCGGCTTCGGCGGCGATGGCGGCGAGCAGATCGGACAAAGCCTCGATCTCGGACTTGGCATAATTGCCGAGCACGTGGGGCGTCACCCGGTCCTTGTGGCCGGGATGGCCGATGCCGATCCGGACGCGCCGGAAGTCGGGGCCGAGACAAGCGTCGATGGAGCGCAGGCCATTGTGGCCCGCCGTGCCGCCGCCGGTCTTCACCTTGAGCTTCATCGGCGCAAGATCGAGCTCGTCGTGGAAGACGGTGAGCGCGTCGAGGTCGGCCTTGTAGAAATGCAGCGCCTGTTGGACCGCGTCGCCGCTCTCGTTCATGTAGGTCTGGGGCTTGAGCAGAAGCAGCTTGTGGCCGCCGATGCGGCCTTCGGCGACGAGGCTGCGGAACTTCTTCTGCCACGGCGAGAAGTCGTGGACCTCGGCGATGATGTCGGCGGCCATGAAGCCGACATTGTGGCGGTGCATCGCATAGCGCGCGCCGGGATTGCCGAGGCCGGCCCAGATTTGCATCTTCTCCCCTCCCGTTCAGCGGAGGGGCAGGGGGTGGGGA
>DATLFV010000012.1:0-3698 GCA_035540875.1 Sphingomicrobium sp. | reverse complement strand
CGCGGCGGTCAGCGCCTGCCGCAGCGGCGCAAGCGATGCCGGCGCGATCCCGCCGCGCTCGAGCTGGTCGAGATAGGCAAGCGCCACCATCGGATGGTCGGGCCAGCGCACCGGGAATTGCTGCTGCGGATTGAAGCGGTCGCCCTGGTCGGCCATGGCCGCGGCGGCGATCTCGTTGGCGGTCAGATGCTCGCTCGGCTTGAGCGCCAGCACGTCGAGGCCGCGGCCGATCTCGGTCCCGTAGATCCGGCCCTTGTACCAATAGGTCGACCAGAAGCCGGCAAGGACGGAATGCTTGGCGTGCATCGGCCCGCGGTCGAAGTAAGCGATCTCGCGCGGATTGGTGGAATCGGTAAAGTCGACGACCGAAAGGCCCCCCTGGTACCAGGCCTGGACGAACACGTCGCGGCCGGGCACCGGGATGATGGAGCCGTTGTGGGCGACGCAATTCTCCTGCTCCGACTGGGCGGCGGGCAGCTTCTGGTGGCTGCGGAAGCGAAGCTTGCCGTCGACGATGTCGTAGATAGCGTTGGCGCCCCAGTTGCGCGGGTCCTGCACCCGGCAGCGTGGCCGTGATCCACCGCCCCATTCGTCGGTGAACAGCACCTTGGTGCCGTCATTGTTGAAGGTCGCCGAATGCCAATAGGCGAAGGTCGGGTCGACCACCGCGTCGATCCGCCTGGGCTTCAGCGGGTCCGAAATGTCGAAGATGATGCCATTGCCCGAGCAGGCGCCGGCGGCGAGGTTGCGGCTCGGAAAGACGGTGATGTCGTGGCACTGGTCGGTGCGTCGCGCGGTCTGCGTCCCCTCGCCATGGTCGCCGCCGCGCCACAGGCCCGCCAGCACTCCGCTGTTCGGGTCGGCAAAGACGGCGGGGCTGTCGACAATCCGCGCCTGCGCCGGATTGGCGACCGGGATCTCGATCACGTCGATGCGGAACAGGGCCGTGCGCGGGTCGCCCGGCACGTCGCCGATGCAGCCCTTGAGCTCCTTTTCGTCGCGCACGCTGGCGGTACCCGAATTGTAGACGATGATCCGCCCGTCGGGCCCCGGACCCGAGACGACGGAGTGGGTGTGCGATCCGCGGCAGGTCTGGACCTGGCCGACCTGCACCGGCCGGGCGGGATTGCTGATGTCGAAGATCCGCAGTCCGCGGAAGCGATCGGGGCTGACGTCCTCGGCAATGCCTTCGCGTCCGCAGTCCACCCGGCCGAGCTTCTGCTCGACCGACATGATCAGCAGATTGCCGACGATCGACACGTCGCCCTGCCCCCCCGGGCAGACCACCGAGCTGATCAGCCGCGGCGCCGCTTCGCGCTGCAGCCGGTAGAGGTTGAAGCCGTGGTAATTGCCGACGGCGAGCAGGTCGCCGGAAAAGGCCATGTCGGTGTTGCTGAAGCTCAGGAAGCCGCCGCGGTCGCTGGTCTCGCCGCCTTCCTTGGGCTTGGCCCCGGCCTTGGCCTTGCCCTTGGCGGGCTTGGGCAAGGGCAGGTCACCGGGATTGGCCGGGTCGAAGAAGCCGGTCGGCTTGGGCAGGCTCGCCAGCAGGGTCATGTTGCTGATCGCCTGGCCGGCGTCGCGGAAGCCGGCGGCGAGCTTGGAGCGCGGGTCCTCGGCCAAGGTCGGCAACAGCTCGGCCATGCGCTTGATCTCGGCCTGCTGCTCGTTGATCACCTCGTTGACGAAGTCCGACAGGACGGGGTCGTGGGCCGAGCCCGGCTTCTCCAGAAGCTCCTTGGCCATCTTCACCGCGCCGTCATGGTGGGTGATCATGCGCTCGAGGAACAGGCGGTCGAACGCCGCTCCGCGCGCCGCCGCCAGCGCCGCCATCTGCTCGGGCGTCGCCATGCCCATGGCGGCATGGTGCTGGTGCGCTGCTCCGGATGCGTGACCGGCATGGGGATCGGCAAGGGCCTGGCCGCGCTCGCTCAGCCAGTTGCGCATGAACTTCATCTCGTCGGCCTGGCTCGCCTCGATCCTCCGCGCGACGGTGACCACGGTCGGCCGGTTGGTGCGTTCACGCACCAGCGCCGTCATCTCCACCGCCTGCGCGTGATGGCGGATCATGTCCTGCATGAAGCGCACGTCGTCGGGCGAGAAGCGCGTGCCGGCGATGCGGCTCGCCTCCTGCGCGCTCAGCGTCTTCGTCGGCGCGCCGGGCGCGCCGGGCTGAAGGATCGGCGCATCCTGCGCCATGGCGGCGCCGGTGCCGAGAAGCGCGAGCAGAGCGCAGCCGGCAGCCAGCCGGCGAACAGTCGACGAACGATCAGATTTCATGGAGTTGCAGACCTTTAGGCAATGATTCGGCCGTCCCTATCGCGACTCGGGCCGGCGGGGAAGCGGTGCGTCAGATGTGGATGACCCGGTCGAAGGCGGCGAGCGTGCTTTCGTGCATCATTTCCGACAAGGTTGGATGCGGGAAGACCGTGTTCATGAAGTCGGTCTCGACCAGCTCGGCCTGCTTGCCGACGGTATAGCCCTGGATCAGCTCGGTGACCTCGGCGCCGATCATGTGCGCGCCGAGCAATTCGCCGGTCGCCGCGTCGAACACGGTCTTGATGAACCCCTCGGTCTCGCCCAGCGCGATCGCCTTGCCATTGCCGACGAACGGGAATTTTCCCGTCTTCACCTGGTAGCCGGCCTCCTTGGCCTTGGCCTCGGTGAGCCCGACACTGGCGACCTGCGGCCGGCAATAGGTGCAGCCCGGGATGTTGGCGGCGTTCATCGCGTGCGGGTGCACCTGCTTGTTGCCGAGTTCCTGGGCAATCGCTTCGGCCGCGATCACCCCCTCGTGGCTGGCCTTGTGCGCAAGCCACGGCGGGGCGGTGACGTCGCCGATCGCCCACAGGCCGGGCACGTTGGTGCGGCACATCGGGTCGGTATCGATGTGGCCCCTGGTCGTCTCCACGCCGAGCGCCTCCAGCCCGATGTTCTCGCTGTTGGGGACGATGCCGACGGCGACGATGGCATGGCTGAAGCGACGCTCGGCGGTCTTGCCGTCCGATGTCTTGATCTTCGCCGCGACACCGGTGGCGTCGGCAGTCAGGCTCTCGACCCCGGCCCCGGTGAGGATGGTCATCCCCTGCTTCTTGAGGCTCTTGGCGAGGAATTCGCTGACCTCGACATCCTCGACCGGAACGATGCGGTCGAGCATCTCGACCACCGTCACCTTGGCGCCAAGGTCGGAATAGAAGCTCGCGAACTCGATGCCGATCGCGCCCGATCCGATCACCAGCAGCTCGCTTGGCATTTCGGCCGGGGTCATCGCGTGGCGGTAGGTCCAGATGCGCTTGCCGTCCGACTTGGCGAACGGCAGCTCGCGCGCCCGCGCTCCGGTCGCGACGATGATGTGCCTGGCGGCAAGCTCGCTCGCCTTGCCGTCCTTGCCGGTGACGCTGAGCCTGCCTTTGCCGGCGAGCTTGCCGTCGCCCATGTGCACGGCGATCTTGTTCTTCTTCATCAGCCCGGTGACGCCCTTGTTGAGCTGGGCGGCGACCCCGCGGCTGCGCTGGACGATGGCGGCAAGGTCCGCGGACACGCCGCTGGCGGCGAGGCCATAGGCCTTGGCGTTCTGCATCTGGTGGAACACCTCGGCCGAGCGCAGCAGCGCCTTGGTCGGGATGCACCCCCAGTTGAGGCAGATGCCGCCAAGGTTCTCGCGCTCGACGATCGCCGTCTTCAGGCCCAGCTGCGCCCCC
>DATLFV010000011.1:0-8463 GCA_035540875.1 Sphingomicrobium sp. | reverse complement strand
TTCGGCCGCCCGATCCTGACTGCCGCCGCAATGCGCGAGGCCGAGGAGCAGGCGATCGCCGCCGGGACGAGCGTCGAAATGCTGATGGAGCGGGCCGGGGCGGCACTGGCGGACGCCGCGCTGCGCTTTGCCGGGCCGATGTCGGCGCTGGTCCTGTGCGGGCCCGGCAACAATGGCGGCGACGGCTTCGTCGCCGCGCGGCGCCTGGCGGAGCAGGGCGTGGACGTGCGCGTGGCGATGCTGGGTCAACCTGCCACCGATGCTGCGCGCCGTGCCCGCGAGGCGTGGCAGGGGGCAGTGGAGGCGCTTTCCGATGTCACCGAGCCGCGGCCGCTGCTGATCGACTGCCTGTTCGGAACCGGGCTCAAGCGCGGCATCGAACCCGCTGCAGTCACAGAGCTTTCTCGACTCGCCCTCTCGGCGCGCCTGTGCGTCGCCTGCGACCTGCCGAGCGGTGTCGACAGCGACAGCGGCGCCCTGCTGAGCCCTGTTCCCGATTTCGACATGACGCTCGCCCTCGGCGCGCTCAAGCCCGCGCACCGGCTGGCGCCGGCGCTGCACCGCTGCGGCCGGGTGGTGCTCGCCGACATCGGCGTCGCAACCGCCGGCGACTGGCACGAGATCGGCCGCCCCGAGCTGCCGCCGCTCGATCCGGGCGGCCACAAGTACAGCCGCGGGCTCGTTCATGCGCTGGCCGGCAATATGCCGGGCGCAATCGCGCTCGCCTGCACCGCTGCTGCGCGCGCCGGTGCGGGATATGTGCGGGTGAGCACCTCTCGCCCGATTGCCGGCCTGCCGGCGGCGATCGTCCAGCTCGACACGGCGGTGCTCAACGACCCGCGCATCGGCTGCGTGCTGGTCGGTCCGGGCATGGGCGACCTCCCGCAGGTCCTGACCCTGGCCCTGACGTCGCGGGCTCCCAAGGTGATCGACGCCGACGCGATCGGCGCGCTGGGCGAGCCGGGCCGGCTGCGCGGCCAGGATGCGGTGGTGACGCCGCACGCGGGCGAGTTCGTCCGGCTGTTCGGCGAGCTGCCGGGGAACAAGACCGAGCAGGCGCTGGCGGCGGCGCGCCTGTCGGGCGCGGTGATCGTCTACAAGGGGCCCGACACATTGGTCGCCAGCCCTGATGGTCGGTTGGGATTCGCGCCGCCGGCACCCGCCTGGCTGGCGAGCGCGGGCACCGGCGACGTGCTTGCCGGCATGGTCGCGGCGTTTCGGGCCCGAGGAATGGCCAGCTTCGAAGCTGCCTCGGCCGCGGTCTGGCTGCACGGCCGCGCCGCCGAGGCCGCGGGCCCGCACATGATCGCCGACGATCTGCTCGCGGCCATTCCAGCGGTGCTGTGAGCGAGGTCATCGTCCGCATCGCCGCGCGTGGCGACGGGGTGACGGCGAGCGGCCGCCATGCCGCTTTTGCCGCGCCCGGCGACATTCTGCACGACGACGGCAGCATCGAGCGGGGGCCGCACCACCAGCTGCCGCCATGCCGTCACTTTCCCGAGTGCGGCGGCTGCCAGCTGCAGCATGTCGATGACACTGCCTATCGCGATTATCTCGTCGCGCGGGTCGCGACCGCGCTTGCGCAGCACGGGCTCGATGCCGAGATCCGCGCGCCGCATTTGTCGCCGCCGGGCAGCCGCCGCCGCGCCAGCCTGCGGGCGATGCGCGCCGGCAAGGCCGCCGTGATCGGCTTCAACGCCGCCAGGTCGCACCGCATCGTCGACATGCACGAGAACCATATCCTCAGGCCCGAGCTGGTGGCGCTGGTGGCGCCGCTCCGCGCATTGCTGGCCCAGCTGCTGCCGCCGCGCGCCACGGCCGAGGTCCAGATGATTCTCGCCGACCAGGGCGTGGACCTGCTCCTGAAGGGCGTCGAACCGCACGGGCTCGAGGCGGTCGAGACGCTGACCGCCTTTTGCAATGCGCACCGCCTGGCCCGGCTCAGCCTCGACCAGGGCATGGGGCCGGAGACCTTTTACGAGCCCCGGCCCGCCACGGTCACTTTGTCCGGTACGCCGGTGACGTTGCCGGTCGGGGCCTTCCTGCAGGCGACCGCCGACGGCGAGGCGGCGCTGGTCGCCGCGGTTCGCGAGGCGGTTGGCGAGGCGGCGCCCACCGCGGACCTGTTCGCCGGCCTCGGCACCTTTGCCCTGGCGCTGCGGGGCCAGGGCTACGCGGCCGAAGCCTCGCGTGAGGCAGTGCTGGCGCTCAAGCGGGCGGGGGCTGGACTCGCGGTCGAGCACCGCGACCTCTACCGGCGCCCGCTGGACGAGCGGGAGCTGGCAAAATTCGAGGCCGTGGTCATCGACCCGCCGCGTGCCGGCGCCGCCGAGCAGGTCGCCAGGATTGCCGCCTCCAGTGCCCCGCGACTGGCTTATGTGAGCTGCAACCCCGCCACCTTCGCGCGCGATGCGCGGACGCTCGTCGAGGGCGGGCTGGCGCTGCAATGGGTGCGCCCGGTCGGCCAGTTCCGCTGGTCGACCCATGTCGAGCTCGCTGCCGCTTTCGCCCGCTAGAGCGCCGCGCCGATCACCCAGGCGAGCGCATGGACCGTCAGCCCCAGCAGGCACAATGACGAGAGCAGGAACAGGCTGAAGCGGTAGCGGACGATGTTGGTGGTCGACTGCACCAGCGAGTGGCCGATGCGCAGCACCGTATAGCCCCAGGCCAGGTAGACGTTGATGGGCATGCTGCCGCCCATCAGGACCAGCGCGAAGACGATGGCGTAGAAGATCGTCGGCTGTTCGGTCAGGTGCATGTAATTGTGGGCTTTCCACTGCACCTCGGGCGGCACCACGCCTTCGAGGTCCTGGCCGCGCCCGCCGACGCGCATCTTCATGTCGATGCCCGCGTCGCGCATCGCCGGCAGCCGCGTCGCGGCCATCCAGATCATCATCACCAAAGTCCAGGCGACGAGCACCACGACGGGCCCGAGCAGCGGGTCGATTCCCATGGCGACATGCCCCCACCGTCATCCCGGCGGAAGCCGGGATCTCAGGTCAGCATAGCGCTAGACCGACCCGTCATCCCGGATCAAGTCCGGGATGACGGCTGTGGGCCAGCCGTCAGTCGAACAGCTTGGCGAAGCGGCGCTTCTCGCGGTTGCGCCAGGCGCCACGGTGCCAGGCGTCGCTTGCAAGCAGCGGCAGGACCGAGGTCGCTTCGGCGAACACCATCTGCTCCATTGCGGTCGAGACCTTGCCCCAGCTCGCCGCTTCCTGAAGCGTCGAGGAGGAGCAGGCGCCGTCGCGCACGTCGGCGACCGTGATCTGCACCGCATATTTGTGCACCTCGACGTCCTCGTGGCCGAGGATCTCGGCGCAGACGACCGTGTCCTGCGCGAAGTTCTTCGGAACGCCGCCGCCGATCATCAGCAGGCCGGTGGTGCCGGCCTTGATCTTGATGTCGGTCAGCTCGCGGAAGTCGGCGATGCTGTCGAGCGTCATGTAATGCCCGCCGCGCTTCATCGCGTCGACCTGGTGCTTGACCAGGCCGAAGCCCGCCGAGCTGTCGGTGAAGGCCGGGCAGAAGATCGGCACGTCATGCTCGTAGGCGAGCTTGACGAGGCTGTTGTCCTTCTTGGAATTGCCCTCGCTCAGCCACTTGCCCATTTCGCGGATGAAGGCGCGGCTGCTGTAGGGGCGCGGCTCCAGGCCGTCGGCGATGCGGCCGATAGTGAAGTCCGTGTCCTGCAATTGCTCTTCGTCGATATAGGTGTCGTAGATGCGGTCGATGTAGAGCGAGCGAAGCGTATCATCGTCAGGGATTTCATTGGCTTGGAAGTGCCTGTGGCCAAGCGCTTCGAAGAAATCCATGTCGACGATCGTGGCGCCGGTGGCGACGATGGCGTCGACCATGTTGGAGCGGACGAGCTCGGCATAAAGGTCCATGCAGCCGCCGGCCGAGGTCGAGCCGGCAACCACCAGGATGACCGAGCAGTTCGGGTCCTCGAGCATCTGGTTGTAGATGCCGGTGGCGCGCGACAGGTCGCGGCTGGTGAAGCTCATCTTGCCCATCGCCTCGACGATCGGGCGGGCATCGAACTTGGTGATGTCGATATGCTCGACGGGGCTCGACAGGAGCTCCGCCTTGCGCGTGTCGTTGATCTTGGTCCCGGCGTTCATTCCCAACTCCAATAGCTCCCCGCCCGCAGCGCGGGTGGGGTCAAGGCAAGGCCTGTCGTTCTCGTGCTCGGGAGGGGACAGCCTCACCCTCCGCTCTCCTCCCGCACTGCGGGAGGAGTATCTCGTCCTAGAGCTTCACCACGTTCGACCGGGCGGGCTCGACCTCGGCGTAGAGGCTCGCCATCGGCTCGTCGTCGACGATCTCGGCTGCGACCGTGCCGAAGCCGTTGAACGCCGTGCGCATTGCACAGCCGTAGGCGCCGAGCATCCCGATCTCGACATAGTCGCCGGCCTCGACGTCGGCCGGCAGCTCGAACGGCCCGGCCATATGGTCGAGGTCGTCGCAGGTCGGCCCATAGAAGCTGAACGCCGTTGAACGCACGCTTGACGGCTCGTCGCGCAACAGCTCGACCGGGTAGCGCCAGCCGATGTGCGCGGCGTCGAACAAGGCGCCGTACGCCCCGTCGTTGATGTAGAGTTCGTCGCCGCGACGCTTCTCGACGCGCACCACGAGCGAGGCATATTCGGCGCACAAGGCGCGGCCCGGCTCGCACCACAGTTCGGCCGAATAGCTGATCGGAAGCTTCTCGAACGCCTCGTGGATCACGGCGAAATAGGTCTCCAGCGGGGGCGGCTCCATGCCTGGATAGGACGAGGGGAAGCCGCCGCCGACATCGACGATGTCGACGGTGACGGCCGCTTCGACGATCGCGTCGCGGACCCGGCCCATCGCCTCGGCATAAGCGGCCGGGCTCATCGCCTGGCTGCCGACGTGGAAGCAGAGGCCGAGCGCGTCGGCCGCCTGGCGGGCGGCGAACAGCAGGGCCTTGAGCTCGTGCGGCTCGGCCCCGAACTTGGCGGCGAGGCTGAGCTTGGCGTGGTCCGAGCTGACCCGCACCCGGACCAGCAGGTTGAGGTCGCTGGCCGCAACCCCGTCCGTGGCCGTCGCGCGCACGATCTTGTCGAGCTCGTCGAGCGTATCGAGGCTGAAGGTGCGAACGCCGTGCACATGATAGGCCTCGGCAATCACCTCCTCGGCCTTGACCGGGTGCATGAAGCACAGGACGGCGGCGGGGAGCGTCCCGGCGACCAGGCGCACCTCGCCGATCGACGCCACGTCATAATGCGTGACGCCGGCATCCCACAGGACATGCAGCAGGTCGGGCGACGGGTTCGCCTTGACCGCATAGAGCGAACGGCCCGGGAACTTCTCGACGAAGAAGCGGGCCGCGCGCCGGGCGGCGTGCGGGCGAAGGAGCGTCACCGGCTGGACCGGGCGCTGCCGAGCGATGTCGGCACCCGAGCGGATGCCGGACGGGGCCGTCGCTAGCCCCAGCGGGCGATGATGCTTGTGCAATTCAAGGGACCTCCAAGTGCCTTTCGGCGAACGTTGACGAAAGCTGCCTTGCGGTTGGAAGTCCCATGGGGCAGCGGAGGCGCGATATATGGAGGGGGTTCCGGCCTGTAAAGATTTTTCTCCCCCACAAAGGTGCCTGGCGGCAACGTCTGTCGCTGGGGTGCAACGATTCAGCGAAACACGAGAAAGTTCAGCAACTTGAACGAAGCTTTGAAGGTCAGCCGGAATGACGTTGTTGCTGCCCGGCAGCGCATCGCCGGCCTCGTCGAGCGCACGCCGCTCATCGAAAGCCGGGTCGGCGGCGTACGCGTCTGGCTCAAGTGCGAGAATCTGCAGACCGGCGGCGCGTTCAAGCTGCGCGGCGCCAGCAACCGCCTTGCGCGGCTCACGCAGGCGGAGCGGCGCGGCGGAGTCGTGGCCTTTTCCTCGGGCAACCACGCCCGCGGTGTCGCCATTGCCGCGCGCCGGCTCGGCATCCGGGCCGTCATCGTGATGCCGGCGGACGCGCCGGCGGTGAAGGCCGAGGGCACTCGTGCCGAGGGCGCCGACATCGTCTTCTACGACCGCCGCAGCGAAAGCCGCGAGGAGATCGCCGCGGCTCTGGCCGCCGAGCGCGGGAGCGTGGTGGTTCCAAGCTTCGCCGATCCCGACATCGTCGCCGGCCAGGGCACCGTCGGCCTGGAGATCCTCGAGCAGGCGCCGGAGCCGCCGCGGCTTATCGTCATCCCCTGCGGGGGCGGCGGGCTCGCCTCGGGGATCGCGCTTGCCTGCTCCGATGCGGAAATCGTGGCGGTCGAGCCCGAGGGCTGGGACGACATGGGGCGCTCGCTCGAGCTTGGCGAGATCGTCCCGGTCGCGGCGGACGCGCCGCCAACCTTGTGCGACGCGCTGCAGACGCCGCGCGTCTCGCCGATCACCTATGACATCCTGCGCCAGCGCAACGCGCGCCTGCTCGCCGTCAGCGACCATGAGGTCGAGGAAGCGATGCGCTTCGCCTGGCGCGAGCACCAGCTGAGGATCGAGCCGGGCGGCGCGGCCGGGCTCGCGGCCTTGCTTGCCGGCAGGGTCGCTGCGGCCGAGGGAACAATCGTCGTGCTGTCGGGCGGCAACGTCGATCCGGCGCTGCACGCGCGGATCGTCGCCGGCTAGGCGGCGGCGGTCCGATACTCGCCGGGATCGAGATGGACGGGACTCGAGCGCTCGACGGTGCGGGTCAGCTCCTCGAGCTCGGAGGCGAGGATCCTGAGCTCCGCGGCCAGTGCTTTCGGGTCGGTTTCGGCCACTCCCGCGGAAGCGTCGAGCAGGGTCTCGAGCATCATCGCGATGCACGGCAGGATGGTTTCCTCGATTCGCTCGAACGCCTCTTCGAGGCGTGCCTGCTGCTCAGCCGGGTTCATGCCCACATTTTGAAGCAACATTGGTTAAATCTGTGTGAAAAAGGCGCGCTGAATTGAAAAGGTTTTTCCGCTCGTGAGCCAGCTTGGATCGACCCTGCTGGCGATCGCCATGATCGCCGCCTTCCTGCTGATCGGCGGAGGCATCAAACTGGCCTCGAAGCGCGAGCATCGCGGCCGCGGGCTGCTGATGATCCTCGCGGCTGTCGTCCTGATCGCCAACGTGCTGATCTGGACGCTCTAATTCCTCCCCAGCCTTTGCTGGGGAGGGGGACCGCCGAAGGCGGTGGAGGGGTCCTTGAGCCGCGCCCCAAGCCCTCCGCCAGCTTCGCTGGTCTCTATCCCAAAATTAGCGCTTCAGGTCCTTGGCGAGGCGCATGTCGAGGTAACCGTCCACGCTCTTCATCAGCAAATCGAGCTCGTTGGCGAAGAAGTGGTTGGCGCCCGGGATCGTGTCGTGGTGGATGGTGATGTGGCGCTGGGTGCGCAGCTTGTCGACCAGCTTCTGCACCGCGCTGGGGGTCACCACCTCGTCGGCCTCGCCCTGGATGATGATGCCCGAGGAGGGGCAGGGGGCGAGGAAGCTGAAGTCGTACATGTTGGCGGGCGGGGCGATCGAGATGAAGCCCTTGATCTCCGGCCGGCGCATCAGCAGCTGCATGCCGATCCAGGCGCCGAAGCTGACCCCCGCGACCCAAGTGGTCTCCGCCTCCGGGTGGATTTGCTGCACCCAGTCGAGCGCGCTCGCGGCGTCGCTGAGCTCGCCGACGCCATTGTCGAAGATGCCCTGGCTCTTGCCGACGCCGCGGAAGTTGAAGCGCAACGTCGCGAAGCCGCGGCGGACGAACGTCTGATAGAGCAATTGCACCATCTTGTTGTTCATCGTGCCGCCGGCCTGGGGATGGCTGTGCAGGACGAGTGCGACCGGCGCGCGCGGCCTGAGGCCGGGATGGAAACGGCCTTCGAGACGGCCTTCGGGACCAGGGAAAATCACTTCGGGCATGGGCTGGCGGGTGCTCGCGTCAGGGATGGTCGGCTTCGGCCACGGGTGCACCGCGGCGGCGGCTCCTATATAGGGGAGGGCGTTCAACTGGCAATCGGCAGGAATCCTCGGCTTTTAGATGGGCAGGCAGCGGCTTTACCTCGACCATGCGGCGACGACGCCGGTGCTGCCGCAGGCCAGCGCCGCGGTCGCCGAAGCGCTCGAGCTGTGGGCCAACCCGAGCTCCCCCCATGCCGACGGCAGGCGCGCCCGCGCCGCTCTCGAGGATGCACGGCGGCGGATCGCGGCGGCGCTAGGCTGGCGGCATGACGTCATCCTGACCTCGGGGGCCAGCGAAGCGATCGCCATTGCCGCCCAGCGCTCGAAAGTGCCTGGCCGGGCGCGCGGCGCCACCGAGCATGACGCGGTGCCCGCGGCGATGGGGCGGGCAAAGACGATCGCCGTCGCGCCCGGCGGGCTGATCGACGAGACAGCCCTTGAGGTCGCGCTGCATGGCGACCGGGCCCTGATCGCGGTGCAGCACGTCAACAATGAGACGGGCGTCATCCAGCCGATCGGCAAGATCGCCGAGCAGGTGGCAGCCGC
>DATLFV010000010.1:0-4358 GCA_035540875.1 Sphingomicrobium sp. | reverse complement strand
CCCCTCAATCCCCTCCCCTGAAGGGGAGGGGAAGCTTCCAAACTACAATCCCACCCGCTGGCATTCACATCCACCGCCCGCACCTCGACGCCATGCTCCCTCGCATCGCGCACGATCTGCGCCGGCGCGTAGAACCCCATCGGCTGGCTGTTGAGCAGCGCGCAGGCGAACGCCGCCGGATAGCGCCAGCGCAGCCAGCTCGACACGTAGACCAGGTGCGCGAAGCTCGCCGCATGGCTTTCCGGGAAGCCATATTCGCCAAACCCCTTGATCTGGTCGAAGCAGCGCTGCGCGAAATCCTCGTCATAGCCGCGCTCCACCATCCGCCCGACCATCTTGTCCTGGAGCAATTCGATCGTCCCGCGCGAGCGGAAGGTCGCCATCGCCTTGCGCAGCTGGTTGGCCTCGGCGGGCGAGAATTTCGCCGCGTCGATGGCGATCTTCATCGCCTGCTCCTGGAAGATCGGCACGCCCAATGTGCGCCCGAGGATCCGTTCCAGTTCGTCCGGATCGCCATGGTCGGGGTCGGGGCAGGGGAACAGGATCGGCTCCTTCCCCTGCCGGCGCTTGAGGTAGGGATGCACCATGTCGCCCTGGATCGGCCCCGGCCGGACGATCGCGACCTCGATCACCAGGTCGTAGAAGCAGCGCGGCTTCAATCGCGGCAGCATGTTCATCTGCGCCCGGCTCTCGACCTGGAACACGCCCAGCGAATCCCCGCGGCACAGCATGTCGTAAACCTGCGGCACCTCCTGCGGGACACTCGCCAGCTCCCAGCGCTCATTATGGTGCTCCTCGATCAGGTCGAACGCCTTGCGGATGCAGGTCAGCATGCCGAGCGCCAGCACGTCGATCTTGAGGATGCCGAGATCGTCGATGTCGTCCTTGTCCCACTCGATGAAGGTGCGCTCGTCCATCGCGCCATTGCCGATCGGCACCGTCTCGGTCAGCGGCCGCTCGGTCAGCACGAAGCCGCCAACATGCTGCGAGAGATGCCGCGGCATTCCGATCAATTGCTCGGCAAGCTTGATCGTCCGCGCCAGGTGCGGGTCGTTGAGGTCGAGCCCGGCGTCGTCGACGCGATCCTCGATCTCCTCGCTCATGCTGCCCCAGATCGTCCCGGCGATCGCCGCGCACACGTCCTCGCTCAGCCCCATCACCTTGCCGACCTCGCGGATCGCCGAGCGAGGGCGGTAATGGATCACCGTCGCGGCGATGCCGGCGCGCTCCCGCCCATATTTGGCATAGATGTGCTGGATCACCTCCTCGCGCCGCTCGTGCTCGAAGTCGACGTCGATGTCGGGCGGCTCGCGGCGCTCCTCGGAAATGAAGCGCTCGAACAGAAGGTCGCTGGTCGACGGGTCGACCGCGGTGATGCCGAGGCAAAAACAGACCGCGCTGTTGGCCGCCGAGCCGCGCCCCTGGCACAGGATCGGCGGGTCGAGCCCGCGCGCGAAGGCGACGATGTCGTGGACCGTCAAGAAGTATCGCGCGAAGTCGAGCTTGGCGATCAGCGCCAGCTCATGGCGCAGCTGCTTGTCGACCTTCCCTGGCACGCCGTCCGGCCAGCGCGATCGCGCGCCCTCCCAGGTCAGATGCTCGAGATGCGCCTGCGGACTGCGCCCCTCGGGCACCGTCTCGCGCGGATATTCATACTTGAGCTCGTCGAGGCTGAAGTCGAGCGCATCGGCGAACTCCCGGGTCGCGGCAATCGCGTGCGGCCAGCGCGCGAACAGCCGCGCCATCTCATCCGGCCCCTTCAGATGCCGCTCGGCATTCGCGTTGAGCAGATAGCCGGCGCTGGCGATGGTCGTCTTTTCGCGGATGCAGCTCATCACGTCCTGCAGCGGCCGGCGCTCGGGCGCATGATAATGGACGTCGTTGGTCGCCAGGATCGTGCAGCCAGCCCCACGCGCGATGCGGTCGAGCCGCTCGACCCGCGCATTGTCGTCGCCCCGGTAGAGCCACGACACGGCGACATGGCGCAGCCCGGGCAGCGCCTCGCGCAGCCGCGCCAGCTCGCCCTCGAAGCCGTCCACCTCGCCTGGCCAGGCGATGAAGGCGATCCCCTCCTGGTGCGCCGCGACGTCCTCCAGGCTCAGCGCGCACTCGCCCTTCTCGGCCCGCAGCTTGCCCAAACTCAGCAGCCGCGACAGCCGGCCGTAGCCGTCGCGATCCTTCGGGTAGGCGAGCAGGCTCAGTCCTTCTCCCCTCCCGCTTGCGGGAGGGGTCGGGGGTGGGCCTGTGTGTCTTGGACTTTCCCACCCCCCAACCCCCTCCCGCAAGCGGGAGGGGGAGAGATCCAGCCGGCACCCGATCAGCGGCCGCAGCCCCGCGCCCTTGGCTGCGCTGTGCATCCTGACCACCCCGGCCAGAGTATTGCGGTCGGCGACCCCGATCGCGTCCATGCCCAGCTCGAGCGCGCGCAGCACCAGCTCGATCGCGTCCGACGCTCCGCGCAGGAAGGAGAAGGGCGTGGCGACGCCAAGCTCGACATAAGCGGCCGGCGGGATCGCCTCGATCGGCCCGTCCCGAACCAGCTTCCTGCGCGCGAAATTGCTATATTCGGGCACGGTCCGTCATTCCCGCGAAGGCACCGAATCCCGCTTCATGTTCGCGCAGAGACGCAGAGGCGCAGAGCGGCTGGTTCGTGCGCCGGCCTCCCTGCGTCTCCGCGTCTCTGCGCGAGCAAAAAGTCGTCATCCGAACAGCCCGTGCACATACCAGGCCGGCGCCCCGCCGCGGCCGTCGCCGATCACGCCTTCGCGGTAGATCCAGAACCGCCGCCCGCTGGCATCCTCGACCCGGTAATAATCGCGCAGCCGCGTCGCCGACGGCGCCCGCCACCATTCGGGCGAAATGCGCTCCGGCCCCTCGACCCGCGCAATGTCGTGCACCGCCCGCCGCCACACGAACCGCCGCGGCACGCCCTCGGGCGTCGCATAGACCACCGCGATCGCCTCGGGCGCATCGAGCAGGCGTTGAGGTCTCCCCTCCCTTTCAAGGGAGGGGGCAGGGGGTGGGTGGCGGAGCAGAGGGCTCGAAGCCCTCTGCGGAGCTTCGCTCCGCGCCCCACCCCTGCCCCTCCCCTCAATGGCAGGGGAAAGCGCAAGGCCCCACCCGCTCGCCCGCTCGGGCAAATGGCTCTCGCGATGCTCGGGCCGGCGCACCCGTTCCCGCCCGAGCCGCGCCACCAGCCGGTCGATCAGCCGCGCCAGCTCGAGCTCGCGCGGCGGCTCGCCGATCAGCGCGTCCTGGCTCGCGTCGAGCGGCTCGCACCAGCTGGCGGTGAGCGCGAAGCCGTCGAAGCCGAAGCCCGGGTCGATGTGCTGCAGTTTCTCGGCGAGCAGCCGCACGACATGGGCCGGATCGCGGGTCGGCCGCGCCGTCTCCGCCTCGGCCTGGCCGACCTCGCCGTCGACCCGGAACGCCTCGAACAGGATGCGCCGCGCCCCCAGCCGCCGCTCGGCCAAGGCCTCCACCAATGGATCGGCGAGCCGCGCCAGCGCGCTGCCCAGGATCGTCGGATCGGCCACCGGCTCGGCCAGGCGCAGCGCCGCGCGCGGCGGCGGCTCGGATCGCGTCGCGGTCAAAGGCTCGGGCTTGCGGCCGAGCATCCGGTCGAGCGCGTCGAGCGGATTGTCGGCCTCGCGAAACCGCCGCGCCAGGCTGCGCCGCTCGATCCCGCTCAGCGCGCCGATGGTCTTCAGCCCCAGCCGCTCGAGCGTCCGCGTCGCCTGCGCCGGCAGGCGCAGCGCCGCCACCGGCAGCGGCGCAAGCAGGGCGGCCAGCGCTTTCTTGTCGTCATCCCAGCGAAAGCTGGGATCCAGACTGCCGTTCGAACCCGCGCCCACGGCCGCTTGGACCCCAGCTTTCGCTGGGGTGACGGCTGGCGGACGCGAATGAAACCGCGCCAGCGCCCAGGCCGCGCCCGCGGTCGGCGCGATTGCCGTCCGCACCGTCAGCCCGATCCGCGCAAAGCGCGCGTGGACGTCGGCGACCAGCTTGTCCTCGCCGCCGAACAGATGCGCGACCCCGGTAACGTCCAGCCGCATGCCATCCTCGCCGTCGACTTCCACCACCGGCGACCAGCGCTGGCCGAGCGGCTGGCGCGCTGGGCCGGGCGCTGGTCGCCGGTGGTGGAAGTCGACGGCGAGGATGGCATGCGGCTGGACGTTACCGGGGTCGCGCATCTGTTCGGCGGCGAGGACGGGCTGGTCGCCGACGTCCACGCGCGCTTTGCGCGGCTTGGGCTGACGGTGCGGACGGCAATCGCGCCGACCGCGGGCGCGGCCTGGGCGCTGGCGCGGTTTCATTCGCGTCCGCCAGCCGTCACCCCAGCGAAAGCTGGGGTCCAA
>DATLFV010000009.1:0-6605 GCA_035540875.1 Sphingomicrobium sp. | reverse complement strand
GCAACGCGGATCCAGCCTTCGGAAATGCAATATTCCTCGACGTTGGTCTTTTCCTGGCCGTTGAAGCGGATGCCGATGCCGCGGCTCAGAACGTCCTGGTCGAAGTACGGGCTGCGCGGGTCGAGCGACAGTCGGTCGGGCAGGCTATCGGACATCGGCGGGGCTCCCTCGGGCTCGGCGGGCGGCTAGTCGCCCCGCCGGTTCGGGTCAACATGCGGCGGATTTCATGCCGGCAGCGGCCGCGGTGCGTTGCCAAGCCGGGCGCGGCCCGCCAAGACTTGGCGCAGACTCTCCGCTCGAAGGGCTTCCACCATGCGCCGCCACGTTTTCCTGCTTGCCGCAACCTGCCTGCTTGCCGTCCGCGCTGCCGCCCAGCCGGCGCCGACCCCGCCGGTCGCGCCGCCGCCTTCGGAAACCGACAAGAAGGCCGACCCGCTGCAGCCGCAAAAGGCCGAGCAGGAGCCGCGGCCGGTCGCGCAGGAGCTGCAGAAGGCGGCGACCCAGGGCGGCCTCGGCGCGCCGACCGCGCCGCCGACCGATCCCAAGAAATGGGACGTGTCGACGCCGCGCGGGCCCGGGCGGCAGGTGCCGATCGACACCAGCTCGGGAACCTGGATGTCGCTCGACGTCTCTCCGGACGGGCGCGAGATCGTCTTCGACCTGCTCGGCGACATCTACATCATGCCGATCAGCGGCGGCCAGGCGCGGCCGCTGACCAGCGGCCATGCGTGGGACATGCAGCCGCGCTTTTCGCCCAGCGGCACGGAGATCGCCTTCACCTCCGATCGCGGCGGCGGCGACAATATCTGGATCATGGGCCGCGACGGCTCGGCGCCGCGCGCGATCAGCGACGAGAAGTTCCGCCTCTTGAACCAGCCCGAGTGGACTCCCGACGGCGCCTTCGTGGTCGCGCGCAAGCATTTCACCAGCACCCGCTCATTGGGCGCGGGCGAAATGTGGCTCTACCACCGCGGCGGCATCAGCGAGGGCGTGCAGATGACGAAGGCGCGCACCAAGCAGAAGGACACGGGCGAGCCCGCCTTCTCGCCCGACGGCAAATATCTCTATTTCTCCGACGACGCGACGCCGGGCGAGATCTTCGAATATAGCAAGGACCCCAACGGGCAGATCTACGTGATCCAGCGGCTCGACCGCGAGAAGGGTGACGTCGAGACCTATGTCAAAGGCCCCGGCGGGGCGATCCGCCCGACGCCGTCCCCGGACGGCAAGACCTTGGCCTTCATCCGCCGCGACCGGTACAAGTCCACCATCTATTTGCTCGACATCGCCAGCGGCCGCGAAACGCCGCTGACCGACATGCTCGACCGCGACATGCAGGAGACCTGGGCGATCCACGGCGTCTATCCGGCGATGAGCTGGACGCCCGACAACCGCAGCCTGGTGTTCTGGGCGGGCGGCGGCATCCACCGCATCGACGTCGCCTCCCGCGAGGTTCGCAACATCCCGTTCCGGGTCACCGGCACCCGCTTCGTCGAGGAAGCCGTGCGCTTCCCCAAGGAGATCGCGCCCGACCGCTTCGACGTGCGCATGGTGCGCTTCGCCCAGGCCAGCCCCGACGGCCGCCGGGTCGTGTTCGAGGCGCTCGGCCAATTGTGGATCCGCGACGCGGCGGGCGGCGCGCCGCGGCGCCTGACCACCGCCACCGACGAGTTCGAGCTCTACCCGCGCTGGTCGCGCGACGGGCGCCAGATCGTCTACACCAGCTGGAACGACCGCGACGCCGGCCATGTGAAGGTGGTGGCCGCCGGCGGCGGGCGCGGCCGCGCGGTGACCAGCGAGCCCGGCCATTATGTCGAGCCGAGCTTCTCGCCCAACGGCCAGACCATCGCCTTCCGCAAGGTCAGCGACGGCTATCTGAACACCCCGATGTGGGGCCGCGACCCGGGCATCTACGTCGTCCCCGCGCGCGGCGGAGCCGCCAAGAGGGTGGTCAAGTCGGGCACGCTCCCGCAGTTCGGCGCGTCGGGCGACCGTCTGTTCTTCATGGCCAACGAGGCCGAGGCGAAGCGGTCGCTGCGCTCGATCAACGTCAGCGGCGCCGACGAGGTGACTCATCTCATTTCCCAAAATGCGTCGGAGTTCGCCGTCTCGCCCGACGAGAGCTACGTCGCCTGGACCGAGCGCTACCAGGCGTTCGTGACGCCGTTCGTGCGCTCGGGCCGCTCCATCGACATTTCGCCCGGCGGCAAGTCGCTGCCCCAGGCGCGGGTCAGCACCGACGCGGGCGACTGGGTGCACTGGTCGGGCAACGGCCGCAGCCTCTACTGGACGCAGGGGCCCGACCTGTTCCGCCGCGACCTTGCGGCGCACGCCGCCTTCGTCGCGGAGAAGGAACCCGCCCCCGCGGCGCGGGTCCCGCTGGGCTTCACCGCCGATGCGGCGCGGCCGGCCGGCACGCTGGCGCTGACCGGCGCGCGCATCGTCACCATGCGCGGCGAGGAGGTGATCGAGAACGGCACCGTGGTGATCAGCGGCAACCGCATCGCCGCGGTCGGCCCGGCCGGAACAATTGCCGTGCCCGCCGGGGCGCGCACGCTCGACCTTACCGGCAAGACCGTCATCCCCGGCCTGATCGACGCGCACTGGCACGGCTCGTTGGGCACCGAGGAGATCATCCCGCAGCAGAACTGGGTCCTGTTCGCCGGGCTCGGCTATGGCGTCACCACCGCGCACGACCCGTCGAACGACACCAGCGAGATCTTCGCCGCCTCGGAGATGCAGAAGGCGGGACGGATCGTCGGGCCGCGGCTGTTTTCGACCGGCACCATCCTTTACGGCGCGACGACTCCCTTCACCGTGCAGGTCGACAGCCTCGAGGACGCGCGCTCGCACCTGCGGCGCCTCAAGGCGTCGGGCGCATGGTCGGTGAAAAGCTACAACCAGCCGCGCCGCGACCAGCGCCAGCAGATCATCGCCGCCGCGCGCGAGCTGCGCATGGAGGTGGTGCCGGAGGGCGGCTCCTTGTTCCAGCACAACATGACGCAGATCGTCGACGGGCACACCACCATCGAGCATTCGCTGCCGGTGCAGAAAGCGTATGACGACGTCTTCCAGCTGTGGCGCGGATCGAAGACCGCCTACACGCCGACCCTCGTGGTCGCTTACGGCGGTCCGTTCGGCGAGAATTACTGGTACCAGCAGACCGAGGTCTGGAAGGACCCGATCCTGTCGCGCTGGGTGCCGCGGCGAATCCTCGACGCGCGTTCCCGCCGCCGCACCATGGTCCCGGCCGAGGAGCACAACCTGGTGTCGGTGGCCGAGCTCGCCAAGCGCATCGGCGACCTTGGCGTGCCGGTGTCGATCGGCGCCCATGGCCAGCGCGAGGGGCTTGGTGCGCACTGGGACATGTGGAGCTTCGCATTGGGAGGCATGAGCCCGCACCAGGCGCTTGCCACGGGCACGATCAACCCGGCGCGCGCGCTCGGGCTCGACCGCGACCTCGGCTCGATCGAGCCGGGCAAGCTCGCCGATTTGGTGGTGCTCGACTCGAACCCGCTCGAGAACATCCGCAACAGCGCCTCGGTCCGCTACACGGTGGCCAATGGCGTCGTTTACGACAGCAATCTCGACCAGGTGGCGGGCGGCACAGCCAAGCGCCGGCCGTTCTGGTTCGAGCAGTCGGCCGGCGGCGCCTTCAGCGCCGGGGCGAGCGTGAGCGTTCCGCACGGAGACTAGCGGCCGTTCGTCTAAGCGCTGCAGTCGGAGGGCGCGTGGCACGGCCGCCGGGCCGGCGCCCTTCGACTTCGCTCAGGACGAGCGGACCTGGTGCGTGGCTCACGGTTGCCGCCCGCCGAACTCGCGACTAAGCGCCTGAACCGATGAGCGATCGTGATCCCTTGCTGGGCGCCAATCGGCCGCAGCTGCAATTGCACGTTCCCGAGCCGCCGTTCCGGCCCGGCGACACGCCCGACTTCTCCGCCATCGCGGTTCCCGCCGCCGGCGCGGCGCCGCGCCCGGACATCGCCGCCGCCCCGGCCGAGACTCACGCGCTGGCGACGCATCTGGTGCGCGTGCTCGACGAGGATCATCGCGCGGTCGGCGCCTGGGATCCGCGGCTCGACAGCGACACCTTGCTCAAGATGCTGCGCGACATGGTGACGGTGCGCGTGTTCGACGACCGCATGTACCGCGCCCAGCGGCAGGGGAAGACCAGCTTCTACATGAAGTGCACGGGCGAGGAGGCGATCGCGGTCGCCGCCGCCGCGGCGATGAGCGCGGATGACATGCATTTCCCCACCTATCGCCAGCAGGGGCTGCTGGTGGCGCGCGGCTATCCGCTGGTCGACATGATGTGCCAGATCTACTCGAACCGGGGCGACAAATTGCAGGGCCGGCAATTGCCGATCATGTATTCGGACCGGGCCCACGGCTTCTTCTCGATCTCGGGCAATCTCGGCACCCAGTTCCCGCAGGCGGTGGGCTGGGCAATGGCCTCGGCGATCAAGGGCGACAGCCGCATCGCCATGGGCTGGATCGGCGACGGCGCGACGGCCGAGGGCGACTTCCATTCCGCCGCGACCTTCGCCGCCGTCTACAACGTGCCGGTCATCCTCGCCGTCGTGAACAACCAGTGGGCGATCTCGAGCTTTTCCGGGATCGCCGGGGCCGAGCGCGCCACCTTCGCGCAGCGCGCCGTCGGCTACGGCATTGCCGCGCTGCGGGTCGACGGCAATGACGCGCTCGCCGTCTACGCGGCCGTGCGCTGGGCCTCCGAGCGCGCGCGTTCCAACCGCGGCCCGACGATGATCGAGTTCTTCACCTACCGCGCCGAGGGCCATTCGACGTCGGACGACCCGAGCGGCTATCGCCCGACCGACGAGGCCAAGGCATGGCCGCTCGGCGACCCCATCGCGCGCTTGAAGGCGCACCTGATCGCGAGCGGCGCCTGGGACGAGGAGCGGCACGCGGCACTGACCGCCGAATGCGACGCCGAGGTCCGCGCGGCGCAGAAGCAGGCGGAGAAGCTCGGCATCCTCTCCGAACAGGGCAAGGAGAGGATCGAGAGCATGTTCGAGGACGTCTATGCCGACGTCCCCTGGCACATCGCCGAGCAGCGCGACGCGGCGCTTGCAGAATCCGGGGAAGAGGGGCGCTGACATGCCGGTCATGAACATGATCCAGGCGATCAACAGCGCCCACAAGGTGACGATGGCGGCCGACCCCGACATCGTCGTGTTCGGCGAGGACGTGGGTTTTTTCGGCGGCGTGTTCCGCGCCACCGAGGGGCTGCAGCGCGAATTCGGCAAGCAGCGCTGCTTCGACGCTCCGATCAGCGAGGGCGGGATCGTCGCCGCGGCCGTGGGCATGGCGGCCTACGGCCTCAAGCCGGTGATCGAAATCCAGTTCGCCGACTATATCTACCCCGGCTACGACCAGATCGTCAGTGAGGTGGCCAAGATGCGCTACCGCACCGCCGGCGAGTGGACCATGCCTCTGGTCATCCGCACGCCCTATGGCGGCGGCATCTTCGGCGGCCAGACCCACAGCCAGTCGCCCGAGAGCCTGTTCACCCACATTGCGGGCCTCAAGGTGGTGGTGCCCTCGACGCCGCATGACGCCAAGGGCCTGCTGATCGCCGCCATCGAGGACCCGGACCCGGTGATCTTCTTCGAGCCCAAGCGCATCTACAACGGCCCGTTCGACGGCCACCACGACCGGCCGGTGACGCCTTGGGCGAAGCACCCCGCCGCCGACGTGCCCGACGGCCGCTACACCGTCCCGCTCGGCGAGGCGAAGGTGGTGCGCGAAGGCCATGAGCTGACGGTGCTCGCCTATGGCACCATGGTCCATGTCGCGCTGGCGGCGGTCGAGGCGCAGGGCCTCGACGCCGAGGTGATCGACCTGCGCACCCTCGTCCCGCTCGATTTGCCGACCATCGCCCGCTCGGTCGAGAAGACCGGCCGCTGCCTGATCGCGCATGAAGCGCCGCGCACCAGCGGCTTCGGCGCCGAGCTCGCCGCCTTGGTGCAGGAGCGCTGCTTCTATCATCTCGAAGCGCCGGTGGAGCGCGTGACCGGCTGGGACACGCCCTACCCGCACGCTTATGAATGGGCCTATTTCCCGGGCCCCAAGCGCATGAAGCGCGCACTAGAAAAGGTGATGGCCGACTGATGGCACGGTTCGAATTCAAGCTGCCCGACATTGGCGAGGGCATTGCCGAGGCCGAGATCGTGGCCTGGCACGTCAAGATCGGCGACGAGGTCGCCGAGGACCAGCAGCTCGCCGACATGATGACCGACAAGGCGACCGTGGAGATGGAAAGCCCGGTCGCCGGCAAGGTGGTCGAGCTGGCGGGCGAGGTCGGCGACCAGATTCCGATCGGCTCGGTGCTGGCGGTGATCGAAACCGATGGGACTGCCGATGTCGCGCTGCCGGCCAGCGATCAGGACGGCCAGGAGACCACGGGAGACGGCGAGCGGACCGACACGGTGGCGATGGCGGACGGGGCGGTGGCTCCGACCGAGGCGATGGAAGAGCAGCTTCCGAGCACGGCGGAGAAATCTCCCCTCCCGCAAGCGGGAGGGGATGAGGCGCGCAGCGGCGAAAGGGTGGGCATCCCCAGTGCCCAGGCAAGGCTGGAGACA
>DATLFV010000008.1:0-13129 GCA_035540875.1 Sphingomicrobium sp. | reverse complement strand
CGCGGGGAGCTGCGCGATGCCCTGCTGCTCGGCCCCCGCTTCCGCTGGAGCGAGCCGCTCGCGGCATTTTACCTGCTGACCGCCATTGCCATTGCCGGCCTGCCACCGCTGTCCGGGTTCGTCGGCAAGCTCCTGATCCTGTCGAGCACGCGCGCCGCCGCCGCCGCACCGTGGATCTGGGCGGTGATCCTGGTCACCACTCTGATCGCCGTCCTGGGGTTCGCGAGGGCCGGCTCGCTGCTGTTTTGGAAGAGCGCCGCCGTCGGGGACGCGCGGCCCGGAGGCCACAATCCCCCAAGCGGCGAGCTGCTGGGCGTCGCCGCCCTGATGCTGCTACTCGCTTTGCTGTCATTGTTCGCATTGCCGGTTACCCGGTACATGGGCTCGACGGCGGAGCAGTTGCTCGCACCTCGCGCAACAATCCAGTCGATCCTGGATCGGGGAGGATCGCGATGATCCCGAAGTTTTTTCCGCACCCCGGGCTCAGCGTTGCGCTGATCCTCGTGTGGCTGCTGCTCCTCAACGCGATCACCGTCGGTGGGCTGGTGCTGGGCATATTGGTGGGAATCATCGTCCCGCTGCTGACCGCGCCCTATTGGCCCAACCGGCCACCGCTTCGCTTCGGCCCCGCAATGATCGATTATGTCGCCGTCGTCCTGTTCGACATCATGGTCGCCAACTTCGCCGTGGCGAGGCTGATTCTGTTCCGCCGCAACCGCGACCTGCGCTCCGCCTGGCTGACCGTTCCGCTGGAACTGCGCAGCCCGGAAGCGATCACGGTGCTCGCCGGCACGATCAGCCTGACGCCCGGCACCGTCACCGCCGATGTCGCGGCCGACGGGCGGTCGCTGCTGGTTCACGCCCTCGACGTCAGCGACCGGGAGGACGAGGTGCGGCGGATCAAGCATCGCTACGAACGCCGGCTGATGAGGATCTTCTCATGATCGGCGCGGCCCTGATGTTCGCGTTCATCTGCGTGACGCTGGCGCTCGTCCTCGGCCTTTATCGCCTGCTCGGCGGACCGTCGTCGGCCGACCGGATCCTGGCGCTGGATACGATGGTGATCAACGCCATCGCGCTCATCATCCTGTTCTGCATCCACGAGCGCAGCGACACCTATTTCGAAGCGGCGATCCTGCTGGCGATGGTCGGGTTCGTCGGCACAGTCGCTTATTGCAAGTTCATCCTGCGCGGCGACATCGTCGAGTAAGGCTGATGCACCCGCTCACAGAGATCACCGTCAGCCTGCTCCTGATCCTAGGGGGCAGCTTCGCCCTGATCGGCTCCTGGGGACTGGTTCGCCTGCCCTCCTTGATGACCCGCCTGCACGGTCCGACCAAGGCGACGACGCTCGGCGTCGGCAGCTGCCTGATCGCGTCGATGATCTACTTTCCCGCGACCGGCAGCGCGTTCACCGCGCATGAATTGCTGATCACCTTGTTCCTGTTCATCACTGCGCCGATCTCCGCCAACATGATCGCCAAGAGCCATTTGCACCGGCAGGGGCACCAGCTGGATCCCAATCCCTCGGACCAGATCAAGGAAGGCTTGCCGCCGACCGGTGGGCCGACCGACTGGGCGACCTACTGGGCGCCGCGGCACGACGATCAGATTTGACGGCCCGCCGAGAAGATCGAGTTGCGGCGCACGAACATGCGGACAAACCCGAGCTACCAGAGCAGCCAGCTGCCATGCGCGGGCACCGCCCACCAATCGTGCGCGGGGTGCGAGGCTTGCGCATCTGCATGTTCAGCCGCGAGCGCTGATTCGAGCCCAAGCGCGCCTTGAGCAGATGGCGCATAGCCGAGGTCGGCGGCGGTGAAGCTGTCGACGGAGCGATTGCTGAAAATGAGCAAAGTGCCCGGGCTGTGGCTGGTGCCGGCGCTGCCGTCGCGGTCGATCTGCAGCAAGGTGTCGGTGCCGGACTGGACGAGCTTGAGATGGCCTGTGGCGAAGGGGTTGGTGCCGTCCCAGCCGATCAGCACGTCGGCCAGATATTTGTCGAGGCTGACGGTGTCGGTGCCGTTCTCGAAGTCGGTCACGCGGATTGAGTTGCTGCTCGCAAAGGAGCCGAAGGTCCGCGCCAGCGTCAGCACGTCCGCGCCCTTGCCCAGAGTGATGGTCTTGGTGCCGCCGAGCGTGTCGATGGTGACCTTGTCATTGCCGTCGCCGGCATCGATGGTGGCGTTGAGCGCGCGTCCGACCAGGATCGTGTCGTCGCCCGCTCCGCCGAGCACGGTCACCGTGTCGGCAAGGCGATCCGAGCTGAAGTCCAGAATATCATCGCCTGACCCGCCATCGAGCAGGACCGTGCTGGCGGCCATTTTTCCGTCGCGGCGGACGTAGATGTAGTCGTTGCCGTCCTGCCCGAACAATCTGTCGTTTCCGCCCTGGTCGTCGACCAGATAGTCCCCGCCGTCGACGCCGCTATTGTCGGCATTGTTGCCGTAGAGGGTGTCGTCGCCAAGGCCTCCGTTGAGCTGGTCATAGCCCGCACCGCCCTCCAGTATGTCGTCGCCGGCGCGCCCCTCGAGGATGTCCGAACCCTCCAGCCCCTGGAGAAGATCGCGGCCGTTCGTGCCGACCAGAGTATCGTTGCCGCTGGTGCCTGCCTTGGGCACGAAATAATAAGAAGCGGTGATCGCGTAACTGTTGGCCCGCAGTCCGTCGCCGGATGCGACGACGTAGTAAATGCCGTCAGACGGAGCCTTGAACACGATCGTCGTGGGCTGGTCGGTACCGGCCATGGTCAGGAACAGTTGAATTGCCTGACCCTTGCTGTCGTAAACCGCCGGGATGGACGATGAGCTCTGGCCTTGAGCGAGCTTGAAATCGATCCGGATAAGGTCCGCGGCCTTGGCCGATACCTGGAACCAGTCGCGGTCGCCTGCCCGTTCGATCAGGTCGTTGCGCGACGACCCGATTGCAAGAACATGTTGCGTCTGCTCCCGCCCAAAGAGCTGGTCGCCGACGCGGCCCTCCTTGAAGCCGAACGCGACCCAGTGCGCCAGGGCTCCCGAAGCGCCGAGCTGGGCAGCACCGAGATCGCTATGGGTCAGAAGATAGGCGACGGCGTCGAAGCCGCTGACGCGGCCTTCCTGGTGACCCGACCTGATGAAGTGCATTTTGGCGGCCGCCTGGTCGGTGCCGAAGGTGAAGAGCAGGTCATTGTAGGAGGCCAGGTAGCGCATCGCGTCGAAGGTGGCCGTCCGGCCTTCCTTGACGCCGGAGGTGATGTAATGGCGCGCCGCCGCGGACTCGTCGATGCCAAAGGCAGCGATCAGATCCGCATATGACGCGACATAGCCGAGTGCATCGAAGGTGGCGGCTCGACCTTCCTTCGCGCCGAACGTGATGAAATGGCGCGCCGCCGCCATCTGGTCCGTCCCGAACGCACTGATCAAGTCGCCGTAGGACGCGATATATTTGAGCCCATCGAACGTGCTGGTCCGACCTTCCGAGGAGCCGAAGAGGATAAAGTGTCGCGCACCGGCAGCCTCGTCGGTGCCGAGTGCCGTTCTCAAGTCACTGTACGACGCGATGTACTTCAACGCGTCGAAGCTGATCACGCGTCCTTCACGCGCGCCGTCAGTGGCGTAATGCTGCTTGGCTGCGCTGACGTTCGCCCCGAAGGCTGCAATCAAATCCGGATACGACGCGATGTAGCCGAGCGCCTGGGCGTCGGTCCAATCAGAACTGTCCAAGTGATTCCCCCAGTCCGGCACTAGTTTGAACCGACTGACTTCACAGTCAATCAGCTAATTCAGCTCGATTGACGTGCCGCTGTTCAGCGAGCTCATGGCCGAGCACCTTCGGGAGTTCTGAAAACATATGTGCGACCCGGCTAAGATGCCCCTCGCGGTCAGGTGCCGAGATCGGCGCCACCGTCGTCTTGCGGCAGAACGACATCTGACTCGCGAGCCAGTTGGGGCTAAGGCGCTGTCATGAGCGAATATTGCATCGGGGTGATCGGCGGGTCGGGCCTATACGAGCTGTCTGAGCTTGAGGGGGCGGAATCGGTAGAGGTGGACACGCCCTGGGGCGCGCCGTCCGACGAGATCCGCACGGGCCGGATCGGCGGCCAGAGGTTTGCCTTTCTTCCCCGCCACGGGCGCGGGCACCGGAAGGCTCCGGGCCATCTCAACTATCGCGCCAACATCGACGCCTTGAAGCGGGTCGGCGCAACCGACATCCTCGCGATTTCCGCGGTCGGCTCATTGCGCGAGGAGCTTGCACCCGGCGACTTCGTCGCGGTCGACCAGTTCATCGACCGCACTCGAGAGCGGGCCTCGAGCTTCTTCGGGGACGGCGTGGTCGCGCATGTCAGCATGGCCGATCCCGTGTGCGCGCGGCTGTCCGATCTCGCCGCACGGGCAGCCGAGCACGCGGGAGCAAAAGTGCACCGAGGCGCGACCTACCTGGCCATGGAGGGGCCCCAATTTTCGAGCCGTGCCGAAAGTCGGCTATACCGGAGCTGGGGCTGCGATGTGATCGGCATGACGGCGATGCCCGAGGCCAGGCTCGCCCGCGAGGCCGAGCTGCCCTACGCCTTGATGGCCATGGTCACGGACTATGATTGCTGGCGCCACGATGACACGCAGGTCGAAGTCGCCGACGTTCTCGCAATCCTCAAGATGAATGCCGCGACGGCCGCGCGGATGCTGGTTGACCTCGCAGCCGCGCTGCCCCGCCAGCGCGCTGCATCGCCGCTGGACACGGTGCTGGACTTCGCGATCGTCACTCCACCGGAAAAGCGCGACCCGCAGGCGATGGCGAAGCTGGACGCCGTCTGTCGTAGAATGCTGCAAGCCGATCCGGGCTGACGCCGGCCTGCCATAAGGCGAGGCACAGCAGGTTGCGAAGCGAGCGCCGCACCCAGCCCTCGCGGCGCCAGCGCTCAGCGGAGGTCACGGCGTCGGCCGGGAGCATGACGGGTCGCCCGACGCGCCGCAGGATCTCGACATCCTCCATCAGCGCCAGCGGCCGGTAGCCGCCCGCCTGCTCGTAGACGTCGCGCCGCACCAGCAGTCCCTGGTCTCCGTAGGGGAGCCCGAGGAGGCGCGTGCGAAGCGCCACGCCGCGCTCGAGGATCCGCGCCTGCCAGGCTTCGTCATCGAGGCGGAAGCGAAAGCAGGCGGGCCGGGCGCTGTGCGCGAGATGCGCGCGCGCATGTTCCGGCCAGCCCGGCGACAGGCGCGTGTCGGCGTGAACGAACAGCAAGGCATCCCCATTTGCCGCCGCCGCACCGGCAGCAAGTTGCGACCCGCGACCGCGCGCCGCGTTGACGAGCCGCGCGCCGCCGTGGCGCGCGACAGCCCCGGTCGAGTCGCTCGATCCGCCATCGACGACGATGATCTCGTCGGCGCCGGCGAGCGTCTCGATACTCGCGCCCACATGCCGGCCGGCATTGAGGGCCGGGACGACGGCGGTGATCCTCATGCCGAGCAGCGGGCGCCGCCAAGCACGCAGAACCGCGCGCAATGAGGATGGTTCAGCGCGACCGTCTGCCGCGCCTCGCGCAGCGTCGGGCCAAGCAGGAATTGATCGTCGTAGGGCAGCAGCGTGCAGGCGGCGACCTCGGCGGCCGGCTGTCCCCTGCGATGGACGATCATCCGGCTCGACTGGCACATCGCGACCGCCGGCGTGAGGCCCAGGATGTCCCAGCAGCCTTCGCTGATCTCCGGCACGTCCGCTGATGCGTCCATCTCGGGGAACAGCACGAGGGCGGCGGGATCGGCGGCATCGAGCGCAAGGCCGATGCGGGCGAACAGCCGCGCATAGCCGGCCCGCGCCTCATCCTCGCCTTCCCCGGGGAGCATGCGCCCGGCAACAGCGCATGCGATCCCGTTGCGCGCGATCCACAGCAGTCCCTCGATGGCCTTGTCCCAGCTGTGCGGCCCGCGCTCGGCCTCGTGGACTGCCTGGCTGTGGTGGTCGAGGCTGACGCGCAAGGTCAACCTGCCGGGGAAAAGAGCCGCAAGCTCCAGCAGCGCGCCCTCGTGGCGGCGCATCGGACGCATCGCATTGGTGAGGACCAGCACCTGGTGACCGCGGCCGAGCGCGCTATCCACCATCGCGATGATGTCCGGGTTCATGAACGGTTCGCCGCCGGTGAAGCCGATCTCGATCGGCTCCGCGAGCTCGTTCAGGAACTGCTCCGCTTCCGCATGCCGCAGGTAGAGCAAAGCGTCATTGCGCGGAGAACTCTCGATGTAGCAGCTCTTGCAGGCAAGGTTGCACAGGGTCCCCGTGTTCAACCACAGGGTCCGAAGTGCGCCGAGGGTCACGCTCGCACGCGGCTCTCCCTTCGCGGTCAGCCGGGGGTCGACGAACTTACCGGGCGCGACGGGGGCGGCCGACGCATCGACGAAGGGCGATGAGGCGCTCAGCCCCACAGCGCCTTCAGGCGCTGGTCGCGGCCGCAATTCCAGCGGTAGAACTTATAGCGGGCGGGGTTCTTCTTGTAATAATCCTGGTGGTAGCCCTCCGCCGCCCAGAAACGGCTGGCGGGAAGGACCGCAACGGCGAGCGGCTGCTTCAACCGCTGTCCAGCGCTGTCGAGCGCCGCCTGGGCGCTGCGCCTCTGCTCCGCATTGGCGACGAAGATGGCCGGGCGGTAGCTTTCGCCGCGGTCGCAGAACTGTCCGCCACCATCGGTGACATCGATGGTCGGCAGGAAACGGCGAACGAGGTCGGCATAACTTATCCGCGTGGGATCGTAGACCACCCGCACCGCCTCGATGTGCCCGGTGCCGCCGGCGGTCACCTGTTTGTAGGTGGGATTGGCCGACCGGCCCCCGGTATAGCCGGAGGTGGTCGAGAGCACGCCCGGCATCTTGTCGAAATCGGCCTCGGTGCACCAGAAGCATCCGCCGGCGAAGACTGCCGAAGCCTGCTGGCGCGCAGGCTGAGCGGGCGCCACATTGGACGAGCAGGCAGCCGACAGCAAAGCGAGGGCAGAAATGGTCTTGCGCATGTCCATGTCCTCAGGCGGCAACGAAGCGCATTGCCAGCCCGTTCATGCAATAGCGCTTGCCCGTCGGCGGAGGGCCGTCATCGAACACGTGGCCGAGGTGACCGCCGCAGCGCCGGCAATGCACTTCGGTGCGCGTGCCGAAGAAGCCGCGGTCCTCCTTCGTCCGGACGGCATTGGCCAGCGGCCTGAAGAAACTGGGCCAGCCGGTGCCGCTCTCATACTTCGTCGCCGAGCTGTAGAGCGGCAGGGCGCAGCCGGCGCACACATAGGTTCCGCGGCGCTTCTCCCCGTTGAGCGGGGACGAGCCGGCGCGCTCGGTACTCTCCTCGCGCAGCACGGCATAACGCGCCGGGCCCAGCTGGCGCTTCCATTCCGCCGGGGTTTTCGTCACCTCGAAACGCTCGCCGGTGCGCGCCTCGCCGCGCTTTGCGCAGGCGGGCAAAGCAAATGCGGTCAGCGCCGCCGCGGCGCTGCCGAGAAAGGATCTTTTGCTCAGATGCGTGTCCATCATCTCTTACTCTTCTAGTTCGTACCTGTTTCGGCGGCCGTGGCTTTCAGGTTACATGCCACCAAGCGCGGAGGACTGTCTGGCGAGCGATAGCGGGAAAGCACCGGACGCCGGCTGGGGCGAGCTGCTTGCCGCGGCCCAGCAAGGCGACGCCGCCGCCTATCGCCTGTTCCTGGTCTCCGTTACTCCTTTCGTCCATGCTCTGGTCCGCCAACGCTTCTGGCACGCGGACGGCACCGAGGATGTCGTTCAGGACGTGCTCCTCACCGTTCATCGCATTCGCCACACCTACGAACCCGGGCGGCCGGTCAAGCCGTGGCTGGCCGCGATCACCGCTCGGCGCGCGATCGACGCGGCGCGCCGGCGTGGCCGTATTGGCGCGAGGGAGGTCAGCGACGCCATCACCTATGAAACCTTTGCCGATCCTGAGGCGAACAAGCCCCATGCTGGAGATACGGCACGAGCGCTCCAACGGATGACGGGCACACTCTCTCCGGCGCAGCAGGAGGCGTTGGAATTGGTCAAGCTAAAGGAGATGTCGCTGACCGAGGCCTCTGCCGTCTCGGGACAGTCGGTGGCGTCGCTCAAGGTCAACATCCATCGCGCGATGAAGAAGATGCGGCTTTTGTTGTCGAAGGACTCGCCCCAATGAGCCGGCTCGACGCGTTGATCGACGCGCTTGCCAGCGACGCGCAGCCGGTGCGGCCTCTGAGGTCGCCGCTCAAGCGCGCGCTGTCGTGGCTGATCGCGGTGGCCGCGTTGAGCGGCGCCCTCATTCCTGCCGTGGCCGACGTCGGGCAGCTCGCGGCGCGCTATTCAGGCCGCGAGGCGCTGATGGTGGTCGAACTGTCGGCGATGCTGGCGACGGCCTCACTCGCTATCCTCGGCGCCTTCTTCATCGCCATTCCCGGGCGCTCGCGGCGCTGGCTGCTCGCGCCGGTGGCGCCGTTCCTCGCCTGGCTGCTGCTGGCCGGCGCCGGCTGCTTCCAGCTGTTCGCAAGTACCGGCTCTACGGGGGGCGGGGTTGCCGACAGCCTCGACTGCCTGTTCTTTATCCTGCTCGCCAGCCTGCTGCTGGGGGCACCGCTCATCTGGCTCCTGGCGCGCGCCCGGCCGCTCGAGCCGCTGCCGGTGGCGCTGCTCGGCGGCCTCGGCACCGCGGCCCTAGCCGCGTTCATGCTGCAGTTCTTCCACCCATTTGCGGTGACGTTCGTCGACCTTGCCGTTCATGTGCTGGCGATCGCCCTGGTCGTCGCGGCAAGCGCGCTCCTCAACCGCCGCGCGCTGTCGGCGGCGTAACCTTCGCCGGCAGTGCGGCGAAACTCGCCATGAAGATGATGTGGAGAGCCTGATGCCAGCCTTGCCGCTTGCCCCACCCCAGAGCCGCGCCGGCCGCGCATGAACCTCGAGAACAGCCGCCAATATTATGGCAAGACGCTGCAAAGCTCCGAGGATCTCCTCACCGATGCCTGCTCCACCGCGGAGGCCCCGCCGGCGCACGTCCGCGCGGCGCTAGCCGACATCCACCCCGAGGTCAGCGCCCGCTATTATGGCTGCGGCCTCGTCACGCCGCTGGAGGTCGCGGGGGCGCAAATTCTCGACCTGGGCTGCGGCTCGGGCCGGGATGCCTACGTGCTCTCGAGGCTGGTTGGCGAACAGGGGCGGGTGGTCGGCGTCGATGCGACGCAGGAGCAGCTTGCCGTCGCCGAGACTCATCGCGAGTGGCACCGCGAGCGCTTCGGCCATGCCCGGTCGAACATCGACTTCGTCGCCGGCGACATCGAGGCGCTCGGCGAGCTCGGGCTGGCGGAATCGAGCTTCGACGTGATCGTCTCGAACTGCGTGATCAACCTGGTCGAGGACAAAGCCGGCGTGTTCCGTGCCGCTCATCGCCTGCTGAAGCCCGGGGGCGAGCTCTACTTTTCCGACATTTATGCCGATCGCCGAGTCCCGGCACCGCTTCGGCAAGACCCGGTGCTGCACGGCGAATGCCTGTCCGGGGCGCTCTACTGGGGCGACTTCCTGACTGTCGCTAAGGGCGCGGGCTTCGCCGATCCGCGACTTGTCAGCGATCGTCCGCTCGCGATCCGCGATCGCCGGGTCCAAGCCAAGATTGAAGCCATCAACTTCTTCTCGGCGACCTACCGATTGTTCAAGCTCGAGGGCCTTGAGCCGCGTTGCGAAGATTATGGCCAAGCCGTGGTCTACCGGGGCGGAATTGCCGGGTCGGAACAGCTGTTCGCGCTCGACAAGCATCACCGCATGGAAGCCGGTCGAATCTTCCCCTTGTGCGGCAACAGCTGGCGCATGCTGGCTGAGACCCGCTTCGCCCGGCATTTCGACTTCATCGGCGATTTTAGCCGCCACTTCGGGGTGTTCGCGGGTTGCGGTGACGCGCTGCCGTACGACACCGGGATCGCAGAGACCACCGGCGGCTGTTGCTGATGGTCGCGCTGCTGGTCTTCAGCGCGCTTTTCCTGGCCTTCGCGAACGGCGCAAATGACAATTTCAAGGGCTTCGCGACGGTGTGGGGCACCGGTTCGCTCAGCTATCGCAGGACGCTGATCGCCGCCACTCTGGCCACTGTCTGCGGGAGCATCGTCTCCTTTTTCCTTGCCCAGGACCTGGTCCGCCGCTTCTCGGGCAAGGGCCTGGTTCCCGACGCGGTGGCCGCCGATCAGTCCTTCGTTGCAGCCGTGGCTCTGGGAGCGGCGTCGACGGTGATGGTCGCGACGCGCATCGGCATGCCAATATCGACCACGCACGCCCTCCTTGGCGGCCTCGTCGGCGCGGGGGCGGTGGCCAGCGGAACCGGCATCGACCTGGCGGTGCTCGGAAGCGGCTTCCTGCTGCCGCTTCTGTTGAGCCCGCTCGCGGCCGCAGCGCTCGGCCTGGGCGTCTATATGATCGTCCGATCGCGGCGCATGGCGGCCGATTGCGCTTGCCTGGCGGATCCCATGATCGCCGCCCCCGCGCTCGGCGCGACCCTCCAACTGATCCCGGCCATGCCACAGCTTGTGGTAGCGCCGGGAGCGGATTGCGATCGTCTGCCGGTCGCCGCCGTCCGTCTTTCGGTCCCCGGGCTCGTTGACCGCGTCCACCTGCTGTCGGCGACGACGATCTGCTTTGCTCGCAGCGTCAACGACACGCCCAAGCTTGCGGCGCTGCTGGTCGCCGGGCATGGCGCCGGGCTGCAGGTGTCGGTCGGGAGCGCCGCGCTGATGATGGCGCTTGGCGGGCTGCTGATGGCGCGGCGCGTTGCGGAGACGATGAGCCTCAGGATCAACCGGATGGATCCCACTCAAGGCGTCAGCGCCAACATCATCACCGCCGGACTGGTGCTGATGGCGAGCCGCTTCGGCCTGCCGGTTTCCACCACCCATGTCTCGGTGGGATCGATTGCCGGCGTCGGGGCAGGAGCGGGCACGCTCGACCCGGGCGCACTGCGCTCGGTGCTTCTCTCCTGGGTGGCCACTTTGCCTTTTGCCGCGGCCGCTAGTGCGATCGTCGCATTGGTCCTGCATTGAACCGGCCATGTGCATGAGTCGCACCAGCCTGAGCAAGATCGCGCTGATCCTGTTGATCGCCGCTGCGATCGCCGCCTTCTTCCTGCTCGACCTGGGCACCTATCTCAGCCTTGAATCCCTGAAGGCGCGTCAGGCGCAGATCCAAATGTTCGTGGACGAGCAGCCGGGCGCGGGGATCGGCGGCTTCTTCCTCCTCTATGTCGCCGTCACCGCGCTTTCGCTCCCCGGCGCCGCCATCATGACCATCGCGGCGGGTGCCATATTCGGGCTTCTGCTCGGCACCTTGATCGTCTCGTTCGCGTCGGCGATCGGCGCCAGCCTCGCCTTCCTTTCATCGCGCTATGTGCTGCGGGACTGGGTACGAAGCCGGTTCACGAAGCGCGCGGCCGCGATCGACAAGGGCATCGCCAAGGATGGGGCGCTCTATCTGCTCACGCTCCGGCTGATTCCCGCCTTTCCCTTCTTCCTCGTCAATCTGGCGATGGGACTGACGGCGATGCGGCTCGCGACCTTCTACATCGTCAGCCAGGTCGGCATGCTCGCCGGCACGCTCGTCTACGTGAATGCCGGGACCCAGCTCGGACGCATCGAGAGCAGCCGCGACATATTGTCGCCAGCGCTGATCGGCTCGTTCGTCCTGCTCGGCATTTTCCCGCTGCTCGCGAGGGCGCTGATCGGCTGGTGGAAGCGCCGCCGGGTCTACAAGGGCTGGAACCGGCCGCGGAAGTTCGACCGCAACCTGATCATCATCGGCGCTGGCGCCGGCGGTCTGGTGACGGCTTACATCGCCGCCACGGTTCGCGCGAAGGTCACCCTCATCGAAGCCAACAAGATGGGCGGCGATTGCCTCAACACCGGCTGCGTGCCATCGAAGGCCCTGATCCGCAGCGCCCGCGCCGCCCGGGAAATGCGCACCGCTGCAACCTATGGGCTTCACGGAGTCGAGCCGCGCTTCGATTTCCGCGCCCTGATGGCGCGGATCAACGCGATCATCAGCGAGATCGAACCGGCCGACAGCGTCGAGCGCTACACCGGGCTCGGTGTCGACGTGCGGCTCGGCTATGCGCGGATCGTCGACCCTTGGACGATCGAGATCGATGAGAAGGAACGGCTGACCGCGCGCGCGATCGTCATCGCCGCCGGCGGTGAGCCGTTCGTCCCCGACATCCCGGGCCTGCGGGAGGCGGGCTACCTCACCAGTGACACGATGTGGCAAGCGCTCTCAAGTCGCGAGGAGATGCCGCGACGCATCGTCATCGTCGGCGGCGGCCCGATCGGGACGGAGATGGCACAGGCCTTTGCCCGGCTTGGCGCGCAGGTGACGC
Organism: Sphingomicrobium sp.; assembly: GCA_035540875.1. Taxonomy (GTDB): domain Bacteria; phylum Pseudomonadota; class Alphaproteobacteria; order Sphingomonadales; family Sphingomonadaceae; genus Sphingomicrobium. The sequence continues at coordinate 793 of DATLFV010000008.1, read as the reverse complement.
AGGTGGAGCACGGGCCGCGCATCCTGCCCCGCGAGGACGAGGAGGTGTCCGCGTTCATCGCCGATGCGTTGCGGGCAGAGGGCGTGAGCATCCTGACGGAGCACGAAGCCGTGCGCTGCGAAGGCAGGTCGCTGGTCGTCCGCTCGGATCACGGTGAGACCGCCATTGCATTCGACGAGATCATCGTCGCCGTCGGGCGCAGGGCACGGCTTACCGGCTACGGGCTCGAGGAACTCGGGATCGACACCGACCGGACGATCTGCGCGAACGATTACCTCGAAACCCTGTACCCGAACATCTTCGCGGCCGGCGACGTCGCCGGGCCTTACCAGTTCACCCACTTTGCCGCGCACCAGGCCTGGTATGCGGCGGTGAACGCCTTGTTCGGCGGCTTGCGCAAGTTCCGCGCCGATTATTCGGTGGTGCCGTGGGTGACCTACACCGACCCCGAGGTCGCCCATGTCGGCCTCGGCGAAGCAACGGCCGAAGAGCAGGGCACGCCTTACGAGATCGTCCGCTACGACCTCGGCCATCTCGACCGCGCCGTGACGGAGAGCGCCAACCGCGGCTTCGTCAAGCTGCTCGTCGCGCCGGGCACGGATCGCATCCTCGGCGCTACCATTGTCGCCCACAATGCCGGCGAGATGCTCGCCGAATATGTGCTGGCGATGAAGCACGGCCTCGGCCTCAACAAGGTGCTGGGCACGATCCACGCCTATCCCACCATGGCCGAAGCCAACAAATATGCCGCCGGCGAATGGAAGAAGGCGCACAAGCCCGAGCGGCTGCTCGC
>DATLFV010000007.1:0-30846 GCA_035540875.1 Sphingomicrobium sp. | reverse complement strand
CGCCACCGGGCCGACCCGGTCGTAGCGGATCAGCGGCACCTCCTGGTACCAGGATCCGCCGGTCCCGCCCGGCTCGAGCCCCGCCGCCGCGAACTGCCGGGCGAGATAATGGATGGTCTTGCCGTCGCCGACCTGCGCCGGACCACGTCCCAGGAACGCATCGGACGATAGGACCCGGACATGCTCCTTGATCCTTGCGGCGCTGATCTGTGCGGCGGCGGGCGCGGAAAGGCCGACCAGGCAGAGCGCGGCTGCGGCGGTCATCCGGGCCCGGCTCATCTCAGAGCTTCTCGGTCAGCTCCGGGACCAGCTTGAACAGGTCGCCGACCAGGCCGATGTCGGCGACCTGGAAGATCGGCGCTTCCTCGTCCTTGTTGATGGCGACGATGGTCTTGCTGTCCTTCATGCCGGCGAGGTGCTGGATCGCGCCCGAGATGCCGACCGCGATATAGACTTCCGGCGCGACGATCTTGCCGGTCTGGCCGACCTGATAGTCGTTGGGCGCAAAACCGGCGTCGACGGCGGCGCGGCTGGCCCCGACCGCGGCGCCGAGCTTGTCGGCGAGCGGATCGATGAGCGCGTGGAACTGCTCGGCCGAGCCGAGCGCCCGGCCGCCCGAGACGATGATGTTGGCGCTTGTCAGCTCCGGCCGCTCGCTGTGCGCGACCTCCTGGCCGACGAAGCGCGACAAGCCCGAATCGCCGCTGCCGCCGGCCACCTCGATCTCCGCCGAGCCGCCGTCCCTGGCGGCTTTCTCGAACGCAGTGCCGCGCACGGTGATCACCTTCTTGGCGTCGCTCGAGCGCACCGTGGCAATGGCGTTGCCGGCATAAATCGGGCGCGTGAACGTATTCTCGTCCTCGACGCTGAGGATGTCGCTGATCTGCATGACGTCGAGCAGGGCCGCGACGCGCGGCGCGACGTTCTTGCCCGTGGTCGTGGCGGGGGCGAGGAAGGCGTCGTGATGCCCCATCAGCTGGGCGGCGAGCGGCGCGACATTCTCGGCGAGCTGGTGCTCGTAGGCGGGATCGTCGGCGACGTGGACCTTGCCGACGCCGGCGATCTTCGCTGCCTGCTCGGCGACTGCGCCGACATTGGATCCGGCAACCAGCAGATGCACATCGCCGAGCTTCGAAGCGGCGGTGACGGCGGCGAAAGTCGCGTCCTTGATCGCTCCGCCTTCATGTTCGACGAGGACGAGCGTCTTCATCCCACCACTCCCGTTTCGCGCAACTTGTCGATCAGCTCGTCGACGCTGCCCACCTTCACTCCGGCCTGGCGTTTCGGCGGCTCTGTGACCTTCAGCGTCTCCAGCCGCCGCGCCGTGTCGACTCCATAATCGGCGGGCGACTTGGTCGCGAGCGGCTTCGACTTGGCCTTCATGATGTTGGGCAGCGAGGCATAGCGCGGCTCGTTGAGGCGAAGGTCGGTGGTGACCACCGCCGGCAGCTTCAGCGCCAGCGTCTCGAGCCCGCCGTCGACCTCGCGCGTCACGTTGACGCCGCCGTCGGTCGGCTCGACCCTGGAGGCGAAGGTGCCCTGCGGCCAGCCGAGCAAGGCGGCGAGCATCTGCCCGGTCTGGTTGCTGTCGTCGTCGATCGCCTGCTTGCCGAGGATCACCATTTGCGGGCTTTCCTCCTCGGCAATCCTGGCGAGGATCTTGGCGACCGCGAGCGGCTCCACTTCCTCATCGGTCTGGACCAGGATGGCGCGGTCGGCGCCCATCGCCAGTGACGTGCGCAGCGTCTCCTGCGCCTTGGCCGGGCCGATCGACACGGCGACGATTTCGCTCGCCACGCCCTTTTCCTTGAGGCGAACCGCTTCCTCGACGGCGATCTCGTCGAACGGGTTCATGCTCATCTTGACGTTGGCGAGGTCGACGCCACTGCCGTCCATCTTGACCCGTGGCTTGACGTTGTAATCGATGACTCGCTTGACCGCGACGAGTAGCTTCATCTCAACTCTTCCCTCTGGATCGTCACCCCGGCGGAAGCCGGGGTCTCGGCGAGAAGCTGCACGACCTCTTGTCCTGAGATCCCAGCTTTCGCTGGGATGACGGATATGATCACGCCGGCACCGGCTGCTTCACTTGCGCGACGATCTTGCGCGCCGCGTCGCCGAGGTCGTCGGCACTGACGATCGGCAGTCCGCTCTTCGCCAGTATCTCCTTGCCTTGGCTGACGTTGGTGCCCTCGAGGCGGACGACCAGCGGCACGTCGAGATTCACCTCGCGCGCCGCGGCGACGATGCCGTCGGCGATGATGTCGCACTTCATGATCCCGCCGAAGATGTTGACGAGGATGCCCTTCACCGCCGGGTCGCTGAGGATGATCTTGAAGGCGGCGGTGACCTTTTCCTTCGAAGCGCCGCCGCCGACGTCGAGGAAGTTGGCCGGGAAGGCCCCGTTCAGCTTGATGATGTCCATCGTCGCCATGGCGAGGCCGGCGCCGTTGACCATGCAGCCGATGTCACCGTCGAGCTTGATGTAGGCGAGGTCGTACTTGGACGCCTCGATCTCCATCGGCTCCTCCTCGGTGAGGTCGCGAAGCTCGGCCAGGTCCTTGTGGCGGAACATGGCGTTGGAATCGAAGCCCACTTTGGCGTCGAGCACCAGCAGCTGGCCGTCCTCCGTAACCGCCAGCGGGTTGATCTCGATCTGCGAGGCGTCGGTGCCGAGGAAGGCGTCGTAGAGTCTGGCCAGCACGCTCTGCGCCTGCTTGGCGAGATCACCCTTGAGGCCGAGCGCGGCGGCGACGGCGCGGCCATGGTGCGGCATCAGCCCTGTCGCCGGGTCGATGGTCAGGGTCTCGATCTTTTCGGGGCTGTCGTGGGCGACCGCCTCGATGTCCATGCCGCCCTCGGTCGAGACGACGATGGCGATGCGGCCCGTGTCGCGGTCGACCAGCAGCGCGAGGTAGAATTCCCTGGCGATGTCGACGCCGTCGGTGATGTAGAGGCGCTGGACCTGCTTGCCCTCGGGGCCGGTCTGGATGGTCACCAGCGTACGCCCAAGCATCTCCTCGGCATTGGCGCGCACTTCCTCGACCGAACGGGCGAGGCGGACGCCGCCCTTGGCGTCGGGGCCAAGCTCGGCGAACTTGCCCTTGCCGCGCCCGCCGGCGTGGATCTGCGCCTTGACCACCCAGAGCGGTCCGGGAAGCTTGTTGGCGGCGGCGACGGCCTCTTCGGCGCTCATCGCGGCAAAACCGGCGGGGACCGGCACGCCGAACTTCGCGAGCAGCTCTTTGGCCTGATATTCGTGGATGTTCATGGGACGCGCCCTTAAGCAGATAAGCGGCACCATGCAAAGCCGCGCCAGCCTCGCGACCACCGCCGATGATCCCCGGCGAATGCGCAAGATCATCCATGTCGACATGGACGCCTTCTACGCGTCGGTCGAGCAGCGTGACGATCCCGCCGTGCGCGGCAAGCCGCTCGCGGTCGGCGGCGGGCACCGCGGCGTGGTTGCCGCCGCCTCCTACGAAGCGCGCGCGTTCGGCGTGCGCTCGGCCATGCCGTCGGTCACCGCCCGCCGCCGCTGCCCCGAGCTGGTCTTCGTCAAGCCGCGCTTCGACGTCTACAAGGCCGTCTCGCAGCAGATCCGCGGCATCTTCGCCGATTATACGGACCTGATCGAGCCGCTCAGCCTCGACGAGGCTTATCTCGACGTCACCGAGGACCGGCTCGGCCTCGGCAGCGCCCGCGCCATCGCCGAGGACATCCGCCGCCGCATCCGGGAGGAGACCAAGCTGACCGCCTCGGCCGGCGTCTCCTATTGCAAGTTCATCGCCAAGCTCGCCTCCGATCATCGCAAGCCCGACGGGCTGTGCGTGATCACGCCCGAGCGCGGACCCGACTTCGTCGCCTCGCTGCCGGTTGCCCGCTTCCACGGCGTCGGGCCGGTCACGGCGCGCAAGATGGAAAGCCTCGGTATCCTCACCGGCGCCGACCTCCGCGCCTGGAGCCTGCCCCAGCTCGAGGCCCATTTCGGCAGCTCCGGGCGATGGTACTGGCGCATCTGCCGCGGCATCGACGAGCGCGAGGTGCGCCCCGACCGGCCCTACAAGTCGGTCAGCGCCGAGCGCACCTTCGACGAGGACCTGCGCGACCCCGCCCGCCTCGCCGCCGAGCTCGAGCGCATCGCCGGCCTTGCCTGGGCGCGGATCGAGCGCGCCGCGGTCAGCGGCCGGACGGTGACCCTCAAGGTCAAATATGCCGACTTCGCGCTCATCACCCGCTCGAGGAGCTTCGCTTCGCCGGTGGTCGATTCGGCTGCCTTCACGGCCGCCGGGCTGGCGCTGCTCGCGGCGCTCGACCGGGGGCCCAAGGGCATTCGCCTGCTGGGCCTCGGCCTCCATAATCTATGTGAAGACGCGGGCGGGGCTCCCCTCCAGCTGGGGCTGGCAATCTGAGGTCAGTTGTGATATAAAATTGTCACAGAAGGCCGCCGCGAGTCACGCAGCGGCCGGTTAGCAGGAACCTTGGATAGGCGACCGAGCCACGAGCATAGCTCGTTTTGGGGGACGATGCGAACGCACCGGCCTGGTCTGCCGCAAATGGAAAGGTGAGCAATGGCTGCAAAGGCGCTTAGCTTCGACGTCGGCGATTATGTCGTGTACCCCAAGCATGGTGTTGGCCGCGTCGTCGAACTGCAAAGCACGGAAATCGCGGGCACCCGCCTCGATCTGTACGTGCTGCGCTTCGAAAAGGAGCGGATGACGCTCCGCGTCCCCGTCAACAAGGCCGATTCGGTCGGCATGCGCAAGTTGTCGAGCGACAAGACCATGAAGGACGCGCTGGAGACGCTCAAGGGCAAGCCCAAGGTCAAGCGCACCATGTGGTCGCGCCGGGCCCAGGAATATGAGGCCAAGATCAACTCGGGCGACCTGACCTCGATCGCCGAGGTGACCCGCGACCTGTTCCGCGCCGACGACCAGCCCGAGCAAAGCTATTCGGAACGGCAGATCTTCGAGGCGGCGTCCTCGCGCCTGGCGCGCGAGCTCGGCGCCATGGAAGGAACGGACGAGAAGGCGGCCCTGGCCAAGATCCTCGAGATCCTCAACGCCGCCGCGGCGATCCACAACAAGGGCAAGGAGCTGGCCGCCTAGGCCGCTCCCCCGCACTGCAAAGAAAGAGGGCGCGCTCCGGCAAGGGGCGCGCCCTTTTTCATTGTCCGAGCAGCCGCGCCAAAGCGGCGCCGACCTCGTCATATTTGTAGGGCTTGGCGAGCTGCGGCCGGTCGCGCCATTTCTCCGGCACCTGGCGGTCGGCATAGCCGCTGGTGAGCAGGAAGGGGATGCCCCGCTGCGCGAGGATCTCGCAGATCCCGAAAGCTCGTTCGCCGCGGATCCAGACATCGACGATCGCGGCGTCGAGCTCGTCGTCCTGGGCATGGCTGCGTGCCGCCGCCATGTTCGGCGCCGGCCCCAGCACCTCGCAGCCGAGCTCGGCGAGGATCTCCGCCGTATAGGGGCCGACCACGGGCGAATCCTCGATCAGCAGGATCCTCTTGCCTTGCAGGGCGAACTCAGACGGCAATCAACGCTCCCTTGTATGCAGGATTGTCCAGTGTCGCACCGGCGCCGAGGGCAACGCAGCTCAGCGCATTGTCGGCGACGCGGACGGGCAGGCCGGTTTCCGCCTGCAGCACCTTGTCGAGCCCGCGCAGCAAGGAGCCGCCGCCGGTCATGGTGATGCCCTCGTCGAGCACGTCGGCGGCGATTTCGGGCTGGGTATGCTCGAGCGCGCCGCGCACCGCCGCGACGATGCGGTTGATGGGTTCGCTGAGCGCCTCGGTGACCTGCGCCTGGGTGAGGCTGATCTCCGTCGGGACGCCCTTGCCGACATCGCGGCCGCGGACGTGCGCGACGGCGCCGGTGCCATCCTCGGGCGGGCAGGCGGAGCCGATCTCCATCTTCACCCGCTCGGCCGTGGCTTCGCCGATCAGCAAGTTGAAGTTGCGCCGCACGTAGGAGCTGATCGCCTCGTCCATGCGGTCGCCGCCGACGCGCGCCGAGCGGCAGAAGGCCAGGCCCTGCAGCGAGATGACTCCGACCTCCGTGGTGCCGCCGCCGATGTCGACGACCATCGATCCGATCGGCTCGGTGACGGGCAGGCCGGCGCCGATCGCCGCCGCCATCGGCTCCTCGATCAGCGAAACGCGGTCTGCTCCGGCATTGGTCACGGCGTCCCGGATAGCGCGCCTTTCTACTGATGTCGCGCCCGAAGGAATGCAGATCACCACCTCGGGCCCGCGCGACAGGCGGCGGCGGCCGCCATTGGCGCGGCGGATGAAGTGCTTGATCATCTCCTCGGCGACCTCGAGGTCGGCGATGACGCCGCTGCGCAGCGGCCGGATGGTGCGGATGGACTCGGGCGTCTTGCCCATCATCAGCTTGGCGTCGCTGCCGACCGCGCGCACGCGGCGCACGCCGTTGACGGTCTCCATCGCCACCACCGAGGGCTCGCTGGCGATGATGCCGCTGCCGCGCAGGTAGACGACGGTGTTGGCGGTGCCCAGGTCGATGGCGATCGCCTTGGACGAGAAGGGCAGGAAGCGGGAAAGCGACACGTCGATCATTGCTCCGTCACGCGCTGGGCTGATGGGGTCCCGGCCTGGCGGGAAGGATGAGAGGGCCGCGTCGCGCAGCCCTCCCGTCCCTCATACAGCGTCAGACGATGGCGTCGATCACCGCCTGGATCAGCCGCGTCTGCGGGTCGACCTGGAGGATGCGGCCGTCGGCATAGCGGTACAACGAGCGGTCGCTGTCATGGTAGCGGTCGCGATAGGCGAACGGCAGATTGTAGGCGTCATAGCCGGCCGGAAGCATTTGCCCCACGCCGAGGTTCTGCCCGGTCAGCAAGGCTGCCAGTGACTGCACCGTCTGCGTGCGCGGATCGACCCCGTAGATGCCGCCGTCGACGTAGCGATAGTCGTAGCCGGGCTCCGCGTAATAGAGGTCCTGGTAAGCGGCCGGGACCGCATAGCCCGGATAGTCTGCGGGCACCGGATAGCCGACCTGGTAACCGCCGTAGGACACCGGCACCATCGCCTCGACCATCCGCGTGCGCGGATCGACCTCGTAAATGTAGCCGTCGTCGTAGCGGTACCAGCTGTCAGGCGTGTCGTAGTAACGGTCGCGATACGCGTAGGGCACGTTGTAGGCGTCATAGCCGGCGGGCAGCATCTGCCCGACATTGAGGCTGGTCCCGGTCACCAGCGCCACCAGCGCCGAGATCAGCCGGGTCGCCGGATCGACCTGGTAGATGCCGCCATTGGCGAACTGATAGTCGTAGCCTGGCTGCCGGTAATAGAGCGGCCGATAGTCGTAGGGCACCTGGAAGCTGGGATAGCCCGCATAGGCGCCATAGCCGCCGTAGCTGGCGTAGGCCGGAGCCGGATAGCCGACAGCGTAATTGCTGCCATAGCCGGCGGGGATCACCCGCACGATGCGGCGCGTGACCGGGTCCACCTGGTAGATGAAGCCGTCGTCGTAGCGGTACCAGGCCGCCGGAGTGTCGAAATAGTCGTTCCGGTAGGCAAACGGCACGTTGTAGGCGTCATAGCCCGTGGGCAGCATCTGCCCGACGCCGAGGCTCTGGCCGGTGAGCAAGGCGACGACCGCCTGGATCAGCTGCGTCGTCGGGTCGACCCGGTAGATGGCCCCGTCGCCGAAACGGTAGAGCGAGTTCGGCGTGTCGTAGTACAGGTCCTGATAGGCATAGGGGACGTTATAGTCCTGATAGCCGATCGGCAGCGGCTGGCCGACGCTGAACGCGCCGCCGAGCAGCGGATAATGGCCCATCACCAGATTGCTGCGGGGATCGACCTGGTAGAGGTAGCCGTCGGCCGGGTTGTAGTCATAGGCATATTGCGGCGCGTACTCGCCGAAGCCCAGGAACCGCTGTCCGGCAAGGTCGCCGGACCAGTCGCGGCTGAGGGGCTGGGCGAGGCGCTGGCCGACGGCGATGGCCGGGCTGTGCATGCGCTGCTGTACAGGCTGCGCGGCGAATCGCGCATCGCGCAGCCGCTCGCCGCCGTCGGGGGCGGCGATGCGCTCGGCGCGCCGTGCGTCGCGGTTCTGGATCCGGTCGAGGCGCTCGGCCTGCCGCTGCTCGCGGCGGAGCTGGCGCTCGGCAACCCGCTGGTCGCGCTGCTCGAACGCGGTGGCGCGGCGCTGTTGGCGCTCGAACGCGGGGCGCTGCTGGCGATCCTGGCGCTCGACGCGGGCGCGCTGCTCGCGCATCGGCCGCTCCATGCGGACGCGCTGCTCGCGCTGCGAGCGTTCCATGCGGACGCGCTGTTCCTGCTGGGGGCGTTCCATGCGCACCCGCTGCTCGCGCTGCGGGCGTTCCATGCGGACGCGCTGTTCCTGCTGGGGCCGCTCCATGCGGACGCGCTGCTCGCGCTGCGGGCGTTCCATGCGGACGCGCTGTTCCTGCTGGGGGCGTTCCATGCGCACCCGCTGCTCGCGCTGCGGGCGTTCCATGCGGACACGCTGTTCCTGCTGGGGCCGCTCCATGCGGACGCGCTGTTCCTGCTGGGGCCGCTCCATGCGCACGCGCTGTTCCTGCTGGGGCCGCTCCATGCGCACGCGCTGTTCCTGCTGCGGCCGTTCGGCGCGCCCGCGCTGCTCGCCGCCGCCGCCGCCCTTGCCGTGCCCCTGCGGGGCCTGCTGCGCTTGTGCCTCGGCCTTGCCGCGGCCGCCGCCGCGCTCCGCCTGCACCGGCGCCGTCAAGGCGAACGCGGCAATGGTGCCGAGCAATATGGACCTGGTCATGAAGGATTCCCGTCGTCGGATGACAATCATCCCTGTTACGAAAAATCGTGTGATTACAGGATGAACGCCCTGGCTCATGGTGCCGGATGACGGCAATCCACCCCGCTAAGGCCTCGTCTCGACGCGGGCGCGCGTCGCGCCCTTCCGCGCGGCAGCTGTTTTCCCGCTTGCGCCCGACTCAGCGGTGCTGTATTGCTGCATTAAGACAGTGAGATCAGGAGGCGAGAGGATGAACAAGGTCCTTGCAATGGTCATGGCCGCCGCCGTTGCCGCTTTGCCGGCTTGCTCGAGGGCCAGCGGCGAGCCTGCCGGTCCCGCGGTCCAGCGCAGCTTCGCCGTCGGCGGCTTCGAGCGGATCGCGGTGTCCGGCCCCTACAGGGTCGAGGTCCGCACCGGCGGGGCGCCGGGCGCGCGCGCCGAGGGGCCGCAGGAAGCGCTCGAGCGGCTGGTCGTCGAAGTGCGCGGCGACGAGCTTCGCATCCATCCGCGCAAGGAAAGCTGGATGGGCTTCGGCTCGGGCGCGTCCCGGCACGGCGAGGTGCGGCTGACGGTCACCGTGCCGAGGCTGAGCGCCGCGCGGATCGCCGGCAGCGGCGACATGAGCATCGACAGGGTCGAGGGCGAGCGCTTCGAAGGCGCCGTCGCCGGCTCCGGCAATCTCGACCTCGCCGCGATCGAGGTCGGCGAGCTCAAGCTGGCGGTGGCGGGATCGGGCGACGTGCGCGCCGGCCGCGGCCGCGCCCGCACCGTCGAAGTCAAGATTGCCGGCTCGGGCGACGTCGACGCCGCTGCGGTGGCGAGCGAAACCGCCAGCGTGTCGATCGCCGGCTCGGGCAATTTGCGTGCCCAGGCGAGCCGCGCCGCCGAGGTCAAGATCGCCGGCTCCGGCGACGTCGAGCTTTCGGGCGGCGCGCGGTGCAGCGTCTCCAAGGCGGGCTCGGGCAACGTCCGCTGCTCGTAAGCTTGATCTTAACCTTGATGGCGTGAAGCATGCGGCCATGCGCCGCCTGCTTGCCGCCGTCCTTGTCCTCGCCCTTGCCGCCCCCGCGTCGGCCGCCACCCGCAATTTCGGCGTCAGCGGCTTCGACCGCATTCGCGTCGACGGCCCGTTCAAGGTCGAGCTGCGCACCGGCGTTGCGCCGTTCGCGCGGGCGACGGGCACTCAGGCAGGCATCGACGCGGTCGTCGTCGAGGTCCAGGGCCGGACCCTGGTGGTGCGCCACAACCGCTCGGCCTGGGGCGGCTATCCGGGCGCCATGACCGGGCCGGTCACCATCGCGGTCGGCACCCACGAGCTCGGCAGCGCCTGGCTGAACGGCGCCGGCAGCCTCGCCATCGACCGCGTGAAGGGGTTGAGCTTCGACCTCTCGGTGCAGGGCGCGGGCAGCGCCGACATCGCCAGTGCGGCCGTCGACCAGCTTCGCGTCACCTTGTTCGGCGCCGCCAGCGCCAGCATCGCCGGGACCGCGCCGCAGCTCAACGCGGTGGTCCGCGGCGCCGGCGCGCTCGACGCGTCGCGGCTTGCCGTCCGGGATGCGACCATCGGCGCGGAGGGCAGCGTCACGGTCGCCGCCAACGTCACGGGGACCGCGCGGGTCCAGTCCCACGGCACGGCGGCAGTGACGCTGACCGGCCGTCCGGCCTGCACGGTCCGGGCGCTCGGCTCGGCAAGCGTCAGCGGCTGCCGCTAGCGCTTATTGCAGCGTTGCGCGGGCCTCGACGCCGCTCAGGAAATTCCACAAGGCGCCCGCAAGCTCCTCGCCGGCGGCGACCGCTTCGGCCTGCTCCGCCTCGGGCAGCCGGTCGAGCAGGTCGCGGCACACCTGGCTGTGCTCGACGTCGGCGCTCTCGTGCACCCGGAAGAAGCGCAAGGTCGGCTCGTCGGCGATGCCGTAGCGCTCGATCAGTCCCTCGATCTTGGCGCTGGCGACGCCCGGGAACTGGCTTTCATAGGCATAGAGCGCGCCGAGGCCTGCGGCATAGGACTGGTGCGACAGGCGGCGGAAGGTGTCGATCAGCGCCTGCGTCTCCGGGTTGAGGCCCTGTGCCCGCACCGCCTCCTCGCTCTCGCCGAGGCCGCAGGCGAACATCAGCCACAGGCTGGCATGGTCCTGCTTGCCGGCCTCGATGCCCTCTTCCTCGGCGAGGTTCTCGGCCAGCATGCGGCGGCCGTCGCGCTCGGGGCAGGCGCTGTGCACGGCGCTGACCGCGCGCGGGAACGCCTCGACATGGTGGAAATATTGCCGCGCATAATCGCGCAACGTGTCGATCGGCAGCGTGCCTTGGGTCCACGCCTGGTAGAAGGGGTGCGACAGCATCGCACGTTCGGCGACCTTGACGTCGATCTTGGCGGAAACAGTGCTGCTCATGGGTCGCCTCCCGGGTTTGGCTTGGAGCAGCGGCCGTAACTCGCGCGTTCGGCGGCTGCAAGGCTTGCCGCGCCCGGATTGCCGGCGCAGGGGAGAGACGATGAAGATCCTCGTTCGTGCCGCCGCCATCGGCCTCGCCGTGCTGACCGCCGCCTGCCAGAGCGAAGAGCAGCGCAATGCCGCCGGGCAGGAGGCCGCCGAGGCGCGGGTGGCGCCGGTGCTCGCCACGCCCGACGCCCGCGATGTCCACAGCTTCGCGCGCCCGCTGGAGGCCCGGGTCACCCACCTCGCGCTCGACCTCACCGTCGACTTCGACCGGCGCCGAGTCGGCGGCACCGCCACGCTCGACATCGACCGTCAGCGCCAGGCGCGTGAGATCGTCCTCGACAGCAACGGGCTGGAAATCTCGGGCATCGAGGACGGCGAGGGCGAGCCGCTGCAATGGAAGGTCGGCGCCCGCGACCCGAACCTCGGGGCGCCGCTGGCGATCGCGCTCGGGCCGGAGACCCGGCGCCTCGTGATCCGCTACGCGTCGGCGCCCGAGGCCGCCGCGCTGCAGTGGCTGACTCCGCAGCAGACCGCGGGCAAGCGCAAGCCCTTCCTGTTCAGCCAGGGGCAGGCGATCGAGAACAGAAGCTGGATCCCCACTCAGGATTCGCCGGGCATCCGCCAGACCTGGGAAGCGGTCATCCGCGTTCCCGCCGGCCTCACCGCGGTGATGAGCGCGCCGCGCTCCGCCGAGCCGATGACGCAGGGCGGGGAGAGCATCTTCAGCTTCCGGATGCCGAGCAGCGTCGCGCCCTACATGATTGCGATCGGTGTCGGCGACCTCGCCTTCCGCCCGCTCGGCCCGCGATCGGGCGTGTGGACCGAACCGGCGATGCTCGACGCCGCCGCCGCCGAGCTTTCCGACACCGAGCGCATGATCGACGCCGCCGAGGGCCTGTTCGGCCGCTATCGCTGGGGCCGCTACGACATGCTCGTCCTGCCGCCCGCCTTTCCGTTCGGGGGCATGGAAAACCCGGTGCTGACCTTCCTGACGCCGACCTTCATCGCCGGCGACAAGAGCCTCAACAGCCTGGTCGCGCACGAGCTTGCGCACAGCTGGTCGGGCAATCTCGCCACCAACGCGACCTGGGCCGACTTCTGGCTCAACGAGGGCATGACCACTTATGCGACCACCCGCATCGTCGAGGCCTTGTACGGACCCAAGGTCGCGCAGCAGCAGATCGCGCTCGGCCTGGATTCGCTCAAAAAGGAAATGGCCGGCCTGCCGGCCGCCGACACCAGGCTTCGGGTCGACCTTGCCGGCCGGCACCCGGACGAGGGGCTGACCGAGGTCGCCTACGAAAAAGGCGCGGCCTTCCTGCGCACCATCGAACATGCCGTCGGTCGGCAGCGCTTCGACGCCTTCCTCAAGGGCTGGTTCGAGCGCCATGCCTTCCAGCCGGTGACCACGGCCATGTTCCTGGCTGAGCTTCGCCAGCATCTGATCAAGGGCGACGAGGCGCTCGAATCGAAGCTCGCGCTCGACCGCTGGGTTTCCCAGCCAGGCCTTCCGCCGAACATGGTTCAGCCCGACCCCCAGGCCTTCGCCGAGGTCGACCGTGCCGTCGGTGCATTTTCGGCCGGCGCCAAGCCGCCGCTGAGCGAATGGCAGCGGTGGACCACGGACGAGCGGCTGCGCTTCCTCAACAGGCTGCCGCGCAGGCTGCCGAAGGCGCGGCTGGACGCGCTCCAGCAGGCGTTCGGCCTCAACGGCATCCGCAACATGGAGGTGCGCTTCGCCTGGCTCGATCTGGCGGTGCGCAACCGCTACGACCCCGCCGTACCCAGCCTCGAGCAGTTCCTCACCAGCCAGGGCCGGCGCAAGTTCGTGCGCCCGCTGATCGAGGCGCTGGCCGCGGACCGGACGTGGGGCCGCCCGATCGCGCAGCGCGTCTACGCCCGCGCCCGCGCCAGCTACCACCCGATCACCACCCGCGACCTCGACAAGCTGGGCCTGGTCGGCACTCCCACGTGATTGTCATGCCAGCGCATGCTGCCATCCAGACGGCGCCCGGGCGGCGAACGCGCCCTGGACCCCAGCCTGCGCTGGGGTGACAAGCAGAAGCCACCGCCCGATCCCGACAGCGAGCCGCCCTTAACCCCGCTTAAACGCTCTTCGTCTACCCCGTTCGAAGAAGAGGACCGGGCAAGCGAATGTACGAAGCTCCTGATCGCTACAAGCGGATGGTGGCCGCGCGGCTGCCGGGCGGGGAATCGCTGGGACTGACCAGCCGCGACAGCGAGGCCGCGGGGCAGAGCTCCCCGCTGCGCGACATCCAGCTGATCTCGCGGGCGCAGCTCGCGCCCTTTTTCGCTGCTGCCAACATCGTCGCCGCGCTGATGCTCGCTGCCAGCCTGTGGGGGGCGGTGCCCGGCCACTGGCTGCTGCCGTGGTGCCTCGCTGTGGCCGGCGCCAATGTCGCGGCGATGCAGCTTGCCCGCACCCAGGCCGTCACCCATGTCGGCCGCTCCGGCCGCCACGTGCCGCAGCATCTGATGATCGGCGAGGTCGTCGTGCGCGCCGCGCTGTGGCTCAGCCTGCCTCTCTATTTCTTCCCGTCGCTGGAGCCGGGCGCGCAGGTCATCGCCGCCTCGCTGATGGCGGCGCTCGGCGTCAGCGCGCTCGGGCTCGTCGTCGTGCCGCCCTGCGTCACCGCCTGGATGCTGGTCTTTACCGCCGGGGTCGGCGGAGCGCTGGTGATCGGCCGCGCCACCGTCCCGTTCCAGCACGTGCTGACCATCCTGTTCACGCTCGGCGTCGCCATCTTCGGCGTGCTGACCGTGGCGCGCTGGGCATTCCACCAGCTCAAGACCAATGCCGACTTCGGGAGCCAGAGCGAAAGCGCGAGCCTGCTGCTCCAGGAATATGAGCAGCGCGGCGTCGGCTGGCTGTGGCAGGTCGATGCGGAGAACCGCGTCAGCTACATCAGCTCGCGCATGACCGCCTTGCTCGGCCGCCCGGCGAGCCAGCTGCTCGGCCATTCGCTGCCCGCGCTGCTCGGCGGCAATGCCGAGCTCGGCCGGCTGCTGCTCGAGCGCCAGGCATTCAACGCGCTCGAGATGGAGCTGCAGACCGCGCGCGGCCCGCGCTGGATCTCGATCGCCGGCGACCCGATCGTCGACACCGCCGGCCGCTTCGAGGGCTTCCGCGGCGTCGGCTCCGACATCACCGAGATCCGCCAGACCCAGGAGCGGCTCACCCACCTCGCCAATGTCGACGTGTTGTCGGGCCTGCCCAACCGCGGCCGCGTCCGGCAATTGCTGGGCGAGGCGCTGCGCGCCGCCACCGTGGGCAATGTGCCCTGCGCCATCCTGTTCCTCGACCTCGACGGCTTCAAGCCGGTCAACGACACCTTCGGCCATCCCAAGGGCGACGCGGTGCTTCGCGCCGTCGCCAAGAGGCTGGTCGACGAGGTCGCCGGCGACGGCCACGTCGGCCGCATGGGCGGCGACGAGTTCGCTATTGTCGTCACCGACGCGCAAAGCCGCCGCAAGGTCGAGCAGATGGCCGACCGCATCATCAAGTCGGTTGCCGAGCCCTACATCATCGACCAGACCGAAATCCGCATCGGCGTGTCGATCGGCTGCGCGTTCGGCCCGATCGACGGCGCCACCGTCGACGATTTGATCCTCAAGGCCGACCTCGCGCTATACCAGGCGAAGGACGCCGGCCGGGGTGTCGCCCGCTATTTCTCCTCCGAGCTGCAGTCGGAGCAGGAGGACCGCGTCCGGCTCGAGACCGACCTTCGCCAGGCGATCGCGTCCAAGCAGTTCCACCTCGCCTTCCAGCCGTTGATCAGCGCCCGGGACCAGAAGCTGGTCGGCTTCGAGGCGCTGATCCGCTGGAACCACCCGCAGCGTGGGCTGGTGCCGCCGAACGTCTTCATCCCGGTGGCCGAGGAAACCGGCCTCATGGTCGCGATCGGCGACTGGGTGGTCGACGAAGCGTGCCGTGCCGCGGCGAGCTGGCCGGAGCCGATCACGGTGGCGCTCAACATCAGCCCCAAGCAGATCTCCCTGCCGGCGCTGCCCAATACCGTCAGCGAGGCGCTGGCCCGCTACAAGCTGCCCGGCAACCGGCTCGAACTCGAGGTCACCGAGGGCGTGTTTCTCGGCGACAACGGCACCACGCTCGACGTTCTGAAGCGGCTTCGCACGCTCGGCGTCGGCATTGCCCTGGACGATTTCGGCACCGGCTATTCGTCGATCGGCTATCTCAACAAGGCCGTGTTCCACAAACTGAAGATCGACGGCAGCTTCGTTCGCGAAGCCGGCACCCGGCCGGAGAATGTCGCGATCATCCAGTCGATCGTCCAGCTCGCCAAGAGCTTCCGCATGTCGGTCACCGCCGAGGGCGTCGAGACGGCCGAGGATTTCGAGCGGATGCGCGATTTGGGCTGCGACATCATCCAGGGCTATCTGTTCGGACGCCCGCTCTCCTACGAGCGCGCCAACCAGATGGTGCTCGGCCTCGGCGCCAGGCGCCTCGCCGGCTAGTTGAGGATCCGGAACTCCGGGGTGAGCAGGCCGGGCGGGGGCGCGGCCTCGCCGGGCATCGCCGCCGCGCCGCCCGCCGCCATTTCGCCGTAGCGGCGCGCAAGCTCGCGGTGGGAACTGGCGACGCGCTCATCTTCGGCGCGGTCGGCCGCCGCCTGCTCTTCGGCGGCGCGGCGCTCGTAATAGGCCTGGTTGCGTTCGGCGTCGTCCACCGGCGCCTTGTCGCGCAGGCGTCCATGGGCCGCCATAACCAGGGTTAGGCTCGCCCCGCGGCGCTGCTTTGCGGCTGCCTCCGCGGGTCAGTAGCGCGCGACCAGGAACTGCCGCGCGGCCGCGAACTCCTGCGTCGTCACCCGCCCGTCGCCGTCGGCATCGGCCATTTCCTTGAAGGCGCGCGCGCCCGCGTCGGCTTCGGCGATCGACAGCTCGCCATTGCGGTCGCGGTCGTGGAAGCGAAGCGCCCAGTCCATCAGCACCCAGTCCTTCTGGAACAGCTCGATGGCGCGGGGGTTGAGCGCGCTGCTCGCCGGGGTCTGGGCCGGCGCCGCCGCCGCCGCCGCCGCCAGCAGCACCGGCAGCATGGTCCGAAGAGCCATCGTCTTCACGGCCTCGTCAACGCACCAACGGCTGTTCCGACGCAACTGAACTTTTGTGCAGTGCAACACGTTGGGCGGTGAAGACTCATTTCCAGCAGGCAAGGCACACGATCATGGCAGCAACGACAATCGATCCCTCGGCCGCGGAGGGCTCGGCGCGAATCTCGCGTTCGGCCATGTTTGCCCTGGCCGCCTCAACCGCGGCCGCGGGCCTTGCCGGCTTCAACGCGGTGCGCGCGCGGCGGGCAACGCGCGCCCATCCGCCGCTGGGCGAGTTCGTCACCGTCGAGGGCGTCCGGCTTCACTATGTCGCCCGGGGCGCGGGCCCGACGGTCGTGCTGCTCCACGGCAATGGCGTAATGATCGAAGACTGGTTCGCCTCCGGCGTGTTCGACGCGCTCACCGCGACCAACCGCGTCATCGCCTTCGACCGGCCCGGCTTCGGTCACAGCGAGCGGCCGCGGACCACGGTCTGGACCCCGTCGGCCCAGGCGCGCCTGATCGCCGAGGCCCTGAAGATGCTCGGCGAGGACGAGGTCACGGTCGTCGGCCACAGCTTCGGCACTTTGGTCGCGCTGGCGCTGGCGGCGGAGCATCGTGCCCAAGTTTCGTCCCTGGTCCTGATCGCCGGCTATTTTTATCCCTCGGCGCGCGCCGATGTCCTGCTCGCGGCGCCGCCGGCGGTGCCGGTCGTCGGCGATGTGCTGCGCTACACGGCCTCGCCACTGCTCGGTGCGGCGCTCAGGCCCGGCATGGAAAAGCAGATGTTCGCGCCGGCGCCGGTGTCGCGCGGCTGGCGCACCGAGTTCCCGTTCGAAATGAGCCTGCGGCCCTCGCAAATCCGGGCCGCCGCGGCCGATGCGGCACTGATGATCCCGGCCGCCGCGGCGCTCGCCGAGCGCTTGCCGGGCCTGCGCCTGCCGGTGACGATCATCGCCGGGACAGGGGACAAGATCGTCGACCACCAGGCCCAGTCGTCGCGGCTCGCCGGCGACATCGCGGGCAGCGAGCTGCTGCTGATCGGCGATGCCGGGCACATGGTGCACCACGCCGCGCCGGCCAGGATCGCCGGCGCCATCACGGCCCGCGCCGCGGCCTAAACAAGCTCCTCGCTCAGGCGTGCTCGCACCGGTCGGCAGCACCGCCGACGGGGCGATCACGCGCGCATCCTGCCGATGCCTCGCCTTGGCGAAACTGAACGGCGGGCGGCGGAACACTCGCCCCGACGCCACTGTTCACTCGTCATTCCCTGAACAGAAAGGCAGACCATGCAGCAGCCTCCATCGCAGCAACCCTCCGAGGGACTAAGCGCGGCCGCGGACGAGCTTCGCTCCGACGCGCAGCAGATCGGCTCGACCGCCGCCAGCCGCCTCCAAAGTGAAGTCGATGCCCGCAAGAGCGGTGCGGCAAGCCAGGCCAAGTCGGTGTCCTCCGCGATCCAGCGCGCGGCCGGCGAACTGGACGACGGTGCGCCGGCCTGGCTCAAGTCCGCATTCCAGCAAGGCGCGGACCAGATCCAGCGCTTTGCCGACACGCTCGAGCAAAAGGATTCGCGGCAGATCCTGAACGAGGTCCAGAACTTCGCCCGCGAGCGGCCCGGCACCTTCCTTGCCGCCTGCGCCGCCGCCGGCTTCGCCGCAGCGCGCATCTTCAAGTCCGGCGCCGAAGGCGCGCAGTCCGGCCAGGGCCAGCAGTGGGACCGCAGCGTTCCTGTCGACCCGGGCGCGGGTTTCCAGGGTCAAGGCTCGCCGCAGGGCGGTGATCTGATGTTCCAGAGCCCGGGCGCCGGCACGTCCGGCAGCCGCACCGCCAGCACGGGAGAATTTGCATGATCCCCGGCAACCGGCCCGACGTGGGCACTGGCGAGCCCCACGTCATCCAATCGCCCGCGGCCGGCGGCGGCGGGTCCGACAATGTCGTCGACCTGCTCAAGCAGCTGGCGGGCCAAGGCTCGCACCTGGCCGAGCAGCAACTGGCGCTGATCAAGGCGGAGATCCGCGAGTCGACCGCCGAGCTCAAGGCCGCGGTCGGGGCCATGGCGGGCGCCGCCGTGGTCGGGCTCGCCGGGCTCGGCGTGCTGCTGATGGGCGTCGCCTATCTGATTGCCGATGCCATCGACAATCTCGGCCTTGCGACCCTGCTGGTGGGGCTGGCGACGCTCGGCGTCGCTTTCCTCCTCTACAACGCCGGCGCCAAGAAGATGAGCAGCGCCCGCCTGTCCCCCGACCGCACGCAGCGGACCCTTCAACGCACGCCCGACGCGGTGCGCGGCGACCTCTAACGGAGCAAAGATAATGGACGACACCAGGATCCACGACGACCCAGCGGCAATCGAGCAGGACATCCGCCGCACCCAGGAGGACATGAGCCGCACCGTCGACAGGCTCGGCGACCAGCTCACCCCCCGCAACATCTTCAACGCTTTGCTCGACAAGGCCGACGAGAATGGCGTCGACGCGCATTATCTGATCGAGGGCGCGCGCCGCAATCCGATCGCGCTCGGCCTGATTGCCGCCGGCGCCATCTGGCTGGTCAGCGACAAGGACTCGAAGTTTCCCTCGACCTCGTCTGCCAAAGGGGGACGCGATGACAGTGACGCGTTCGACTTCGACGGGCGCGACATCCACCACCGCGACTATGTGGCGCACATGGGCGCGCTCGACATGCGCGAGGGTGAGGACGCGCTCGCATACCAGCGCCGCCGCGACCTGCACCGCGCCAACTTCCTGATGTGCGAGCGCCGGCCCGACGAGGACGACCACAGCTTCCGGCAAAGGCTCGACGAGATGACGGACGCGTTCCGCCAGAAGCGCCGGGCCTGGGCGGATTCGACCGGCCAGGCGGGGACCGCGGCCGTGGACCGGACGCAGCAGCTGGCGCAGCAGGCGTCGACCAAAGCGCAGGACCTGTACAGCAGCAATCCGCTGGTCGGCGGGATCCTGGCCGCAGCGGTGGGCGCGGCGGTGGGCTCGGCGCTTCCCGTTTCACGCCAGGAGCAGGAAAAGCTCGGCAGCGTCGGCCGACAGGCGCGCGACCTTGCCAGCGAGCAGAAGGAGCAGCTTACCGCCCAGCTCAGCGAGAAGAAGGACGAGCTGGTCGACAAGGCCGAGCAGAGCCTTCGGCCCGAAGGTGGGCAAGGCGGACAGCAGCAGCAGCAGCAGCAGCAGCCGGAGCGGAGCTTCACGACCGCCGAGACCGGGCAGCCGTCCGCGCCGGGCGCAGGCTTCGGCGACGAGGCGCCGGCGGCGGGCGGAAGCACGTTCATCCTCCCCGACCGCCCGGCCTGAACGGCACGGTCTGACCGATCGGGAGCCGGGCTCATGACGCGCCCGGCTCCTCCCAACCCGACAGGCCAGGGCGCGCGGCGGCGCCGCGGCGTTGCGCACCCGCGCGACATCTGAGAGGCTGCCGATCCCGGCGTTCGCTAGAGGATCAGCGCTCATGGCCCGTTCGTGCTCAGGACCGCGCTTTGCACGCGCACTAGGCGGCTTGCTCGCCCTTGTGCTCGCAGCCGCCGCGCCGCCTGCCCATGCCGCCCAGGCGCCGGGCCTCGCCCAGCCGCCGCGCGGCACCGGCACCTATGCCGAGCTGGTGGCGCTGCATCAGGAGCTTCGCGCCTACATGGTGCCGGGCTTCACCAGCGCCGTGGTGCTCGATTCCGGCGCCCGCGTCGGGGAGCAATATGCCGACCCGCTGATGGCCGCCAAGCTGCAGGGGCTCGACGCCTTCGATCGCCGGCTCCAGGCGCTCGACGTCGCCTCCTGGCCGCGCGACCGCCAGGTCGACTTCCTCGCCGTCAAGAGCCTGCTCAACGGCTACCGCTTCAACCTCGAGGTGCTGCGCCCGTGGAAGCGCGATCCGGGCTTCTACCTCGATCCCTTGCTGCGGGTGGCCTTCACCGAGCTGTCGCCGGACCCGGCCAGGCAGGCCGCGCTGCGCGCCCAGCTTGGCCAGATCGCGCCGATGCTCCGCCAGGCGCGCTCCAGCCTCTCCGAGCTGACCGCCGATTTCACCGACCTTGCGCTGTTCAACCTGGAGAACAGCGACGGGGTCAACCACTACCACCCGTACCGCGCCACGCCCCCGGCCGGCATCATCGGCTGGTACGACGACCTGCTGCGCCGGGCGCAGGCCGCGCGATCGCCGCTGCTGCCCGAGGTTCGCGCGGCGCGATCCGCGCTGGTCGAATTCCGCGATTGGCTGCGCTTGCAGCGTCCAGGCATCACTGCGGCGTCGGGCGTGGGCCCCGAGCGCTTCCAATGGTACATCACCCATGTGCGGATGGTGCCCTACAGCACCGCCGAAATGCTTGCGCTGGCCGAGCGCGAGCATCAGCGCCTCTCCTCCAACCTGGCGCTGATCCGCCACCGCAACCGGCGCCTGCCGGAGCTTGCGCTGTCGCGCAGCGCCGCCGAGCAGCAGGCCAAGATTGCCGCAACCGACCGCCAGGTGCGCGACTTCCTGCGCCGCGAGGAGATCGTCACGATCCCCGATTTCATCGGCGAGCTCGGCAGCAACACGCCCTTCATCGTCCGCCCGACCGGCCCCAATTTCTGGGAGCAGATCCAGTTCAGGGACCCGATCCCCGATCATCTCCACGCGGTCATCCCCGGCCATCGCTTCGACGCCGAGCTGGCCAGGCGCGACCAGCGGCCGATCCGCGGCGCCTATGCCGACGGCGTTCGGCTCGAGGGCTGGGCGATGTACCTGGAAGAAGCGATGATGACCGCCGGGGCGGTGAAATCGCCGAGGGCCGAGGAGCTGATCCAGCTGTTCGGCATCTTCCGCGCGGCGCGGGTGCCGGCCGACATCTACATGCAGCACAACCGCTGGAATGCCGCCCAGGCCGTCGCCTACATGCGCGAGATGACGCCCTGGCTCGACGAGGACGTGGCGCGGGTCGATGCCGAAATCTACCTTCGCCGGCCGCCCGGCTATGGCCTCGCTTATCTGATCGGCAAGCTGCAGGTCGACGCCTTGCTCGCCGAACGCGCCCGCCAGCTCGGGCCCCGCTTCGTGCTGCGCGAGTTCCATGACGGCTTCCTCGCCGCCGGCCGCCTGCCGATCGCGCTGATCCGCTACGAGATGACCGGAAGCGCCGATCAGGTCGCCGCCTTTTGGGTCACGCCGCCGGTCCCGCGCCGGTAACCTGAGGCGCTGCGGGGCCGCTCGCGGGCACTTCGTTCCTATGGCGTTCAGGAAGATTGCTGATAGGGCGCGGCACGCGCGCCCCGCCTGGGGCTTTGAACAACGGGATCATCAGCAATGCACCACCGCCGGGCGCCTTCGCGCACTGGGCTCAGCAGAGGCATTCTCGCCTGTGCCGCACTGGCGGCACCGGCGGTGCCGGCGCTTGCCCAGGAGACAGGCGAGGCTCCGCCTGCCGCGCCGGTCGAGGCGCCCGGTGCCGAAGGGGCGAAAGTCTATACTCCGGCCGACTTCGTGCGCTTCGCGCCGCGGAATGCCGCCGACATGCTGCGTCAGGTACCCGGCTTCATCATCCAGCGCTCCGACGACCGCCGCGGCCTCGGCGAAGCTGGCGGCAATGTGCTGATCAACGGCCAGCGCATTTCCGGCAAGTCCAACGACGCGCTGACCGAGCTCGGCCGGATCCCGGCGCGCAACGTCAAGCGCATCGAGATCGTCGACGGCGCGACCCTCAACGTTCCGGGCCTCAGCGGCCAGGTGGCGAACGTCATAGCGACGCTCGGCGGCAGGTCCGGCCAGTTCGCGTGGCGCCCGGAGCTCCGGCCCGGGCACGCCGACCCCGCCTGGTTGCGCGGCGAGACGTCGGTGAGCGGCACGGCGGGCCCGGTCGGCTATACGGTCGGGCTGCGCAACGACGGCTTTCGCGGCGGCGGCGCCGGCCCGGGCCTGATCCTGGGCCCCGACGGCTCCACCCTGGAGACGCGCCAGGAGCGGATCAGGGTCAGCGGCGACCGGCCGAAGCTCAGCGGCAGCTTCAAATATGAAGCGCCGGGCGGCTCGGTCGCCAACGTCAACCTCTCCTACGGCCGCTTCTGGTTCGACAATCGCGAGCTGTCGGAGCGGAGCGCGCCCGCGCAGGCGGACCGGGTGCGCCGGGTCCGCACCACGGAGAACGAGCATAGCTACGAAGTCGGCGGCGACTATGAGTTCGCCCTGGGCGGCGGCCGCCTCAAGCTGATCGGCCTCCACCAGTTCGAGCGCAGCCCGTTCGAAAGCGTCGCGATCACCCGCTTCGCCGATGCTGCCCCCAATGTCGGCACCCGCTTCACCCGCACCGGCGACGAGCGCGAGTCGATCGCCCGCGCCGAATATCGCTGGAAGGGCGGGGGCTCCGACTGGCAGGTTTCGGCGGAGGGCGCGTTCAACAGCCTCGACAATGTCTCGGGGCTGTTCACCTTGCTTCCGGACGGCACGTTCCGCGAGGTTCCGCTCCCCGGGGGCAGCGCCCGGGTCGAGGAGGACCGGGCGGAGGCGCGCGCCACCTGGGGCCGGCCGCTGTCGCCGGCGTTCAGCCTGCAGGCGTCGCTTGGCGCGGAATATTCGAAGCTGAGCGTGATCGGCGGCGCGGGCAGCGCGCGCAGCTTCTACCGCCCCAAGGGCTTCCTGTCGGCGGCGTGGAAGGCCTCGCCCCGGCTCGATCTCAATGCCAAGCTCGAGCGCAAGGTCGGGCAGCTCAATTTCGGCGACTTCCTGGCCACGGAAAACCTGCAGAACGACAATCGCAACGCCGGCAATCCCGAGCTCGTGCCGCCGCAAAGCTGGGAGCTGGACGTGTCCGGCAGCCGCAACCTCGGCCGCTTCGGATCGAGCACGCTGCGCGTCTTCGGCCGGCTGTTCAGCGACGTCGTCGACCAGGTGCCGATCGGCGAGTTCGGCGAATCCCCCGGCAATCTCGACCGCGCGACGGTCTACGGCGTCGAATCCCGCACCACCTTGCTGTTCGACCCGCTCGGCTGGCGCGGCGCCAAGCTCGACGCGCGTTTCAACTTCCAGAACTCCTCGCTTGAGGATCCGCTGACCGGGGAGCTGCGGCGGATCAGCGGCAGCCCGGTGCGCCAGGTCGAGATGTCGCTGCGCAATGACGTCCCGGGCACCAGCTGGGCGTGGGGCGGGCAGGCGGTGCACAACCGGCAGGCGCGCAGCTTCCGCCTCGGCGAGATTTCCCGCTCGGTCGAAGGGCCGCTGTTCGGCAACGTCTATGTCGAGAACAAGGACGTGCTCGGGCTGACCGTGCGCACCACCCTCGGCAACGTCTTCCGCGGCGGCAACCAGCTCGACCGGGTCGTCTATGCCGGCCGCCGCACCGGTCCGATCGCCTTCGTCGAGCAGCGGCGCCGGCGCGCGGGGCCGGTCTACTCGCTGTCGATCAGCGGGACGATCTGACCGGCCGGGGCAGCTCCCGGCGGCCTACCAGATCCGGACGCGGTCCTGCGGCGGCACGTACAGCTTGTCGCCGGGCTTGACGTTGAACGCGTCGTACCAGGCGTCGACGTTGCGCAGGGGCGCGAAGGCGCGGATCTGGCCGGGCGAGTGCGGCCCGTTGATGATCTGCTGCCGCAAGGCATCGTCGCGCCACAGGGTCCGCCACACCTGCGCCCAGCCCATGAACAGCCTCTGCTCGCCGGTGAAGCCGTCGATCACCGGCGCCGGCCGGCCGCCGAGCGAATTGCGATAGGCTTCGAGGCCCAGCAGGACGCCGCCGAGATCGCCGATGTTCTCGCCCATAGCGACGCGGCCGTTGATGCGCATCCCCGGCAGGTTCGGGAATTCATAGGCCTCGTACTGGGCGCCCAGCTTCGCGGCCTGGGCCTCGAACTTGGCCGCATCCTCGGGCGTCCACCAGTCGCGCAGCAGGCCGCGGCCGTCCGACTTGCGCCCCTGGTCGTCGAAGCCGTGGATGATCTCGTGGCCGATGACGCCGCCGTCAATTACGGGGCGATCGGCGGCGTCGGCATTGGGATCGAAGAACGGCGGCTGCAGGATCGCGGCCGGGAAGACGATCTCGTTCTTGACCGGCGAGTAATAGGCGTTGACCGTCTGCGGGGTCATTCCCCACTCGGCCTTGTCGACCTGCTGGCCGAGGCGGTTGCGGCGATAGTCCCACTCGAACTTCATCGCCCGTTCGACGTTGCCGAACAGGTCGCCGTTGCGGATCTGGAGCGCGGAATAATCGCGCCACGCCTCGGGGTGGCCGATCTTGAGCCCGAAGTTCTCAAGCTTGTCGAGCGCCTGCACCTTGGTCGCGGGGCTCATCCACTGCAGCCCCTCGAGGCGCTTGCGCATCGCCACGCGAAGGTCGGCCACCAGCCGGTCCATCTTCACCTTGGATTCGGCCGGATAGTAGAGCTTGACATAGTCGCGGCCGATCGCCTCGCCCATGGCGTTCTCGGCGACGGCGACGCCGCGCTTCCACCGCTCGCGCTGTTCGGGCTGGCCCTGCAGGAACTTCTGCCGGAACTCGAAATTGGCATCGACGAAGCGCTTCGACAGCAAGGGCGCTGCCCGGTCGGCGGTATGGAAGGCCTGCCACGCCTTGAGCGTCTCGATATCGGTTGCCTGGAAGATCCGGGCGAGCTTCGGGAAGGCCGTGTTCTGGGCGACGACGACCTTCTCGGCCTGGCCGATGCCCGCCGCGGTCATGAAGCTTGCCCAGGGGAAGCCGGGCGCCAGCGCCGCCAGCTCGGCGCGGGTGAAGGGATTGTAGGTCTTGTCGCGGTTGCGGCTCTCCGCCCGGGTCCAGTGGGCGTTGGCGATTTCGGTCTCCAGCGCGACCACCTTGGCCGCGGCCTGCTGCGGCTTCGCCCAGCCGACCAGCCCGAGCATCTGCGCAACATATTGCTGGTACCGGGTCTTCTGCGGGGCGAACTTCTCCTGGAGATAGAGTTCGCGGTCGGACAGGCCGAGGCCCGACTGGCCCATGTAGAGCACGTAATAATCGGGGTTCTTGCTGTCGTCATTGACGAACGAGCCGAAGAAGGTGCCGCCGAAGCCGCCCAGCGACTGGCCCATGAGCCGCGCCATCTGCGGCTTGGTCCGGACGGCCCGAATGGCGGCGATCCGCGGCTGGATCGGCTTGGAATCGAGCTTTTCGACCGCCGCCTCGTCCATGAAGGCGCGGTAGAGCGCCGCCACCTTGGCCTCGTCGCCGTCGGTCGCCGGATTGCCGATCTTGTAGCCTTCGACCAGCTGCCGGGTGCGCGCTTCGGACAGGTCGCGCAGGGTCGCGAACGCGCCGTAGGACGAGCGGTCCGCCGGGATCTGCGTGTTCTTGGCCCAGGTGCCGTTGACGAAGGCGAAGAAGTCGTCGCCGGGCTTGACCGTCCGATCCATGCCGGCCGTGTCGATGCCCCAGTTGCCCATGCGCGGCGCCTCGATCGACTGGCTTGCGCCGGCGCCGCTGGCGGGGGCCTGGGCGAACAGCGACAGCATCGTGCATTGCGTGTCGATGCACTCACGCTCGTCTCCGGCGAGCGCCGGCGCGGCGACGGCCAAAGCGAGCAGGGAAACGGACAGGCGAAGCGGCCTCATTGGCGATCCTTCATGCAGGGAATTGCAACAAGCCAGCCCTTTGCCCGGCACTGGCGCGCGGGCAAGCCCTTAATGGAACAAATCTGGCCCCTTCCTGAATGCTGGCGGTTTGCAGCAGGTTGACGTGGTTCGGCAACACGTTACCCGCCGTTCCATCAGATCCGAAAGGTGCCGACATGCGCTTGGTCCGAAGCATCTTCCTCCCGCTCTTCCTCGTCGCGGCGCTGGTGGGCGCCCAGCTGGCCGCGGCCCAGCCCAATCTCCCGCAGCGCACCCAGAAGCCGGTGCTCCACGGCCGTCACTGGGTGGCGATCACCGGCAAGCCGATGGCCGCGACCGCCGGGTCGATGATGTTCCACAAGGGCGGCAATGCGGTCGACGCCGCCGCCGCCATGCTCGCCGCGACCTCGACCATGTGGGACGTATTGTCGTGGGGCGGCGAGACCCAGGCTTTGATCTACAACCCGAGGACCGGGAAGGTGATCGGCATCAACGCGCTCGGCGTCGCTCCGAGCGGCGCCACGGCGCGATTCTATCGTTCGAAGGGCATGCGCTACCCGCCCGAGCACGGGCCGCTTTCCGCCGTCACCCCGGGGACGCCGGGTGGGCTGATGCTGATGCTCGCCGAATATGGCCGCCTCAGCCTTGCCGACGTGCTCGCCCCCTCGATCCAGATGGCGGACGGCTATCCGATCGAAAAGGACACCGCCGACCGCATCGAGCGTGACAAGGACAAGATCAAGCAGTGGCCCTCTTCACGGGCCCTGTTCCTGACCCACCCCGGGCGCGCCCGCGAGGCCCCCGACGTCGGCGAGATCTTCCGCCAGCCCGACCTTGCCGCCACCTTGCGCAAGCTGGTCGAGGCCGAGCGCCAGGCGCTGGCGGCGGGCAAGAGCCGCGGCGAGGCGATCATGGCCGCTTACGACCGTTTCTACCGCGGCGACATCGCCCGGGAACTGGTTCGTTCCACCCAGGAGCAGGGCGGCCTCATCACCATGGCCGACCTCGCCCGCTGGCGTCCGCGCATCGAGGAGCCGGTCAGCGTCAACTACAAGGGCGTCGAGGTCTACAAGCTGCGCGAATGGACGCAGGGACCGGCGATGCTCCAGGCGCTCAACATCCTCGAGCCGCTCGACGTCAAGGCGATGGGCTACAACAGCCCGCGCTACATCCACACCCTGTACCAGGCGATGAACCTCGCCTTCGCCGACCGCGACTTTTATTATGGCGACATCTATGCGCCGCCGGTCGAGCCGATCCGCGGCCTCTTGTCGAAAGCCTATGCCCGCGACCGCGCGCGGCTGATCCGGCCCGACCGCAACGACCCCGACATCCGCCCCGGCGATCCCTACCCCTACCAGGGCGCCCGCAATCCCCATCGCCGCCTGCTCCAGAACTGGCACCGCACCGGCACGAAGCAGGAGCAGCGCTCGGCTCCGCCCTCGGCCATGCTCAAGTTCGAAGAGACGTTCCGGATGGGCACGACGACGATCGAGGCCGCCGATGCCGAAGGCTGGGTGGTGTCGATCACGCCCAGCGGCGGCTGGGTGCCGGCGGTGGTCGCCGGCCGCACCGGCGTCGGCCTCAGCCAGCGCGCGCAGAGCTTCGTCACCGACCCGGCCGAAAACCCGTTCAACGTCATCGCCCCGGGCCGCCAGCCGCGGGTCACCTTGACCCCGACGCTGGCGCTCAAGGACGGGCGCCCGTTCCTGTCCTTCGCCGTCCAGGGTGGCGACACGCAGGACCAGAACCTGCTGCAATTCTTCCTCAACATGGTCGAGTTCGGGATGAACGTGCAGCAGGCGGCCGAGGCGCCCAACTTCAACTCCTACCAGATGCGCGCTTCATTCGGCGAGCACGAGTCTCAGCCCGGCCGGCTGCTGCTCAACCGTAACACGCCGCCCGCGGTCCGCGACCAGCTCTCGGCGATGGGCTATACCTTGACCTTCGAGGACCGCACCTCCGGTCCCATCAACGCCATCTTCTTCGACTGGCAGCACGGCAGCTTCTGGGGCGGGTCGAGCAACCACGGCGACGATTACGGGGTGGTCTGGTAGCGGGCGCGCTGCGGACGCGTGGCAGCGCTGAACCTCAGCCGCGCTGCGTGCCTCGCAGGGCGCTGCGCACCGCCTTGGCGAGCGCGTCGCCGCGGAACGGCTTGGGCAGCAGGGGGGCGTCCGGCGCCACCCGCCGCACCGCCTCGGTCTCGCTATATCCGGACACGAACAGGATCGGCTGGTCGGGACGCTCGGCGAGGACTCGCGCGGCGATCTCGGCGCCCGACAGGCCGGGCATGATGAAGTCGAGGATGATGAGGTCGGGCGCATCGCGGGTGAACGCGGTCAGGCCGGCGCGGCCGTCGCTCGCCTGCCGCACCCGGTAGCCCTGGTCCTGCAGCGTGGCGACGACGAAGCCGCGCACGTCGGGGTCGTCGTCGATGACCAGGATCGAGGCCGATCCGGCCGCTTCGGGAACGGCCTCGCCGATGCCTTCCGCGGACTCGCCCACCGCCGCTCCGCCGGCGGCGACGTGGAACAAGAGCCGGACGGTGGTGCCTTCGCCCGGCGCGCTGTCGATGCGCGCCGTCCCGCCCGACTGCCGCGCCATGCCGTAGACCATCGACAGGCCGAGCCCGGTGCCCCTGCCGACCTCCTTGGTGGTGAAGAAGGGCTCGAAGGCGCGGCTCGCGACCTCCTCGGACATGCCGGTGCCGGTGTCGGCGATCGCCAGCTCGACATAGTCGCCGTCCGCGAGCTCGAGGTCGCCGGCGATCGCCAGCCGCCGCGTGCGGAAGGTCAGCACGCCGCCTTCCGGCATGGCGTCGCGGGCGTTGATGGCGAGGTTGAGCATCGCCACCTCGAGCTGGGTCGGGTCGGCCATGATGCTCCCGGCGTGCGGATCGACCTCGAACCTCTTGTCGATCCCGGGGCCGAGCACGTTGAACAGCAAGGGCCGCATGCCCTCGATCAAAGGCGCGACCTCGGTGGCGCGGACCTCGAGCCGCTGCACCCGGCTGAAGGCGAGCAACTGCCCGGTCAGCCGCGCCCCGCGTTCCGCCGCCGACAGCGCGTTGTCGGCGTAGCGCTTGAGCTTGTCGTCGAGCGCGCTCTTGGTGATGATGTCGAGCCCGCCGACCACCACCGTCAGCAGATTGTTGAAGTCATGGGCGATGCCGCCGGTGAGCTGGCCCAGCGCCTCCATCTTCTGCGCCTGGCGAAGCTGCTCCTGGGCGGCCTTGAGGTCGGTGATGTCGCGCGCCTCGAGCAGCAGATAAATCACATTGCCCTCGCCGTCGCGCACCGGCTGCACCGACAGGTCGAGGTGGGCGGTCGGCGCCCCCGGCCGCTCCATCAGCAGCTCGGTCGTGAACATCCGCCCCGCCGCCGCCTCGGCGACCGCCTGCTTCAGCACGGGCCTGTGCTGCGGATAGGCGGTCATGGTCGGGCCGTCCCAGATCTTGCGGCCGATCGCCTGGGCGGTATTCGCCGGCCGCCACGCCGCCGGCTTGCGGTTCTGCTCGATCACCGTCCCGTCGGGGGTGAGCAGCACCAGCACCTCTAGCGCCGTCTCGAAGATCGCGCGGAACCGCGCCTCGCTCGCCCCCAGCTCGGCGGTGCGCGCCTCGACCTCCGCCTTGAGCGCCAGCTCGGCCTCCTTGGCGAGCGTGATGTCGCTCGCCACGCCGATGAAGCCGACATGCTCGCCCTCGATCCCGAAGCGCGGGCTGGAGACGCTGCGCAGCCAGCGATACTCGCCGTCGTGCCGCCGGTATCGCGCCTCGAGCGCGAACGGCTTCAGGCTCGCCTCGCCAGCAAGGCTCTCCGCCACCACCCGCGCGATGTCGTCGGGGTGGATCGCCAGGCGCCAGTCGAACAGCCGCGCCTCCTCCTGCGGGAGGCCAAGGAACTCGGCATAGGCGTCGTTGACGAAGTCGCGGCTGCGGTCGAGCCGGGTCACCCACATCATCACCGGCGCCGAATTGGCGATCCGCCGGAACCTCTCCTCGCTTTCGCGCAGCGCGCGCTCGGTGGCGCGGCTCTCGGTGACGTCGCTGACGGTGATCACCACCCCCTGCACCGCCCCGTCGGCGTCCGCCCACGGCACATAGTCGGTCTGGACCGCAAGCAGCCCGCGGGTCGGATGGCGAAGCTCGGCGGCGAAGAACTTGCGCTCGCCGGCCAGCGCCGCGGCAAGCAAGGGCGCGCGCACGCTGAACGCCCGCTCGCCGAGCATCTCGCGCACCGTCCGCCCCAGGATCTCGGAGCGCGGGCGCTCGAGCCAGTCGGCAAGCGCGCGATTGAGGAAGCGGTATCTAAGGTCGCGGTCGACGTAGGCGATCATCACCGGCAGCAAATCGGCGAGCGCCAGCATGCCCGTGGGCGAGAACATGTCCTCGGGAAGCGCGTGCGGCGCGGCCCCCGGCGCGCTCGGCGCCGCAAACGCCGCACCGGTCCGCATCTCCACTTTTGGCTGCCCTGTCCCCACCATCGGCGCAGCTTGCGTCAAAAAGGTGCGCAAGTCAGCGGCGTTTTTGGAGTCGTCACGAACTGAATTCGTAACGTCGAACGGGCTCAGCTCGTCTGGGGCTCGCCGCCCCGCCCGCCGGGATGCGCGCCTCTTCGCCTAAGCTCGCGTCTGCTCAGAGCGCTCCCTTAGGCTCTCGGTGCCTCACTCCTCCCCCATCCGCAGAGCTGCAATAAACGCCTCCTGAGGGATCGACACGGAGCCATACTCCCGCATCCTTTTCTTCCCTTCCTTCTGCTTCTCGAGCAGCTTGCGCTTGCGCGTCGCATCACCCCCGTAGCACTTGGCCGTCACGTCCTTGCGCAGCGCCGCGATCGTCTCGCGGGCGATGACCTTGCCGCCGATTGCCGCCTGGATGGGTATTTTGAACATGTGCCTCGGGATGAGGTCCTTCAGCCGCTCGCACATGCCGCGGCCTCTGGCCTCGGCGTTGGCGCGGTGGACGATCATGCTCAGCGCATCGACCGCCTCGTTGTTGACGAGGATGCCCATCTTGACGAGGTCGCCCTCGCGATA
>DATLFV010000006.1:0-19970 GCA_035540875.1 Sphingomicrobium sp. | reverse complement strand
TGCGGATGGGAGAGGCCGACGGCGCGCGGATGCTGGTGGCCGGCGTCGACGTCGACAAATTCACTCCCAAGATGTTCCAGGTCGCCGTCCAGGCGGCGCTCGCGAGCGCCGACCCGCCGGCGCTCTGTCCGCTCGAAGGCGGCATCCGCGAGCACGAGCCCCGTGTCGCCCCGCTGATCGACGCCATGTGCGCAAGCCTTTCCGGCGAGCCGGAAAGCGCTGCGGCGCAGATCGACAACGCACGGCGCCGCGGCCGCATCGGCGGCATTGACCTGGTGCTTGCCCAGAAGGTGGTTGGGGCAGGCAGCGACACCGGCCGCGCCGTGACGGTCGAATGGGAGCCGGTGCAGAGCTTGAGCAGCTGGCGCTTCGGCCTCGCCGCGGCGACCGGCATGACGCCCCCCGAGCGGCTCATGCGCGCTGCCTCGCCGCAGGTACGCGCCTGGCAGGCCCGCGCGCCGCTGCTGACGCCGGAGCAGCGGCTTGCCTCCGCCCGCATCGCCACCGGCCTGGGCGTGTTCTCCTCGCAGGCGCTCGTGGATCTCTATTCGTCGATCTACGATTCGACAGAGCCCGACGACCTTCCTGGCACCGACGCGTGGCAGCTTCGGCTGGCCTTCGTCGGCCGCACCCCCGAGGCGCGGCTCGCGGCGATGCGCCGCTTGTGGGACATCGGGGACGGCCCGCTGGAGCTGGAAGCCTCGCGGGCACTGGTGGCCCGCGCCGCCGCCCGGATCGCGCCCGATGCGGAGCTTGAGCGGGACGCGCCCAACCTTATTGCCTCGATGCTGGCGGCCGGTCTCGACCGCGAAGCCGCGAGGTGGAGCGGGGCAGTCCGCGGCATGGACGAGAGCCCCGCCGACCGCAGTTGGGCGATGCTGGCCTTGGCGGCGCCCGAAACCCGGGGCCTCGACCTCAGCGTCGGCCGCATCACGTCCTTCATTGGCCGCGACAATAGCCCGGGCAAAAGGCGCAGCGCGCTTCTCGTCGCGGGGCTTACCGGTCTGGGCCGGCTTGATCTCGGCGCTGCGGACCGCCTCAACAGCCGCCACAACTTGCGCATTGGGCGTAAAACGCGCTGGACCCGACTGATCGACCAGGCGGCGGCGCTGCGGCAGCCCGGCACGGTTCTCGTGCTGACTGGAGTCGGGTTCCAGACCTCACGCTTCGACCGGCTCCCGCCTTCGCACATGTTCCACGCAGTCGCCGCACTGCGCCGCACCGGCCAGGATTTCACCGCCCGGATGATCGCTGCCGAGGCGCTTGCCCGCACGTGACGGAGGCCGACCGCTTGGCCGTCGACCGCTTCCTCGAGATGATGGCGGCCGAGGCGGGAGCATCAAGGCATACGCTGGCTGCCTATCGCAGCGACCTCGCCCGCGCGGCGGAGGATCTGCGCGGATCAATCGTCGACACGCAGGCTGCTGCCGTCGCCACCCTCGGCGAGCGCTGGGCCGACCTGTCGCCGGCCACGGTGGCGCGCCGGGCGGCTGCGCTGCGACGCTTCTTCGGGTTCCTGGTCGACGAGGGCCTGCGCGCGGACGACCCCTCGGCAGCGCTGCCGCGTCCGGTGCTGCAACGGCCGCTGCCCCGGATCCTCGACGAGCATGAGGTAACGGCGATGTTCGAAGCGGTCGAGGGCCGCGCCGCAAGCGGCGAGCCGGGGGCCGTGCGCAACCTCGCGCTGCTGGAACTGCTTTACGGCTCGGGGCTCCGCGCCAGCGAGCTGGTCTCGCTGCCGCGCGGAGCGCTGCGGATCGGCCAGCCGTTCCTGATCCTCCGCGGCAAGGGCGGCAAGGAGCGGCTCGTTCCGATTTCCTCGCGCGCTGAAACGGCCGTGGAGCGCTGGCGCGAGCATGTGCCCCGCGACAGCCTGTTCCTGTTTCCGAGCGGCAAGCGGCATCTGAGCCGGGTGCGGCTGTTCCAGATCGTCCGCGACATCGCCGCGCTCGCCGGCATTGCGCCCGACCGGGTCAGCCCGCACGTGCTGCGCCACGCCTTTGCCACCCACTTGCTGTCGGGCGGGGCGGATCTTCGCGTGCTGCAATCCTTGCTCGGCCATGCCGACATCGCCACGACCCAGATCTACACCCATGTCGACAGCGCGCGCCTGGTTGAACTCGTCAACAGCCGGCACCCACTTGCGGACCGGAATCGTTGACGCCGCGGCAGGCGCAGCCTACCCGCCGCGCCACTTATGCTCACCTATCTCGACTTCGAAAAGCCGATCGCCGAGCTCGAGGCGCGCGTTGCCGAGCTGCGCGAGACTGCGAGCGCCGGCTCGATCGACATCGACAATGAAGTCGCCAAGCTCGAGTCCAAGGCCGCCAAGCTCCTCCAGGACACCTACGCGCGGCTGAGCCCGTGGCAAAAGGCGCAGGTGGCGCGCCACCCGGAACGGCCGCACTTCAAGAATTATGTCGCAGGACTCACCGACGACTTCCTGCCGCTGGCCGGGGACCGTGCCTTCGCCGACGATCCCGCGATCATCGGCGGCCTCGCGCGGATCGATGGTCGGCGAGTGATGATCATCGGGCACGAGAAAGGCGACGATACGGCGTCGCGGCTCAGGCACAATTTCGGAATGGCCAAGCCCGAAGGCTATCGCAAGGCCATTCGGCTGATGCAGCTTGCCGACCGCTTCGGCTTGCCGGTGGTGACCCTGGTCGATACCCCGGGCGCTTTCCCGGGCGTCCAGGCAGAGGAGCGCGGCCAGGCGGAGGCGATCGCCCGTTCGACCGAGCAGTGCCTGGCGCTGCGCGTGCCGCTGATCGCCGCCGTCGTCGGCGAGGGCGGCTCAGGTGGCGCGGTCGCCATCGCGGCTGCCAACCGCGTGCTGATGTTGGAGCATGCGGTTTATTCGGTGATCTCGCCGGAGGGCTGCGCCTCGATCCTCTGGCGCACCGCCGACAAGGCCGGTGATGCGGCCGAGGCGATGCGGATCACCGCCGGCGACCTTCACGCTCTGGGCGTCGTCGACCGGATCGTCGCCGAGCCTCTGGGAGGGGCGCACCGGGATCCCGACGGCGCGATCGGCTCGCTCAAGGGCGCAATCGTGGAAGAGCTCGACGCCTGCGCCAGCTCGACTCCGGACGACCTGCTCAGGCAGCGGCGCGCCAAGTTCCTCGCCGTCGGCTGAGGAACCTCAAACCTTCATCTCCCGTTCAATGCCCCATTCTTAGGGGGCAAATCGAGAACCGGAGACTGAACATGCGTAAGTTTATCCTGCTTCTGGGCGCCGCATCGGTGGCGCTGGCGCCGACTGCCGGCTCGGCTCAGGCAGGCCGGCCGCTCGACCCGCGCGAAGTCGCCGAAGCCCAGCAGCAGCACGCCGCGCTGGTAGCGGAATTCGGTGGTGCCGAGACCGGTGCGCGCGCCGCCTATGTCGAATCGGTCGGTCGGCGCGTCGCCGCCTTCTCCGGCGTCGCCAACCCGGGGCAGGCCTTCCGCTTCACGACATTGAACTCGGCGGTCGAGAACGCCTTCGCGGTGCCGGGCGGCTATGTCTACATCACCCGCCAGCTGATGGCGTTGATGGACAATGAGGCGGAGCTTGCCTTCGCGCTCGGTCACGAAGCCGGTCACATCGCCGCCAACCACTCGCGTTCCCGTCAGCAGGTCACGCAGCGCAATACCATTCTCGGCGTGCTCGGGGCAGTGCTCGGCGCCGCGGTTGGCAGCGGCTTCGGGGACCTGCTGTCGCGCGGCGCGCAGCAGGCCGCACAACTGCGGACCCTGAGCTTCTCGCGCGACCAGGAATATCAGGCCGACAGGCTCGCCACGCGCTACATGGTCAACGCCGGCTACGACCCGGCCGGCGGGCCCGGAGTCCTCGCCGCGCTCGGCCGCGCGACCGCCCTTCAGGCGCGAGTCCAGGGCCGCAGCAACCGCCAGACGCCGGAATGGGCCAGCACTCACCCGCTCAGCGAGAATCGCACGCAGCAGGCGCGCGCCGATGCGCAGGCCACCGGCCGGCTTGGCACCGGGTTTCGCAACCGTGACCAGTTCCTGGCCCAGCTCGAAGGCATTTATGTCGACGACGACCCGGCCCAGGGCGTGATCGAAGGCCGCGCGTTCACGCACCCGGACCTGCGGATCCAGTTCGCCGTGCCGCCGGGCTATCTGATGCAGAACAGCACGCGCGCGGTGTCGATCAGGGGCTCGGCCGGGCAGGCGCAGTTCAGCGGCGGCCGCTACAGCGGCAGCCTTGAGAACTACATCTATCGGGTGATCCAGGAGCTTACGGGCGGGCGTCAGCAGCTCGCGGTGCCACCGCCGCAGCGGACGGTGATCAACGGGGTGCCCGCAGCGGTGGTCTCGACACGCGCCAACACCTCGTCGGGCGTGGTCGACGTCAGCGTCGTTGCCTATCAGTGGGACGCCAATACCGTCTATCACTTCGTCATGCTGACGCAGGGCGGCGCCGGGGTCGGTCCGTTCATCCCGATGATCGAATCCCTGCGGCGGATTTCCGCTGCCGAAGCGGCCGCCATCCGGCCGCGGGTGATCGACGTCGTGACGGTCCAGAACGGAGACTCGGTGCGGTCGCTGGCAAGCCGCATGGCCTACCGGGACTTCCAGCTCGAGCGCTTTCTCTCGCTCAACGGGATCGCCGCCAACCAGCCCCTGGTGCCGGGGCAGAAGGTCAAGCTGATCGTGTTCGGCGCGCGGAGATAGCCGCCGCCGGCGGCACGTCAGGTGTTCTGAACCTCCTGCGCGATGCGGGTCCACATGCCGCCGGAGCCGCCGCCAAGACTCGATAGCCCCACCATCATCGAGATGATGATGAGCGAAACGATCAAGCCATATTCAATCGCGGTTGCGCCGCCTTGATCGGCGCGCAACCTGCGCATCATCAATCGGATAGCGATCACGCCACCCTCCCTGGTCCACGTCCACAATGGATGTGTATCTGCGCCGAGTTAACGACCTATGCTGCGAGGATCGTTAACGGCGGCGTATCCTTGCCATCTGCGAAGCTGCATTGCCCTCAGCTGGCGGGCGTCCATGCCGCGAAGTGCAGGATCTCGAACAGCTCGACAGCGGGTGTGCCGTCCGGAGTGAAGGCGTGGCGAGCCGCCTGCAACGCCACTCGCGACAGCGGCCGGCGCGATCGCTGGGACAATATGTTGGTTGCGCCCATGCGCCGGAGATCGCCGACGATCGCGTCGAAGGAGGAGTAGGAGACGCGGACTCGATCCACGTCGACGACAGGCATGACGAAGCCCACCGTGCCGAGCAGGGGCGCAAGGGCTGCCGCCTCGATCCGCGGGTGAACGCGTGGGGTCGCCGCGCCGGTCACCAGATCGGCGGCATGCATCGCCTGGCGCAGGCGCGGCAGGCTGTCCCCCCCCATCAGGGCGCCGACGAACAGCGAATCCGGGCGCAGCCCATGGCGCACCGCCGCCAGCGCGCGCGGCAAGTCATTGACCGTGTCGAGCGTTCCCACGGCCACGGCGAGGTTGAACGCGCCTGCGGGCGGCGCCCATTCATCCTCCGCTTTGGAATCGGTCCCGCATGCCCGCGCCCACAGCGCCCCAGGTTCGACCACCTCGACCGTTCCGGAATGCCGCTTCAGCCGCTCCGGCCAGTGCGGGTCGGGGCTGCCGATCAGGAGCGCCGAGGAGAAGCGGCGGTTGACCAGGGAAAGCCGCTCCAGGCAATCCTCGAAGGCGCGCTCCAACAGGAACAGCTCGGCGCCGTGACGAGCGGCGCGATCGCGGCGCAACGCCCGCGCTTTCATGTCGAACAAGTCTGCCGGCACTCTGGTCCTTGTGCGGCCCGGAGGCTTCGGCGACAAGTGGCGGATGGCGGAACCGGACTGGCGGCGACGGATCGGGCACATCGGCGCCGCGGTGCTCGACTTCGCATTGCCGCCGCGTTGCCCTGGATGCGGCATCATCGTCGACCAGGTCGAGAGCTTCTGCGCCGAGTGCTGGCGGCAGGTGGCGTTCCTTGGCGATTCCGGGTGTGAGGCCTGCGGATTGCCGCTCGAAGGGACCGATGCGGGGACATGTGCGGCCTGCCTCGCGCGGCCGCCGCGCATCGCTCGGACCCGCGCCGCAGTCGCTTACGACGACATCAGCCGACGGCTGGTCCTGGCGCTGAAATACAGCCGCAAGGTGGCGCTGGCGCGAACAATGGCCCGCTACATGGCGCCGCTGGTGCAGGCTGGCGAGGACCGGCTGCTCGTGCCGGTCCCGCTGCACCGCGGCAGGCTCTGGCAGCGCGGCTTCAACCAGTCGCTGATCATTGCCCGGGCGCTGTCGAAGCGAACCGGGGTCGCGGTCGCCCCCGCTTTGCTCGCCCGGACCCGGCGCACTCCGCCGCTGAAGGGCATGAGCGCGCAGCAGCGCCGGCGCACCGTCGCCGCCGCGTTCAAGGTGCGCGACCCTGCCGCCATCGACGGGCGAATCATCGTCCTCGTCGACGACGTGCTGACCACTGGCGCCACCGCCGAGGCTTGCGCCCGCGCCCTGCGCAGGGCAGGCGCCGCCAGGGTCGAGCTTATCAGCTGGGCGCGGGTGCTGCGGCCGACGCAGCTCGAGCGTTGAGCCCGTACACTGCTTTAGCAACGGGGAGGTCAAGGTACGTGCCGAGCGTCGAAATCTACAGCAAGACCACCTGCCCCTATTGCTACCGCGCCAAGCGCCTCCTCGACAGCAAGGGCATAGAATATCAGGAACATGTGATCGATTTCGGCGGACCCAGGCGCCAGGAGATGATCCAGCGCGCCGGCGGCCGCACGACCGTGCCGCAGATCTTCATCGGCGATCGCCACGTCGGCGGCTGCGACGACCTGATGGCGCTTGAATATGAAGGCAAGCTCGACGCCCTCCTCGCTGCCTGAGCCGATGACGCGCATCGCCCTCTTCCAGTCCCGAACCGGGATCGACCCCGCAGAAAATGCGACCGCGCTGGTCGCGGCGGTCGAACAGGCCGCACACGGGGGCGCGGAGATGCTGTTCACACCGGAGATGTCGGGGCTCCTCGATCGCGATTCGGCACGGGCCGCCGACAAGTTGCGGCGCGAGGAGGAGGACGAGGTGCTCGCCGCCTGCCGAGCGGCGGCGCGGGACAATGGCATCTGGCTCCATCTCGGGTCGCTTGCCGTACGCACCGACGAGGAGCGGCTCGCCAACCGCGGTTTCGTCATCGACGCCACGGGTGAGATCCGCGCGCGCTACGACAAGATCCATTTGTTCGACGTCGACCTGCCGACGGGAGAGAGCTGGCGCGAATCGGCGGTTTACCGGCCGGGCAGCGGCGCCGTCGTGGTCACCGGAACGCCGGTCGGCGCTCTCGGGCTCAGCATCTGCTACGACCTGCGCTTCGCCGCTCTGTTCGCCCGCCTGGCCGAAGCCGGCGCGGAGACCATCGCGGTGCCGGCCGCATTCACCGTGCCGACCGGCCGCGCGCACTGGGAGGTCCTGCTGCGCGCCCGGGCGATCGAAGCCGGCCTGTTCGTGATCGCCGCCGCCCAGTGCGGGCGCCACGCCGACGGTCGCGAAACCTACGGACACTCGCTGGTGGTCGGGCCCTGGGGCGAGCTCTTGCTCGACATGGGCGACGCGCTGGGCGTCGGCTTCGCCGAAGTGGACTTGTCGCGGGTCAAGGACGTTCGAGAGCGCGTCCCGGTGCTGGCGCACCGTCGCGACATCGCGGAGGCGGTTCGGCAATAGGCTGGGAAACAGCTGGCGCGCCCGGAACGATTCGAACGTCCGACCCTCAGATTCGTAGTCTGATGCTCTATCCAGCTGAGCTACGGGCGCGCGCTGCGGAGGCGACATAGGGCCCGCTTCCGGTGGGCGCAACCCTTGAGCGCCGGCGGTGCCTTCACTAGACCCAGGCCATGTCCCCTGCCCGTCTGCTCGCCGCCTGCGCCCTGCTCGGGCTTGCCGCCTGCACCCCGGCGCGCAGCGGCGTGCCATCGCTGGCGCCGCGCGCCGCGGAGAGCATCGATCCGCGGCTGCCGGTGGCCGTCGACACTTCGCCACGGGCGGTGGACGCCGCGCTTGCCGGTCGGCTTGCCGAGCTCCTCGCCCGGGCCCGCAGCGGCGATGCGGCCTTCCGCACTGCCGCGGCCCAGGCGGAGCGGCTTGCGGCCGGTGCCGGAGCGCCCCGAAGCGAGGCCTGGATCACGGCACAGCAGGCGCTTTCCGCGGCCGTCGCAGCGCGCGAGCCGACGACGCGTGCCCTCGGGGACATCGACGCGCTGGCGGCGGGCGCGATCGCCAGCCGCGGCGGCCTCGCGCCGGCCGACCTCGCCGCCATCGAGAGCGCCGCGGCCGAAGTCGCCGCGATCGACCGCCGGCAAACGGCCACCATCGCCGCCATCAGCCGCCGGCTCGGCGGCTAGGCCGGGTCCAGCACGGCCACGGCGTCGGTGATGGCGGTGATCGCCGCGTCGACGTGCTCGAGGTGAGTGCGGAAGCACAGGATCGCGCAGCGCAGCAGGAACGTCCCGTCGACGCGGGTGCCGCTCAGCATCACTCGCCCCTCCTGCTGCAAATGCTCGAGCAGCCGGGCGTTGAAGGCGTCGGCATCGCCGCTGCGGGGCAAATAGCGGAAGGCGACGACCGACAGCTCGGGGGGGGCGCCGAGCTCGAAACCCTCAATTTCGCTCAGCCGAGCATGAAAATAGCGGGCGAGCGCCAGCTTCTCGGCTTGAGCGGCGCGGAAGGCGGCGACTCCGGCGATCTGCAGCGGCAGCCACAGGCGCATGGCCCGGAAATGGCGGGTGAGCTCGGGCGAAAGATCGGCCGGGGACGGGCCGACCTCCGATTCGCCGAGCGGGCGGATATAATCCGCGCTGGCGCTGAACGCGTCGAGCAGGTGGCTACCCTCGCGCACCAGGGCCGCGCCCGTGCCGTAGGGCAGGAACAATGTCTTGTGGGGATCGAGCGCGACGCTGTCGGCCTGCTCGATGCCGCGCAGCCGCTCGCGGCCTTCGTCGCACAGCGCGAACAGGCCGCCATAGGCGCCGTCGACATGGAACCAGGCGCCGTGGCGGCGGCAAATCTCAGCGATCTCGGGGAGCGGATCGATGGCGCCCGTGTCGACGGTGCCCGCCGAGGCCACCACCAGCCACGGCCGCACCCCGGCGCTGGCATCGTGCTCCAGCGCCTCCTCGAGCGCTTGCGGCGACATGCGGAAAAAATCGTCGGTCGCAACCTGCCGCCGCGGCGAGCGCCCGCGGCCGGC
This sequence comes from Sphingomicrobium sp., assembly GCA_035540875.1. Taxonomy (GTDB): domain Bacteria; phylum Pseudomonadota; class Alphaproteobacteria; order Sphingomonadales; family Sphingomonadaceae; genus Sphingomicrobium. Next base: position 10,766 of record DATLFV010000006.1, on the reverse strand, counting down.
GATGTGCAGCGCCTTGTCGACGCAATAATGGGCAAACCGCGTCGAGTAGATGGCGCCGCCGCCTTCGGGGTCGCGGGCCTCGCGTGCGGCGACGATCGCGGTGAGGTTGGCAATGCTGCCCCCGGAGGTCAAAGTCCCCGCCGCGCCGGCGGGATAGCCGATCACCTGCGCCAGCCAGGCGGCGCATGCATTCTCGATCCGCACCGCCCCCGGGCTTGCCGAGGCGAAGCCCGAATATTTGTTCGATGCGGCGGCGATCAGGTCGCCGAGCGCAGAGTGGAACAGCCCCCCGCCCGGGATGTACGCCATGAAGCGCGGCGAGGTGGTGGCGAAGCCCGGCCGGTCGACGCAGGTTGCGACAAAATCGAGCACTTGCGCCGGGTCGCGCCCCGCTTCGGTGAACTCCGGATCGAGACGCTGCGAGAAGACCTCCGACCAGGGCCGGTTACTCGGCGCGTCCTCCACTTGGTCGAGATAGGCGAGCGCATGGTCGAGGGCTTGGCCGCCGAGCACCTGGCGCTCCGGCCCGTCCGGCTCGAGCGGCCGGGCCGCCGCCCTGAGCTCTTGGATCTGCTCGCGGAGCGCTTCGATCATCGGGCGATGAGGCGTGCGGCGTCGAGGGCGTGGTAGGTGAGGACGCCGGTCGCGCCGGCGCGCTTGAAGGCCAGCAGGGTTTCGAGGATCAGCGCTTCGCGGTCGCCCGCGCCGGCCGCCGCGGCCGCCTCGATCATCGCATATTCGCCCGACACCTGGTAGGCGAAGGTCGGGACGCCCAGCGCCTCTTTCACTCGGTAGAGCACGTCGAGATAGGCGAGCCCCGGCTTGACCATCACCATGTCGGCACCCTCGGCGACGTCGAGCGCCACCTCGCGCAGCGCCTCGGCTCCGTTCGCGGGGTCCATCTGGTAGCCGCGCTTGTCGCCCTTCAGCCGGCCCGCCGAGCCGACGGCATCGCGAAATGGCCCGTAGAATGCCGACGCATATTTGGCCGCGTAGGCCATGATCGACACGTCGCAATGGCCTTCGCGCTCCAGCACCGCGCGGATTGCGCCAACGCGGCCGTCCATCATGTCGGAAGGGGCGACGATGTCGGCGCCTGCCTCGGCCTGGACCAGCGCCTGCTCGACGAGCAATTCCACAGTCTCGTCATTCTTCACGCAGCCGCGCGCGTCGACCAGGCCGTCATGGCCGTGGCTGGTGTAGGGATCGAGCGCGACGTCAGTGAGGATGCCGATATCCGGCACCGCAGCCTTGATCTCGCGGATCGCGCGGCACAGCAGATTGTCCTTGTTGAGCGCCTCCCCGGCGTCGTCGGTGCGCAGGTGCTGAGGAGTGTTCGGGAACAGAGCGACGCAGGGAATGCCGAGCCCCGCCGCCTCCCGCGCCCGCGCCGCAACGAGGTCGACGCTCCAGCGGCTGACGCCCTTGAGAGAAGCGATCGGCTCCTCGCAGCCGCGGCCGTCGCAGATGAACATCGGCAGGATGAGGTCGCTGGGGTGCAGCCGGTGCTCGGCCAGCATCTCGCGGATCCACGGCGCCGAGCGGCCGCGGCGCATGCGGATGGCGGGATAGGACGGCAACATCGCGGCGCGTCTAGCCCGACTGGGGCATGGAAAGAAAGCTGCTGCTCGGGCATTGAGCGGCCATGGCCCCCGACACCCTCCCCAAGCAGGCCGTGGTGGTGGTCAACGTCCACAGCCGCAAGGGCCAGGTGGCGTTCGAGGAGGCCTGCGAGCGGCTCGGCGCGGCCGGGGTTCACGTCATCGCCAAGCATGCGGTCGAGGACCCCGACCAAATGCGGCCGATCATCCGCCAGGCGATCGCTGACAAGGCGCCGATGGTGATCGTCGGCGGCGGTGACGGGTCCCTTTCGACGACAGTCGACGACTTCCTCGGCACGGACACCGTCTTCGCCATATTGCCGCTGGGCACCGCCAACAGCTTTGCGCGCACGCTGGGCATCCCGCTGGAGCTGGAAGGGGCGATCGAGGTGATCGCCAGCGGGCGCAAGCGGCGTATCGACCTGGGCGCGATCAACGGCGACTATTTCGCCAATGCCGCGGCAATGGGCCTGTCGCCGCTGATTGCCGAGACAGTGCCGCACAGGCTCAAGAAATATTTTGGAATTGTCGGATATCTGATCTGGGCCGCGAGGGTTGCCTTCAAGTTCCGCCCCTTCCGCCTCCATGTCGACGACGGCAAGCAGCTGCACAAGGTGTGGGCGACCGAGGCAAGGATCGCCAACGGGCGCTTCCACGGCGGCGTCGAGCTGGTCGAGGATGCCCGCCTCGATAGCGGCGAGATCATCGTCCAGGCGGTCACCGGCCGAAGCCTTGTCGGGCTCGCCTGGAGCTGGTTCGCGACTCTGTTCAAGCTTCGCGCCCGCGCCGCCACGACGACCGAGTTCCACGGCCGCGAGCTCAAGATCATCACGCGGCCGCGGCAGAAGATCTCCATCGACGGCGAGCTGTCGGCGAAGACGCCGGTGACGGTGACCGTCGCCCGCGCGGCGATCTGGGTCGCGGCGCCGCGCGAGGAGCAGCTAGCCCAAGCGGCCTAAAGCCGACGCCAGCCGTTGGGCCTCGCCCTCGCGCTCGGCAAAATCGGCGCGGGCCTTCTCCACCGCCTCGGGCTTGGCCCGCTCCGCGAACGCCGGGTTGGCAAGCCGCGCCGCAAGGCCGTCGCGGTCCTTCTCGGCTGCGGCGAGCGCCTTTGCGAGGCGCGCCTTTTCAGCGGCGAGGTCGATATGCTCGGCGAGCGGAAACGCGTAGGTCACGCCGCCGACCCCGATCTGTGCCGACCCCTCCGGCGCCACGTCCACCGCCCTTGCCGGACCGAGCTTGGCCATGCGGGCAAGCGTCGGCGCCTGGCGGTTGACGCGCTCGACCATGCCGTCGCTGCCGCCTACCACCAGAGGCTCGAGGGTCGCGCTCCACGGCACGGCGAGCTCGGCGCGCATGGCGCGGGTCTCACGGACCAGGTCGATCAGCCAGTCGATGTCCGACTTGGCGCCCGCGTCCACGCCGGCCTCCGGCTGCGGCCACTTGGCGACGATCAGCTCGTAGGGACGATCGTTGGCGTTCCACAGTTCCTCCGTCACGAACGGCATGAACGGGTGGAGCATGACCAGGATCTGGTCGAACCCCCAGGCCGCGACGCGCCTGGTCTCGTCGTCGAATGCGCCTTTGACCAGCTCGACGTACCAGTCGCAGAACGTGCCCCAGGTGAAGTGGTAGATGGCGTCGGCCATGTCGTCGAAGCGCAGCTCGGCGAAGGCGCGGTTAAGCTTGTCGAGCGTCCCCACGACCTCGCCGATGATCCAGCGGTTGACTGGCAGGCTGGCTTCGGGCGCGGCGATGCTCTGCGAGGGGCCGACGCCGTTCATCTGCAGGAAGCGGGCGGCGTTCCACAGCTTGGTCGCGAAGTTGCGATAGCCCTCGACGCGCTTCTCATCGAGCTTGATGTCGCGCCCCTGGCTTTCCATCGCCGCCAGCGTGAAGCGCAAGGCGTCGGCGCCATATCTGTCGACCAGGCCGAGCGGGTCGACGGTGTTGCCCTTCGACTTCGACATCTTCTGGCCCTGCGCGTCGCGGACCAGGCCGTGGAGGTAGAGCGTGCGCCACGGTACATCGCCCATGAAGTGGATGCCCTGCATCGCCATCCGGGCGTCCCAGAAGAAGATGATGTCGAAGCCGCTGATCAGCAGGTCGTTGGGGTAGTGGCGGCGCAGCGCCTCGGTCTGCTCGGGCCAGCCGAGGGTGGCGAAAGGCCAGAGCGCGGAGCTGAACCATGTGTCGAGCACGTCCTCGTCGCGGCGGAGCTGCACGCCCTCCCCGGCTTCGGACTGGGCTTCCCCTTCGGTCTCCGCGACGAACACATTGCCGTCGTCGTCGTACCAGGCGGGGATGCGGTGGCCCCACCAGAGCTGGCGCGACACGCACCAGGGCTGGATGTTCTCGAGCCAGTTGAACCAGGTCTTCTCCCAGCTCTTGGGCACGATCTTGATCTTGCCGGAGCGCGCCGCATCGATCGCCGGCTTCGCCAGCGTCGCGGCGTCGACATACCATTGGTCGGTCAGCCAGGGCTCGATCACCTCGCCCGAGCGGTCGCCCAGCGGAGTGGCGATCACGCGGTCCTCGACCTTTTCGAGCGCACCTTCGGCTTCGAGCATTTCGACCACGCGCTTGCGTGCGGCGAAGCGGTCGAGCCCGAGCAGCGCGGCGGGGACCAGCCCGTCGGCGGTCTGGACGATGCGCGCGGCCGCATCGAGCATGTTGAGCATGTCGGCAGGCTTGAAGCCGGCGCGCTTGCCGACCTCGAAATCGTTGAAGTCGTGGCCCGGGGTGATCTTGACCGCGCCGCTGCCCAGCTCGGGATCGGCATGTTCGTCGGTGATGATCGGCACCAGCCGGCCGGTGAGCGGCAGCCGCACCTGTTTTCCGACGAGGTCGCGGTAGCGATCGTCGTCGGGGTGCACGGCCACTGCCATGTCGGCGAGCATGGTCTCGGGCCGGGTGGTGGCGACCGACACCGCGCCGCTGCCGTCGGCGAGCGGATATCTGAGGTGCCAGAACTTGCCCGGGATTTCACGGGTCTCGACCTCGAGGTCGCTGATCGCGCTCTGGAACTTGGGATCCCAGTTGACGAGGCGCTTGTCGCGGTAGAGCAGGCCTTCGCGGTAGAGCTGGACGAACACCTTGAGGACGGCGCGGGTGAAACCCTCGTCCATGGTGAAGCGCTCGTTGGCCCAGTCCATCGAGCAGCCGAGGCGGCGCAGCTGACGAGTGATCTCGCCGCCGCTTTCCGCCTTCCACTCCCAGACCCTGGCGACGAATTCCTCGCGGCTGTAGTTGGTGCGCTTGTCCTGCCGCTGCTCGAGCTGGCGCTCGACCACCATCTGGGTGGCGATGCCGGCATGGTCGGTGCCGACCACCCACAAGGCATCCTTGCCCAGCATGCGCTGGTGGCGGGTGACGATGTCCTGCAGCGTATTGTCGAGGGCGTGGCCGATGTGCAGCGAGCCGGTGACGTTGGGCGGCGGGTTGACGATGGTCCATGCTTGCGCGTCGGGCCGGTCAGGCCGGAACAGGCCGTTCTCCTCCCAATGCTGGTACCAGCGGGCCTCGATCGGCCCCGGCTCGAAGGTCTTGGGCAGTTCGCTCATGGCGCGCCTTTAGCCGCACGCGCCGGTGCTGCCACCCCCCGGCACGAGCTGGGCCGGCGCTTACGGTCCCTAATGTCCCGTAGAACACGACCAGTTTCGTGACTTTAGCGCTTCGCCGAGGCGGGCGCCGAATCACCGGCCGGAGGATATCAAAAGCGCAGCCCTGTAGGACAGGCCTATTGCTGCGCGGCCGTCGGCCGGGTCCACCGCCCCATCCAGTCGAACACCTCGCCGTACCACTGGATCGAGTTCTGCGGCTTGAGCACCCAGTGGTTCTCGTCAGGGAAGCGCAGCAGGCGCGAGGGGATGCCCCGGCGCTGCATGGCGGTGAAGGCGCCGAGCCCCTGCGTGTAGGGCACGCGATAGTCGCGGTCGGAGATGATGACGAGCATCGGCGTGCGCCACCTGGCGACGTGGTGGACCGGGTTCCAGCGCTCATATTCCTGCGGCACGTCCCACGGCGTGCCGCCATTCTCCCACTCGGTGAAGAACAATTCCTCGGTCATGAAGCCCATCGAGCGCGTGTCGAACACGCCATTGTGGTTGACCAGGCAGCGGAAGCGGTCGGGCCACTGGCCGGCGATCCAGTTCATCATGTAGCCGCCGTAGGAGGCGCCGAGCGCGCAGGCGCGGTTGCCGTCGAGCTGGGGATCGCTGGCAAGCGCGAAGGCGAGCCCCTTCTGCAGGTCAATGAGAGGCTTGCCGCCCCAGTCGCGGTTGATGCTGTCGGTGAAGGCCTGGCCGTAGCCGGTGGAGCCGTGGAAATCGACGCTGACCACGCCATAGCCGGGGGCGGCGAACAGCCGCGGGTTCCAGCGGTAGGACCAGCCGTTGCCGAGGCTGCCCTGCGGCCCGCCGTGGACGATGAAGGCGACCGGCAGCCGGGCGGTGGTGCGCGCCGGCTTGACCTTGATCCCCCACACGCGGTCGTTGTTGGCGCCGGCGAAATAGAAGCGGTCGAGGGTGACGGGATCGAGCTGGCGGAGCAGCTCGCGATTGACCGCGGTGAGCTGGGTGACCCGGCCGCGGGCGTCGACCCGGAACAGATCGTCGGGCGCGAAGATGCTGTTCATGGTGTAGAGCGCGCCGCCGCCGCGAAGCGGCCGCACGTTGCCCGAGCGCCCTTCCCGCGTCAGGCGATGGACCTGGCCGGTCGCGGCGTCGATGCGGAACACCGGCTCCTCGAGCGTGTCGGCGGCGGTGACCAGCAGGCTGCGCCCGTCGGCCGACCAGGCCAGCGAACTGACCGACCGGTCCCAGTGCTGCGTCAGCGGCCGCACCGCGCCGGTCGCAAGGTTGCGCAGCATGATCACCTGCCGGTCGGATTCGTAGCCGGGCCGCGCCATCGCCGCATAAGCGAGGGTGCGCCCGTCGGGCGAGACCGCCGGCAAGGCGTCGGTCGCCCGGTTGGCGGCGGTGAGGTTGGTGGGCGGCGCGCTGCCGTCGGCGGGCACCGAGAAGATGTCGAGGTTGGTCGAGGTCGATTCGATGCGACCGGCTTCGCGCAGCACGAAGAAGACGGTGCGGCCGTCGGGCGAGAAGGCGATGTCCTCGCCGCCGCCAAACGGCTTGTGCGGGGTGTCGCCGTCGAGATTGCCGGTCAGCCGCACGCCGGGCCCGGCAAAGCGGCCGTTGCTGAGCGCGAAGCCGTAGAGGCGCGAGCGCACCCCCGGTTCCACCCAGCGGTCCCAGTGGCGCACGAACAAGCGGTCGAACGCCTGGCCCGAGCCCTTGGGCTTGGCCGCCGCCGGGGTCGTGGCGCAGGCGAGGTCCGGGCAGTCGGGCCGGTCGGCCCAGACCACCAGACGGTCGCCGGCCGGCGAGATCTTGAAGCCCGAGACGTCGGCGCCGAAGTCGCTGATCCGCTGCGGCTGGCCGCCGATGCGCATGCGGTGGAGCTGGTCGCGCTCCCCCGCCTTCATCAGGAAATAGAGCGTGCCGTCGGCGGCGAAGACGGCGTCATGGCCGGTCTCGGCGCCCGCGATCGGCCGCGGCAAAGCGCCGGCACGGCTGAGGTCGAGCAGGTGCAGGCGGTTGTTGCGCCGGTTGGCGGCCAGGTCGGTGGTCGACAAGGTGAACACCGCCCAGCGCCCGTCGGGCGAGACTTCGGGCGCGCCGAGGCGGCGCATCATGTGCATGTCGGTGGCGGTCATCGGCCGCGCGGCGGCGGCGGCGGGGAGCAAAGCGGCGGCGGCCGCGGCGAGGATGAGGGCGGAGCGGATCATGCGACAAGGGGTAACGAGGAGCTGGTAAGCGTTCAATGGCCGTCATGCCGAACCTGGTTCAGCATCCATCCCGCCACGGGCACTGGTGAGTTCATGGACCCTGAAACGAGTTCAGGGTGACGGAACCTTCCCCGCTAGAGCGGGCGGCCAGTGATGCGGCTGATCTCGCGCTTCACATGCTCGTCGACGAGGCGCGGCAAATGCTCGTCGAGCCACTGCTTGAGGATCGGACGAAGCATCTCGCGCACCATTTCCTCCAGCGGATTGACGGCGGGCGCCGGCGGCACGGTGGCGGCGACATTGCTGAGCATGTCGAGCGCCTGGCGGCTGGTCTGCGCGGCGCCCTCGTCGAGCAGCGGCGGGCCGAGGTCGATCGCCGGGGCGAGCGGCTCGTCGAGCTCCAGCACGTCCTCGGCGGGCGGCTCGGGCGCAAGCTCGGGCGCGGGCTCGTCGGCAGCGGCGGGCGCGGTGCGCAGCTCCTTTTCCTCCGCGATCACTTTCTTGATCGAGGCGAGGATGTCTTCCATCGAGGGTTCGCGGCCGGGCGACTGCATGGCCCTTGAACCTATTGCTTATTGCGGGGGCTGAGTCACGCCCGACGTGGTCGCCGGCTCGATGAGCACGGGCCCGGGCACGAGCTGCGGCGTGACGATCGGCGCGGCGGGCAGCTCCTGCGGACTGACGGTGCGGGTCGCGCCGGGCGTGTGGCGCGGCTCGCCGGCCCAGTCGCTGCGGCTCCTGGCGACGCGGCGGTAATTGCCGAGCGGGTCGTAGAGCGGTCCGCCGTCGAGCCCGAGGTCCTCGGCCTCGGCCTGCCCCATGGCGTTGAGGAGCTGGAAGCCGGCGACATAAGCGTCGCGGCGGGCGGTGACGAGCGCGACCTGGGCGTTGAGCAATTCCTGCTCGGCGTTGAGCACCTCGAGCACGGTGCGGGTGCCGACGCTGCGCTCGGCGCGCGCGCCCTCGAGCGCGAGCTCATTGGCCTGGACGGCGATGCTGTTGGACTGGATCGCCTGCTGCGTCGCCTGGTAGGTGGCGAAGGCGGCGCGGGTCTGCGAGACGACCGCGCGCTCGGTGCCGATCACCTGCTCGAGCAGCTGGCCTTCGAGCGCCTGCGCCTGGCGGATGCGCGCCGACGGCAGCCCGCCCTGGTAGAGCGGGATGCGGGCGTTGAGGCCGGCGGCGGTGCGGGTGCCGTCGCTCGGCAGGGGGCCCTCGCCACCGCCGAGCGCATTGACATAGGTGCCGCTGACGACGCTCGAGATGGTGGGCAGCCGCCCGGCGCGGGCCAGGGCGACGTCGAAGCCGGCGGCGCGCGCCTGGCGGCTGATGGCGATCAAATCGGGATTGTCGGCAAGCGCGATCTGCACCGCCTGCTCGGCGGTGGCGGGAAGCGGCGGCAACGGCGGCGGCGGCGCCAGCGGCCCCGGCGGCCGGCCGACCACCCGCCGGTAATTGGCCTCGCTGGCGAGCAGCCGGCCCTGGGCGGTGGCAAGGCTGGAGCGGGCAAGCTCGAGGCGCGCTTCCGACTGGGCGACATCGGTGCGGGTGAGGTCCCCGATCTCGAAGCGGTCGCGGGTCGCCTGCAAATTGGTGGTCAGGACCCGCACCTGGTTCTGGTTCAACTCGACGATCGCGCGGTCGCGGATCACGTCCATGTAGGCCGCCACCGCTTCGGTGAAGACATCGCCTTCGACCGCCCGCAGGACCGCGCGCCCCGCCTCGACCCGGGTTTCCGCCCCGCGCACCTGGTTGCGGACGCTGCCGCCGTTGAACAAGGGATAGCTGAGGTCGAGCCCGAGCGAGAGGTTGGGGCCGTCGCCGCCGCGGTCGAGCACGCCGCTGCGGGTGAGGTCGCGGTTGAGCCCGCCGGTGCCGCTGACCTGCGGGCGGCCGGCGGCCCGGGCGATGGCGACGGTGGCGTCGGTGGCGCGGAGCGCCTGGCGCTGCGCGCTCAGGGTCGGGTTGTTGGCATAGGTCGCGACCAGCGCCTCGCGCAGCGTGTCGGCGGACGCGGTGCCGGCCATCAGCGCGGCGGCGAGGGCTCCAAGAGCAAGCTTGCGAAGCACTGGGGCTGCGACCTTTCGCCAGGAGTTAGAAGGTGAAGCCGCGCGGCCGCGAAAAGCCCGGCAGAGCCGGCACCCCCGCATCCCCCACGGAAAGATGGCCGAAGCTGCCGCCGGCCTTGCGGCCGACGATCAGCCGGGTGATTCCGCGCTCTACCAGAGCCGTGCCGAGGCGGCCGCCGTCGGCAAGCTGCTGGACCAGGGCATCGGGGACATGCTCGACCGCCCCGTCGATCAGGATCAGGTCGTAGGGCGCGCCTTTCTTGTGCCCGGCGACGAGCGGCCCCTGCACGACGTTCAGGCCGAGGTCGCGCGCGCGCTTGGCGAGCGCCGCATTCTCCTCGAGCGCGGTGACGGCAAGGCCGATCTCGGCGAGGACGGCGGCCGAATAGCCGCTGCCGGCGCCGACCACGAGCGCGCGCTCGCCGGGCGCGGGCGCGAGCTGGGTCAGCAGCAGGCCGAGCACCGCCGGCGCCGGCATGAACCGGCCCTCGCCGATCGCCACCGCGCGGTCGACGTAGGCGAGCGCCCGGGCGTCGTCGGCAACGAAGCGCTCGCGCGGGACCGCCCCCATCGCCGCCAGCGCCCCGTGATCGGTCACGCCCTGCGGGCGCAGCTGATTCTCGATCATCGCGCGCCGCGCGGCGGCGAAGTCGGGAATCGGGGCATGAGCGGTCATAACTGTTCTATGTCCCTAATACAGTGGGAGATCAAGAGCGGTCTTATCCCAAGCCCCGGCGCCGCGCCAACCGCCGTTGGTCGAATGACGGACGGACATGGTGCCGGCGCCACAGTGCCGGAACTTCGGACTTGACCATGGAGCGCAAGCTGTCGAAAGCGCTCGGCTTCCGGCCCGATGGCGGAGTGGTTACGCAGAGGACTGCAAATCCTTGCACGCCGGTTCGATTCCGGCTCGGGCCTCCACTCACCTAGAATGTGCTCGGCGTCTCCTCGCCTGCAGCGCTCCCAGGCCAGCAATAGGGCCTTGCTCCGCGGCCGTTTAAGGCCGGCATTCAACGCTTTGCCTCCTCGCACCTGAAAGCGACTTTCCGGCACCTCGCGGAGCGCCAGCGATCAGCGGGATGCGTGTAAGCTGCGCGGGCTCGGATTCTGGGCAGCGGAGGCGAGAGTTGCGAGCAGGCTGCATCCGCACCGCCGCAGCGCACGTATCTGCGCCGGGTGAGATTGTGATTGGGTCCGATCAGTGAAAGCCGGTTGCGCTATATGACAGGTCGGGGTCGCGGCTGCGCAATGTGCGCCCCAGCCGGGCTCGGCCTGGACCGAGCGGCGTGAGCCAGGGAACATTCGCTC
>DATLFV010000005.1:0-15064 GCA_035540875.1 Sphingomicrobium sp. | reverse complement strand
CTGGGCATGGTTGCCGGCCGAGGCGGCGATCACCCCGCGCCGCCGCTCGTCATCGGTCAGCTGCAGCAATTTGTTGAGCGCGCCGCGCTCCTTGTAGGCGGCGGTGAACTGGAGGTTCTCGAACTTCAGCCAGACCTCGGCCCCGATGAACTCGGACAAGGTGCGGCTGACCAGCATCGGCGTCCGCACCACTGCCCCGTCGATCCGGCCGGCGGCTTCGCGGATGTCGGCGATGGTGGGGGGGTTCAAACTCATCCGTTCGTCCTGAGTAGGGACCGAGCCTGCCGAGGGCCCGTATCGAAGGACCCGTGGCAGGCGCGTCCTTCGATACGCCGGTTCGACAAGCTCACCGGCTACTCAGGATGAGCGGGTCGAAAGGCACGCCTAGCCCTTCCTCGGGCTGCGAACAATGCTATGCGCGGACCCATGAACAAGCCCGCCCTTGCGCTGCTGCTGGCGCTCTTCGCCTCCCCCGCTTTCGCCGACACGCTGATCCACAATGTCAACGGCATACAAGTCGGTGCCGACGGCAAGCTGGAGGCTTTCGGAGCCATCCACATTCGAGACGACGGCCGAGTGCAGGCGATTTATCGTCGCGGCTCGCCGACCGGCGTACCGCGCAAGGTGAAGACCGTCATTGATGGCGGTGGCCGCACGTTGCTCCCGGGCCTGATCGACGCCCACGGCCATGTCATGGGGCTCGGCACGTCCGCGCTCCAGCTCGACCTCGTCGGCACCACCTCGCTCGCCGACCTGCAGGAACGGCTGCGGCGTTATGCGGCCGAGAACCCGGGCGGCGGCTGGATCCTCGGGCGCGGCTGGAACCAGGAGCTGTGGCCCGACAAGCGTTTCCCGACCGCCGCCAACCTCGACGCGGTGGTCGCCGACCGGCCGGTATGGCTCGAGCGAGTCGACGGCCATGCCAATGTCGGCAACAGCGCCGCCATGCGCGCGGCCGGGATCAGCGCCGCGACGCGGGACCCCTCCGGCGGCAGGATCGAGCGCGATTCCGCCGGCCGGCCCACCGGCCTGTTCATCGATACCGCCGCGGCTTTGGTCGAGAGCAAGGTCCCGCCGCCGAGCGCCGCCGACCAGGAACGCGCGCTCGCCAAGGCGCAGGAGCTGCTGCTCGCCAGCGGGCTCACGGCGGTCGCCGACATGGGTACCTCGCTCGACGCCTGGCGGCTGATGCGCAAGGCCGGCGAGCAGGGCCGGCTCAACGTGCGGATCATGTCCTATGCATCGGGCATCGAACCGCTGCGGACGATCACCCGCCCCACCGGCTGGCTGTACGGCGACCGGCTGCGGATGGGCGGGATCAAGCTTTACGGCGACGGCGCGCTCGGCTCGCGCGGCGCCTGGCTGAAGGCGCCCTATGCCGATGCCGCCACCAGCGGCCTGGCGGTCACGTCGCCAGCCGATCTGCGCACGCTGTCGCGCCGCGCCGCCTCGGCCGGATTTCAGGTCGCCATCCACGCGATCGGCGACCGCGCCAATGCCGAGGTGATGACCATCTTCGAGGAGCTCGCCCGCGCCCATGGCGGCGACCGCCGCTGGCGCATCGAGCATGTCCAAGTGGTCGATCCCGCCGACATCCCGCGCCTCGCCCGCGCCGGCATCATCGCCTCGATGCAACCGATCCACCAGGTCAGCGACCGCACCATGGCCGAGGCGCGGCTCGGGCCCAATCGCCTGACCGGCGCCTATGCCTGGAACAGCATCGCCAGGGCCGGCGCGCGGCTCGCCTTCGGCTCCGACTTTCCGGTCGAGCCGACCAACCCGTTCCTCGGGCTTTCCGCCGCCGTCAGCCGGCAGGACCCGCAAGGCGTTCCGCCCGGCGGCTGGCTGCCGCACGAACGCGTGAGCTTCGCCCACGCGCTGTCCGGCTTCACCCGCGACGCCGCATACGCCGGCTTCGCGGAAGGCCGGATCGGCAGCCTCGAGCCGGGCAAATGGGCCGACTTCATCCTCGTCGACCGCGATGTCAGCAATGTCGATCCGCAGTCGCTGGCGCAGACAAAAGTGCTGGAGACCTGGGTCGCCGGCCGCCAGGTCTGGGGGCAGCCGGCTAGCGGGCGCGGCGAGCGCGGGAGATGAGCATCGCGGCGGTGAGCACCTGCGGCAGCTCCTCGGCGCCGCCGCCCGGCTCGTACCACAGATAGAGCGGAACGCCGGCGCGCCCCTGGCGCTCGAGAAAGCGGGTGATCGCCGGGTCGCCGTTGGTCCAATCGCCGGCGAGCAGCGCAACATTGCGCTCCCGAAACGCCGCGCGCACCGGGCTGCGGCCGATCGCGGTGGTCTCGTTGGCCTTGCAGGTCAGGCACCAGTCGGCGGTGAAATAGACGAACACCGGTCGGCCCTCGGCCAGGTGTCGCTGGACCGCTGCTTCGCTCCACGGCCTCGAACCGGGCGCGGCCCGGGCCGCCGCGGTGAGCTGCGGCGGAGTCCAGACCACCGCCACGATGACTGCCGCGGCCGAGAGCGCCGCTGCCGCCGGCCAGGCTCGCGATCCGCGGCGCTGCCGAACGCCGATCCACGCCAGCGCCAAGGCCAGCACGAGAGCCGCGCCGGTCCCGAACAGCAGCGCCTCGAGCCCGCCCTGGCGGTGAAGCAGCCACAGGCAGGCGGCGGCCGTGGCGAACATCGGGATGGCAAGGAAGCGCTGCAGCCGCACCATCCACGGGCCGGGCTTCGGCAATCGCTCCCGCAGCGCGGGAATGAAGGCGACGGCGAGGAAGGGGATTGCAAGCCCGAGCCCGAGCGCCGCGAACACCAGCACCGATGCCGCCGGCGGCAGCAGCAAGGCGGTGCCGAGTGCCGCACCCAGGAACGGCCCGGCGCAGGGCGTCGCCACGAAGGCGGCGAGCGCACCGGTGCCGAAGCTGCCGCCTGGACGCGCACGGCCGGCGAGCGCCGGCACCGTGAACAGGCCGACGAGGTTGAGCGCCACCGCGCTCGCCAGCAGCAGCAGCAGCAGGATGGTGCGCGGGTCCTGGAGCTGGAACGCCCAGCCCGCCGCGCTTCCGGCCGCGCGCAAGGCCAGCAGCGCCGCACCGAGCGCGCCGGTGCTGATGATGGCCCCGGCCGTGTAGGCGAGCGCGTCGGACCGCGCCTCGCGTTCGTCGCCGCCGCTTTTCGCCAGGTGCAGCGCCTTGATCGCCAGGATCGGGAACACGCAGGGCATCAGATTGAGCAGCAGCCCGCCGGCGAGCGCGCCGAGGATCGCGAGCAGCACCGCCCGGGGCCCAAGCTCGCCGATGCGCCGGCCGCCGTCCGGCACCGGGCCCGGCACCGCCTCGAACGACAGGCCGCGGCCGTCGCCGAGCGCCAGCAGCCCGGCGAAACGCGCCGGCTCGCCGCGTCGCCGCGGAAGCTCGGCGATCAAGCTATCGCCGCTGCGCCGGAAGCTCTGCTCCGCCGCATAGTCGACCGGCCCGTCGTCGGCGGGGAATATGTAGGGCTCGCCGACCGTGACGCTGCCCGGCAGCGGGATCGCCAGGCGCAACATGGCCCCGGAAAGCTCGAACCGGGCCGGGGCGACCAGCGGCCGCGGCAGCGCCTGGCGCCAGGCGTCGAAGCGCTGGCGCTGCGGCACGCCGCTGCCGACCGGCAGGTCGAGCGCCAGAGCGCCCTGTTCGGGCACGCAGATCTTGTCGGTGCAGGCCAGCCAGCGCGCCTCCGCCCGGATCGGCACGGTGCCACGCGCGCCCTGCGGGACCTTCAGGCGGACCAGCACCGCATAGTCGCGCTCGAACACGTAGTTCATGATCCCGGCGACCGTCAGCCGCGTCGGCACCGGATAGCGCAGCTCGCCGACCGAGAAGCCGGGCGGAAGCTGCCACTGGACCTCCATCGGCAGGCCGGCGTCGCCGGGATTGGACCAGTAGCCGTGCCAGCCGGGATTGGTGCGCATGTCGAGCGCCAGCTCGACCTCGCCCCCCGGCGGCGCCGGCCCCTCGGCAACCAGCTGCGGCTCGATGCCGCGCGCCTGGGCCAGCGCGGGCACGAGCAGGAGCGCGAAAGCGAGGATCAGCCGCCGGAGCATATGACAACGTCATTGCGAGGAGCGAAGCGACGAAGCAATCCACTAGCGCCGCTGGATTGCTTCGCTTCGCTCGCAATGACGAGAGGCTTCAATCCAGGTTCGGCCGCAGCCAGCGGCGCGCGCATTCCACGTCCACCCCCCTCCGCCGGGCATAATCCTCGAGCTGGTCCTCGCCGATGCGGGCAACGCCGAAATATTGGCTGTCGCGGTGCGCGAAGTAGAATCCGGAGACGGCCGAGGTCGGCAGCATCGCGAAATTCTCGGTCAGCGTGACTCCGCCCGCCGGCCTGCCGCCGAGCAGCTCGAACAGCACCGGCTTGAGACTGTGGTCGGGGCAGGCCGGATAGCCCGGTGCCGGCCGGATGCCCTGGTAGCTTTCGCGGATCAGCTGGGCGTTGGACAGATGCTCGTCGGCATAGGCCCACAGCCGGTTGCGGACCTCGGCGTGAAGCACTTCGGCAAAGCTCTCGGCGAGACGGTCCGACAGCGCCTTCAGCAGGATGTCGGAATAATCGTCATTGTCGGCCGCAAACCGCTCGAGATGCGGCTCGAGCCCGTGAATCCCGACCGCGAAGCCGCCGATCCAGTCGTCTTCGCTGTCAATGAAGTCGGCCAGGCAAAGGTTCGGCCGCCCCTCGCGCTTCTTCACCTGCTGGCGAAGAAAAGGCAGGCGAATCAATTCGTTACCGTCCAGCACCAGCACGTCGTCACCCTCGCGCCTGGCGCGCCACAGGCCAACCGTGGCTGTCGCCGTCAGCCAGCGCTCCGCGATGATCCGGTCGAGCATCGCATTGGCGTCCGCGAACAGGCTGCGCGCGCTTTCGCCGACCACCTCGTCGTCAAGGATCGCCGGGTAGTTGCCCGCCAGCTCCCAGGCGCGGAAGAAGGGCGTCCAGTCGATCGATGCGCGCAGGTCGCGCAGCGGCCATTCGCCGAACTGGTGAAGCCCCGGCCGCAGCGGCGGCGGCGGCTTGCCAGCGGGATCGTAGGGAAAGGCATTGCCCCTAGCCTCGGCAAGGCCGGCCAGGTCGCTGTGACCGCTGCGCTCGCGTGACTTGCGGACCTTTTCGTAATCCTCGGCGGTGCTCGCGATCAACGGTTCGCACTGGGTGTCGGAGACCAGGCTGGAGGCGACACCGACCGCGCGGCTGGCGTCGAGCACGTGAATGACGGGGCCGCTGTAGGCGGGGTCGATGCGTAGTGCCGTGTGCGCCTTGCTGGTGGTGGCGCCGCCGATCAGCAGCGGCAGCGCCATGCCGGCGCGCTGCATCTCGCCGGCGACGGTCACCATCTCGTCGAGCGACGGGGTGATCAGGCCGGACAGGCCGATCATCTGCGCCTGATTGTCGTTCGCGGCCTTCAATATGTCTTGCCACGGCACCATGACACCAAGGTCGATGACCTCGAAGCCGTTGCACTGCAGGACGACGCCGACGATGTTCTTGCCGATATCGTGAACGTCGCCCTTCACCGTCGCCATGACGATCCGGCCCTTGCCCTGGGTGGCGCCGGTGCGCTGCTTCTCCTCCTCGATGAACGGGATCAAATGGGCGACGGCGCGCTTCATTACCCGCGCCGACTTCACCACCTGCGGCAGGAACATCTTGCCGCTTCCGAACAGGTCGCCGACGACGTTCATGCCGTCCATCAGCGGACCTTCGATGACCTCGATGGGCCGCGCGAAGTGCTGGCGCGCTTCTTCGGTGTCATCGACGATGAAAGCGTCGATGCCCTTGACCAGAGCGTAGGACAGACGTTCGGCCACCGGCAGCGACCGCCATTCCGCGGCGGCTTTCTCGGCCGCGGCGTCGGTGCCCTTGAAGCGTTCGGCGAGCGCGACCAGGCGCTCGGTGGCATCTTCGCGGCGGTCGAGCACCACGTCCTCGCAGGCGTCGCGAAGCTCGGGATCGATGGCGTCGTAGACGTCGAGCTGGCCGGCATTGACGATGCCCATGTCCATGCCAGCCGGAATTGCATGGTAGAGAAACACGCTGTGCATCGCCCGGCGCACCGGTTCGTTGCCGCGGAACGAGAAGCTCAGGTTGGAGAGGCCGCCCGAAACGTGCACGCCAGGGCAGCGGGCGCGGATCTCGCGCGCCGCCTCTATGAAGTCGAGCGCGTAGCGGCGGTGTTCGTCGATGCCGGTCGCCACCGCGAAGATGTTGGGATCGAAGATGATGTCCTGCGGCTCGGTGCCGTCAGCAACCAGCAGGCGGTAGGCGCGCTCGCAGATCTCGACCTTGCGCTGCGCAGAGTCGGCCTGACCGACCTCGTCGAACGCCATCACCACCACCGCTGCGCCATAGGCCCGGCACTTGGCGGCAAGCTCGAGGAAGGGCCCTTCGCCTTCCTTGAGGCTGATGGAATTGACGATCGGCTTGCCCGACACGCACTTCAGCCCGGCTTCGATGACGCTCCACTTGGAGCTGTCGATCATCACCGGCACGCGGGCGATGTCGGGCTCGGCCGCGATGCGCTTGAGGAAGACGGTCATTGCCTGCTCGCTGTCGAGCAGGGCCTCGTCCATGTTGACGTCGATGATCTGGGCGCCGTTTTCGACCTGGTCGCGCGCGACCTCGACCGCGGCGTCAAAGTCCCCGGCCAGGATCAGTTTCTTGAATTTGGCGGAGCCGGTGACGTTGGTGCGCTCGCCGACATTGACGAAGCGCGCGCCGGCGCCGGCCCGATCGATTCTCGATGCTTCCATGCTCAGGCTGCCAGCACCATGGGCTCGAGCCCAGCGAGCAGGGTCTGGGCCGGCGCTGCGGGCACAGCGCGGGGCGGGCGACCGGAAATGGCGCGACCGATCGCCCGGATATGCTCCGCGGTGGTGCCGCAGCAGCCGCCGACGATGTTGACGAGGCCCTCCTCCACCCATTCGGAGACTTGCGCCGCCGTCTCCGCGGCAGCCTCGTCATACTCGCCAAGCTCGTTGGGCAAGCCGGCGTTGGGATAGGCCATGACCAAAGTGTCGGCCTGGCGCGCGAGAGCAGCGAGGTGCGGGCGCAGCTGCGCCGCGCCGAACGAGCAATTGAGCCCGATCGTTACCGGCCGGGCGTGCCGCACCGACGCCCAGAACGCCTCGACCGTGTGCCCCGACAGGTTGCGCCCTGACAAATCGGTGAGGGTCATCGAGATCATCAGCGGCAGCGGGCGACCGAGCGCCTCCCCCGCCTCCAGCGTCGCCATGATCCCAGCCTTGGCGTTGAGCGTGTCGAAGATGGTCTCGATCAGGATGAAGTCGACGCCGCCCTCGACCAGAGCGTCGATTTGCTCCCGGTACACCGCCTTCACCTGGTCGAAATCGACCTCTCGAAAAGCCGGGTCGTTGACGTCCGGCGACAGCGACAGGGTCTTGTTGGTCGGCCCAAGCGCGCCGGCCACCCAGCGCGTCTTGCCGTCGGCGTCGGCCACCTCGCGGGTGATGCGGGCCGCGGCGACGTTGATTTCGCGGACCAGATGCTCGGCCCCATAATCGGCCTGGCTGATCGCATTGGCGTTGAAGGTGTTGGTGGCGAGAATGTCGGCGCCGGCCTCGGCGAATGAGCGGCAGATCGCGCGCACCAGCTCAGGCTGGGTCAGGTTGAGCAGATCGTTGTTGCCGCGCTGGTCCTTTCCCAGGCCGAGCTCGCCGGCATAGGCGGCCTCCTGCAGCCGGTAGGACTGCACCGACGTGCCATAGGCGCCGTCCTTGACCAGGATGCGCTGTGCGGCGGCGGCGCGGAGGGCGTCGGCGGCACTCACGCTTGCGCCCTGACGCCAAGCAGATGGCAGATCGCGTAGCTGAGCTCCGCGCGGTTGAGCGTGTAGAAGTGGAAGTGGCGAACGCCGCCCGCATAGAGCTGGCCGCACAGCTCGGCGGCAACGGTGGCGGCAATCAACTGGCGCGCCGCGGGGAGCTCGTCGAGGCCCTCGAACAACGCCCCCATCCAGTCGGGAATGACGGCGCCGCACTGAACGGCGAAGCGGCGGGTGGTGGCGACGTTGGACACGGGGAGGATGCCGGGCACGATCTCGATGTCCATGCCGGCATCGCCAACCGCGTCCTGGAAACGGAAGAAATTGTCGGCGGAGAAGAAGAATTGGGTAATCGCGCGGTCGGCGCCGGCGTCGATCTTGCGCTTCAGATTGTCGAGGTCAGAGGCGCGGCAGTCGCTGTCGGGATGCACCTCCGGATAAGCGGCGACGGAAATGTCGAAGGGCGCGACCCGCTTGAGGCCCGCGACCAGTTCGGCGGCATTGGCATAGCCCTGCGGGTGCGGCCGGTACTTTTCGCCAGGAGTGGGCGGATCGCCGCGCAGCGCCACCAGGTGGCGGACGCCCGCATCCCAGTAGGCGCGGGCGATCTCGTCCACCTCGTCGCGGCTGGCGCCGACGCAGGTCAGATGCGCGGCCGCCGTAAGGCCGGTCTCGCGGGCGATGCGCTCGACCGTCTGGTGGGTGCGCTCGCGGGTCGAGCCGCCGGCGCCGTAGGTCACAGAGACGAAGCGCGGGCGCAGCGGGGCGAGGGTCTGGATGGACTCCCAGAGCGTAGCGGCCATCGACTCGGTCTTGGGCGGGAAGAATTCGAAGCTGACCGCGATGTCGCCGCGAGTCTCGGCGAACAAGGGCACGCAATCGCCGCGCCTGGGCAGGGCTGGATCGGTCATGCCGCCCGCCGCTCTGGCCGCCGGGCGCTGCCGCCTTCGACCGGCTTGGCGCCGCGCCACAAGGTGACCGTCAGCTCGCCGCCCTCGAGATGCTCGACATGGTCGATCGCCAGCCCCGCGGCGGCGAACCAGCCAGCCATGGCCTCGTCGTCGAAGCCCAGGCGAATGTGCGCATCGGTGGTGCGCAGTTCCTCGCGCTCGTGGGCGGCGAAATCGACGATCAGCAGCCGGCCCCCGGGGCTCAGCACCCGCGCCGCCTCGGCGATCGCAGCCGCCGGCGAGTGAGCATAATGCAGCACCTGATGGATGATGGCCCAGTCGGCGCTGCCATCACCAAGCGGCAAGGCGTACATGTCCCCCTGGCGCAGGCTGGAAGCAATGCCCGCCGAAGCGAGCTTGACCCGCGCCAGGCGCAGCATCTCGGACGACCGGTCGATGCCGACGGCGCTCTCGGCGCGCGGCCCGAACAGCTCGATCATGCGCCCGGTGCCGGTGCCGATGTCGACCAGCCGGCCGAGCGCCTGCTCCCCGAGCGCCCGTGCAATTGCCTGCTCGACCTCGCTTTCGGCGACGTGGAGCGAGCGGATCTGGTCCCAGATCTCCGCGTGGCCGCTGAAATAGCGCTGCGCCGCCTCGGCGCGGTCGGCCCGTACGGCCGACAGCCGAGCAGCGTCGCTTGCGAACATCCGCCGGCCGAGCTCATCAGCCCAGGCGTCGAGAAGCTCGAACATCGGCTCGGTGAGCTCCCGCGAGGACAGGGTCAGGAAGACCCAGCTGCCTTCCTTGCGGCGCTCGACCAGCCCGGCGTCGGCGAGAATCTTGAGGTGGCGCGACACGCGCGGCTGGCTTTGGCCAAGAACGTGCGCCAGTTCGCCCACCGACAATTCCATCACCCGCAGCAAAGCGAGGATGCGTAGCCTGGTCGAATCGGCAAGCGACTGAAACATCTCGGATAATGGAATGGCCGCAGTCACGCATTTATGGATATAAAGATATCTTTATATCGTCAACGGGAGCAGGGGCTCGTCGCAAACTTAATCCCCAGTTGCGGAATAGGGATTGTCAGGGCTCCCCCAGACCTATATTTCCGCACGCTGGCCTGACCGTCTGCAGCGGCAGGCCGAGACTTGCCCCCCTTGGGCATATTGAAGGAATGGAACGATCATGAAGAAGATTGCACTGACCGTTGCGGTCCTCGGCCTCGGCCTCGCTGCCTGCCAGGACAATACCGCCGAGAACAACACCGCCGCCACCGAGAACGGCGTCGAAGCTGAAGCCGCGGCCGACAGCAACGCCGCTCTCAACGAGGGCGCCGATGTGACCAACGCTGCGGACAACGCCCTGGACGCCGCCGGCAACTCGCTCGAGAACGCCGGTGAAGCCATCGAGAACGCGGCCGCCGACGTCGCGAACGCGGGCGGCAACGCCCAGTAAGCTTAACGGCTGAAACCAGGAGGGCCGTCCGGGCGACCGGGCGGCCCTCTTTTTGTGTGCGGCCAGCGTGGTAGTTTGGCCGAGATGAAGAAGATCTGGCTTGGGCTGATGGCGCTGCTCAGCGGCTGCAGCGACGATCGCGCGGCGGCGCCGAGCGCCGACCAGTCGCAGCAGCTCGACGAGGTCGACGCCATGCTCAACGCCGAAGCCCCAGAGCAAAAGGGGCCGGCACCGCAAGGCGCCGACCCCTCCAATCGGTAGAACTGAACGTCGCGGCCGGCGCGGAGCGAATCCGGACCCGTCACGAGTCCTCCGCCAGCTCACGAACGCCAAGCGTTCGCTTCATTGGCGGAGGCCGTGTCAGGTCAGAAGTCCATTCCGCCCATTCCGCCCATGCCGCCGGCGCCCATCGGGGCGGCCGGCTTGTCGTCGGGCAGTTCGGCCACGGTGGCTTCGGTGGTGATCAGCAGGCCGGCGACCGAGGCCGCGTCCTGCAGCGCCGCGCGCACGACCTTGGTCGGGTCGATGACGCCGGCCTGCACCAGGTTCTCGTAGACCTCGGTCTGGGCGTTGAAGCCAAGCGTCGGATCGTCGCCATCGACCAGCTTGCCGGCGACGACCGCACCGTCATGACCGGCGTTCTGCGCGATCTGACGGACCGGCGCCTGCAGCGCCTTGCGGATGATGTCGACGCCGCGGGTCTGGTCGTCGTTCTCACCCTTGACGCCGTCGAGCGCCTTGGCGGCATAGAGCAGGGCCGTGCCGCCGCCCGGAACGATGCCCTCTTCGACGGCCGCGCGAGTCGCGTGGAGCGCGTCGTCGACGCGGTCCTTGCGCTCCTTGACCTCGACCTCGGACGCGCCGCCGACCTTGATGACGGCCACGCCGCCCGACAGCTAGGCAAGCCGCTCCTGCAGCTTCTCGCGGTCATAGTCGGACGTGGTGTTCTCGATCTGCTGCCGGATGGCAGCAACGCGGCCCTCGATCGCCTCGCGGGTGCCGGCGCCATCGACGATCGTGGTATTGTCCTTGTCGATGGTGACGCGCTTGGCGGTGCCGAGCATCTGGGTGGTGACGTTCTCGAGCTTGATGCCGAGATCCTCGCTGATCATCTCGCCGCCCGTGAGGATGGCGATGTCCTCGAGCATCGCCTTGCGGCGATCGCCGAAGCCCGGCGCCTTGACCGCCGCGACCTTGAGGCCGCCACGCAGCTTGTTGACCACCAAGGTCGCCAGCGCCTCGCCCTCGATGTCCTCGGCGATGATCAGCAGCGGGCGCCCGCTCTGGACCACCGATTCCAGGATCGGAAGCATCGCCTGGAGGTTGGACAGCTTCTTTTCGTGGATGAGGATGTACGGGTCGTTGAGCTCGACCTGCATCTTTTCCGGGTTGGTGATGAAGTAGGGCGACAAATAGCCGCGGTCGAATTGCATACCCTCGACCACGTCGAGCTCGAACTCGAGGCCCTTGGCTTCCTCGACGGTGATCACGCCTTCCTTGCCGACCTTCTCCATCGCCTCGGCGATCTTCTCGCCGACTTCGCGGTCGCCGTTGGCCGAAATGATCCCGACCTGGGCGATCTCGTTGGAGCCGGACACGTCCTTCGAGCGGCTCTTGAGGTCCGCGACGACCTTGCCGACGGCAATGTCGATGCCGCGCTTGAGGTCCATCGGGTTCATGCCGGCCGCAACCGACTTCATGCCCTCGCGAACGATCGCCTGGGCGAGAACGGTGGCGGTGGTGGTGCCGTCACCGGCGATGTCGTTGGTCTTCGAGGCCACCTCGCGCACCATCTGCGCGCCCATGTTCTCGAACTTGTCCTTGAGCTCGATCTCCTTGGCGACGGTGACGCCGTCCTTGGTGATGCGCGGAGCGCCGAAGCTCTTTTCGATGACGACGTTACGGCCCTTGGGGCCGAGCGTCACCTTGACCGCATCGGCGAGGATGTCGACGCCGCGCATGATGCGCTCGCGGGCGTCGCGGCTGAATTTCACGTCCTTGGCTGCCATTTGGCTACCCTTTCCTGTGTTCGAATGTTCTGGATGTTCACGGTAACGCGCGGCCTTCGCGCGTCAGTCGGTCAGCCGACGATCCCGAGGATGTCGCTTTCCTTCATGATGATCAGGTCCTCGCCCTCAAGCTTGACCTCGGTGCCCGACCATTTGCCGAACAGGATCCGATCGCCGGCCTTGACGTCGAGCGGCGTCACGGTGCCGTCGTCGGAGCGGGCGCCGGAGCCGACGGCGACGACTTCGCCTTCCTGCGGCTTTTCCTTGGCCGTGTCGGGAATGATGATCCCGCCGGCGGTCTTCTCCTCGGCCTCGACCCGGCGGACGAGAACGCGATCGTGAAGCGGCCTGAAACCCATATGTAAGCCCCTATAGTTGCTCGGTTGATCTGGACGCTTGGCACTCTCTCCTGGAGAGTGCCAGCGATGGGGGGGCATATGGTTGCACCGGCAGGCAGCGTCAAGCCGACGTTCAGCTGGTTTCTTGCCGGCCGAGGCGCGTCAGGCCGAGCGGTTCGCGCATGCCCCAGCGAGCGATCATCAGAACGGCAACGAAGGTGAGGCCGGCGGCGAGCCCGGTCCAGATGCCTACCCCGGCCCAGCCGCGGCCGAAGGCAAGCCATACCCCAACGCCGATGCCCACGATCCAGTAGCCGACCAGTGCGAACATCATCGGCACTCGCGTATCGTGCAGGCCGCGCAGCATTCCGGCGCCGACCACCTGCGCGCCGTCGGCGATCTGGAACAGCGCCGCGATCGCAAGGAAGCTGACGGCAAGCTCGATCACGCGCCGGTTGGCCGCATCGCCCTCCAGAAACACTCCGATCAATTCGCGCGGGAAAGTCCAGATGACCGCTGCCATGAGCGCCATGAAGGCGACGCCCGCCAGCCACGCGGTCCAGCCGGCGCGGGTGATCCCCTCCACGTCGCCGGCTCCGAGCGCACGCCCGACGCGCACCGTGGCAGCCTGGCCGAGGCCCAGCGGCACCATGAAGCTGAGCGCCGCGATCTGTAGCGCGACCGCGTGGGCGGCGATGGAATCGGCGTCGATCAGGCCCATCAGATAGGCGGCGGCACCGAAGACCGCCCCTTCCAGGGACATTGCCAGACCGATCGGCAGCCCCAGGCGCCAGATGTAACGGAAGCGCGCCCAGTCCGGCCGCCAGAACCGGCCGAACAGGTGGAAGCGGCGAAACTGCCGGTCCGTCACCAGTACGAGGGCAAGTCCAGCCGAGAGAATGCTCCAGACAATGGTGCTGGCGAGCCCGCCGCCGAAGATACCAAGCGCCGGCAGTCCGAGCCGGCCGAAGATCAACGCCCAGCCAAGCAAGGCGTTGAGCAGGATTCCCACCGCCGAGACGGCGAAGATCCATTGCGGCCGCTCAAGCGCGGAGAGGACATTGCGCATCGCCTGGAACAGCAGGAACGGGAGGATGCTCCACATGAACCCGCGCAGGAACAGCTGGGCATCGCGCGCCAGCGCCGGTTCCTGCCCCAGAAACCGGATCAGTGCTTCGCCGTTCCACAGCACCGCCCAGCTGGCAAGGGATATCACCGCCGCGACCCAGCAGGACTGGCGGAACGAACGCCGCACGTCGCGCACCGAATTGGAGCGGGCGCCGAGCGCGGTCGCCATCATCGGCGATGCCGCCGTCACGACGCCCATGCCGAACAGCGTGAAGACGAAAGTCAGGTTGAGCCCGAGCGCCGAGGCGGCAAGCGCCCGCGACCCGAGCCAGCCCATCAGCACGACGTCGGTCGCGCCGATCAGCGCCATCGTCAGGTTGGACAAGATGAGCGGCCAGGCAAGCGCCAGCGTCGCGCGCAATTCGCTGCGCCAGGGGCGCAAGTCGACGGTCGATTGCGCAAGCGCGTCCATCGCGCCGTCATTGCGGGCAGCGCAGCGATGAAGCAATGCGCCTGGTCCGCGCTCGCAATGCCATGGCTTTTGGGCTAGCCCGCGTCGCGCTTGCCACCGAGGTCTGGGCCCATGAAGTTCGTCGCTGCAATCTGGAAGCTGCTCGTCGGCATCAAGGACGCGCTGGTGCTGCTGTTCATGCTGCTCTTCTTCGGGCTGCTCTACGTCGCGCTCAGCGCCCGGCCGGAGCCGGTAAGCGAGGGCGTCCTGGCGCTGGCGCTGGACGGCACGGTGGTGGAACAGCCGGCCCGTACCGACTGGGCCGAGCTCGCCTCGGGGGCTCCGCGCGTCAAGCAGCACCGGCTGCGCGACCTGGTTGCAGCGCTCGACGCGGCGCGCGACGACAGCCGCGTCAAGGCCGTTGCGCTCGACCTGGAGAAGTTCCTCGGCGGCGGCCAGACCGCCATGGCTGACCTGTCCGACGCGCTGCGCCGCGTGCGCTCGGCCGGCAAGCCGGTGCTCGCTTATTCAGTCGGTTACACTGACGACAGCTACCAGCTCGCCGCGGCCGCCTCGGAAGTGTGGCTGAACCCCCTGGGCGCGGTGGCGATCGCCGGCCCCGGCGGATCCAACCTTTATTTCAAGGGGCTGCTCGACAAGCTCGGGGTTACCGCCAACGTCTACCGGGTCGGCACCTACAAGTCGGCGGTCGAGCCGTTCACCCGCAACGACATGTCGCCCGAGGCCGAGGCCAATGCCCGCGCTTTGGCCGGGGCCCTGCTCCAGACCTGGCGCGACAATGTCGCGGCGGCCCGCCCCAAGGCCAGGCTCGACCCTTATATGGCGAACATGCCCGCCGTGGTCGCGGCCAACGGCGGCGACATGGCGCGAGCCGCGCTCGCCGCCGGGCTCGTCGACCGCCTCGCCGATCGCCGTGCCTATGAAGCCCGGCTCGCCGAGCTGGGCGGCAGCAGCAACCGCACCGTCTATCGCAAGATCAAGCTCAATTCCTATGTGGCGCAAAGCCTCGACGCGCCTTCGTCAGCGCCGATCGGGGTCGTCACGATCGC
>DATLFV010000004.1:0-6288 GCA_035540875.1 Sphingomicrobium sp. | reverse complement strand
GTCTATCATCACTACAAAAAGTATGACGCCGGCACGACGCTGGCGGTGCCGTTCAGGCGGCACCAGCTCGTCGCCGGAGTGGGCTTCCGCTTCTAAGGCGGCCTGCCACCTGCGCAAGCAAAGGCCCGGGAAGCTGCTGCTTCCCGGGCCTTTCCTTTTGGCTGCGCGGGCGCGGCCGGGTCAGTAGCGGTAATGCTCGGGCTTGAAGGGGCCTTCGGGAGTCACGCCAATGTAGGCCGCCTGCTTTTCGCTGAGCTTGGTCAGCTTCACGCCGAGCTTGTCGAGGTGAAGCGCGGCGACCTTTTCGTCGAGATGCTTGGGCAGCACGTAGACGTCGTTCTTGTACTTGTCGCCGCCCTGCCACAGCTCGATCTGGGCGAGCACCTGGTTGGTGAAGCTGGAGCTCATCACGAAGCTGGGGTGGCCGGTGGCGTTGCCGAGATTCACCAGCCGGCCCTTGGACAGGACGATGATCTTCTTGCCGTCGGGGAACTCGACCTCGTCGACCTGAGGCTTGATCTCGGTCCATTTCATGTTGGCCAGCGCGCCGATCTGGATCTCGCTGTCGAAATGGCCGATGTTGCAGACGATCGCCATGTTCTTCATCGCCCGCATGTGGTCGAGCGTGATGACGTCCATGTTGCCGGTGGCGGTGACGAAGATGTCGGCGCGGGTCACCGCTTCCTCCATCGTGATCACTTCATAGCCTTCCATCGCAGCCTGAAGGGCGCAGATCGGGTCGACTTCCGTGACCAGGACGCGGGCGCCGCCGTTGCGCAGGCTGGCCGCGGAGCCCTTGCCGACGTCGCCGAAGCCCGCGACGCAGGCGACCTTGCCGGCGAGCATCACGTCGGTGGCGCGCCGGATGGCGTCGACCAGGCTTTCCTTGCAGCCGTAGAGATTGTCGAACTTGGACTTGGTGACGCTGTCGTTGACGTTGATCGCCGGGAACGGGAGCTTGCCCTTCTTGGCGAGATCATAGAGCCGGTGGACGCCCGTGGTGGTCTCCTCCGAGACTCCCTTGATCGCCTCGACCGTTTTGGTGAGGTAGCCGGGGCGCTCCGCGAGGAACCGGCGGAGGGTGGCGACGAACACTTCCTCTTCCTCGTTGGCCGGGGCGAACAGCTCTTCGCCGGCTTCGGCCCGCGCACCCCACAAAGCGAACATGGTCGCATCGCCGCCGTCGTCGAGGATCATGTTGCAGGTCTGGTCGTGCCCCCAGTCGAAAATCCGCGTCACGTAGTCCCAATATTCCTCGAGCGTCTCACCTTTGATCGCGAATACCGGGATGTTGCGCGCGGCTATTGCCGCGGCGGCATGGTCCTGGGTGGAGAAGATGTTGCACGACGCCCAGCGTACCTCGGCGCCCAGTTCGATAAGCGTCTCGATCAGCACCGCCGTCTGGATGGTCATGTGCAGTGAGCCCGTGATGCGCGCCCCCTTGAGCGGCTGCGAAGCGCGATATTCGGCGCGCAGCGCCATCAGCCCCGGCATCTCGGTCTCGGCGATCTCGATTTCCTTGCGGCCGAAATCGGCAAGCGAGATGTCCTTGACGATGTAATCGTTGAAGCGGGTCTCAGCCTGCGTCGCCACGTCGTGATTCTCCAATAATGTGCGGGTGCGCCCGTCAGCGGGCTTGTCGCCGCGCGACCTAGCCGAGACGAGGATATAAGGAAAGCTTTATGTCCTTCAGGCCACGCCGGTCTCGCTCGACAGCAGCCGCGGGTCGACGCCTTCGGCCTTGAACGCGGCGGCCCAGCGCTCGTCGGTCGGCGTGTCGAACAGGATTTCCGGACGACCCTCGGCGGTGAACCAGCCGTGGCGGGTCATCTCCTGCTCGAGCTGGCCCTCGCCCCAGCCGGC
Organism: Sphingomicrobium sp.; assembly: GCA_035540875.1. Lineage (GTDB taxonomy): Bacteria > Pseudomonadota > Alphaproteobacteria > Sphingomonadales > Sphingomonadaceae > Sphingomicrobium. The sequence continues at coordinate 4,425 of DATLFV010000004.1, read as the reverse complement.
ATAGCCGAGCGCCGCTACCCAGCGGCTCGGGCCGCGGCCTTCGGAAATGGCCTTGAGCACGTCGATGGTCCCGGTCATCGCGCACAATTCCCCACCGGCTCCGGTGACGTGCAGCGTGTCCTGCCCGCCCCAGTCGGACGAATGCAGGACGAAGCCGCGGCCGGGCTCGACCGGACCGCCGTGGTGGACTGCGCAGTCGGGCGCCTCGCCGGGATCGAGACCGAGCTGGCTGAGCAGGCCGCGGAAGCGCAGGCCGGCCCTTTTGTGGCCGATGCCGATGCCAACCGCGCCATTCTCGTCATGCACGCACAAGGCGATCACCGCCCGCTCGAAGCGCGGGTCGGCCATACCCGGCATTGCCAGGAGCAGCTTGCCGGAGAGAAAAAGGGGCTGGTCCATCCCCTCGCACATGGGCTTGCGCCGCTGCTCGGGCAAGGCTTGAGCCGGTTGGCAGGCGGTCGTATCTGCGCGCTCGAAACCCCATTCCGGACTGGAGATCAGCCCATGACGATCGCAATCGGCGACCGCATTCCCGACGTACCCATCGCCATTGCAACCGCCGAGGGTCCGCAGCCGACCAGCAGCGCGCAATTCTTCGCCGGCAAGCGCGTCGCCTTGTTCGCGGTTCCGGGCGCCTTCACGCCCACCTGCTCGGCGCGGCACCTGCCTTCTTACGTCGACAAGGCCGGCGAGCTGAAGGGCAAGGGGGTGGACGAGATTGCGTGCATCTCGGTCAATGATCCATTCGTGATGGCAGCGTGGAACAAGGCCGACGGGTCGCAGGACATAACCATGCTCGCCGACGGCAACGGCGCCTTCGCCGATGCCGTAGGGCTGACCATGGACGGCGCCAGGTTCGGCATGGGCAAGCGCAGCCAGCGTTATTCGATGCTGGTCAACGACGGCGTCGTCGAGCAGCTCAACGTCGAGGCGCCCGGTGAATATCGAGCGTCGAGCGCCGAGGCCCTGCTCGACCAGCTGTGACATTCGTCGCTTCGGCGCCTCTCCTCGACTGCGCTCAGGCAACGCAGACAAAGGCTGTGCGTTGGTCGGCAAGCCAATGACAGAGGAGAGTAACCCGATGGCACGCAACAACCAGAGTGGCCGAAGCAATCGCGGCGGCAACAACCGCGGCGGCAACAATAATCCCGAAGGCCGCAACCAGTTCAGCGGCGGCTTCCGCGACCTTGCCCGCGAGCGCCCGCTGGCGGCCGCAGCGACGGCTGCCGCGGCGGTCGGCGCCGGCGTCTTCCTGTGGTCGCGGCGCAGCCAGATCAGTGAGCAGATCAGCAACCTCAGCGACCAGATCAGCGACTGGTCGGACAGCCTCAGCTCCGGGTCGTCCGACAGCGACTTCGAAACGGTCGGCGGCGACTTTGCCACCGGCGGCGCGGCGCTCGGGGGGTCGACCGGCACCGGCGGCAAGCGCGGCGGCCGCGGCCGCTCGACCGGCAGCAGCGAGATCGGCGGCGGCAATGCCTCGCTTGGCGCCCAGACCGGCGGCAGCGGCATCGGCGGCGGCGCGGGCTCGGGCGGTACGGGCGCCTGAGCCGGCTACCAGCCGAACGTCAAAAGGGGCGCCGCGAGGCGCCCCTTTTTCATTTCCCGGCGCGGCGGCTCACCAGCCGCACTGCCGGCCCTGGTTCTGCTGGCGAAGCCAGGCCTGCAGTGGCGCGAAATATTCGAGCATTGGCCGGGCGCTCATCTCGCGGGTTCCGGTGAAGGCCTGAAGCGCGTCGGGCCAGGGCCGTGACGCACCCATCTGCAGCATGGCGTTGAGACGCTGCCCGACCTCCTTGTTGCCGTAGAAGCTGCAGCGGTGCAGCGGCCCCTTCCACCCCGCCATGTCGCAGGCCGCCTTGTAGAACTGGAATTGGAGGATGCGGGCGAGGAAGTAGCGGGCATAAGGCGTGTTACCGGGGATGTGATATTTGGCGCCGGGGTCGAAGTCGGCCTCCGAGCGTGCAACCGGCGGAACGATGCCCTGGTACTGCTGCTTGAGGCCGACCCACGACGCATTGTAGCGGCTCGGCGGAGTCGAGCCGTCGAACACGCCCCAGCGCCACTTGTCGACCAACAGGCCGAACGGCAGGAAGGCGACCTTGTCCATCGCCTGGCGCAGCAGCAGGCCGGTGTCCTTGCTGGCGTCGGGCACCTTGTTGCGGTCGAGCAGGCCGATCTGGACGAGATATTCGGGCGTCACCGACAGCGCGACGAAGTCGCCGATCGCCTCGTGGAAGCCGTCGTTGGCGCCGTTGAGATAGAGGTAGGGCTGATCCTTGTAGGCGCGCTGGTAGTAATTGTGCCCGAGCTCGTGGTGAATGGTCACGAAGTCGTCGGCGTTGACCTTGGTGCACATCTTGATGCGCAGATCGTCGCGGTTGTCGAGATCCCAGGCGGAGGCGTGGCAGACCACTTCGCGGCCCTGCGGACGGACGATCTGCGAACGCTGCCAGAAGCTCTCCGGCAAAGGATCAAGCCCAAGCGAGGTGTAGAAGCGCTCGCCGACGCGGACCATCTGCTCGGGCGTGTACTTCTTTTTCACCAGCAAATCGGTGAGGTCATAGCCGATGTCGCCGGCGCCCTTGGGGGCGACGATGTCGTAGATCCCGCCCCATTCCTGCGCCCACATGTTGCCGAGCAAATCGGCGCGGATCGGGCCGGTCGCCGGCTGCACGGCGTTGCCGTACTTCTGGTTGAGTTTGGTGCGGGTGTAGCAGTGGAGGTCGTCGTAGAGCGGCTTCACCTCGCTCCACAGCCGCTCGTACATGGCCGAGAATTCCTCCGGGCTCATGTCATATTGCGAGCGCCACATCGCCCCGGTGTCGGCGAAACCGAGCTCCCTGGCCCCCTGGTTGGCGATCTCCACCAGGCGCGTGTAGTCGGCGCGCATCGGGCGGCCGACATTTTCGTGCCAGCTCTGCCAGACCTCCCTGAGTTCGGCCGGGTTGCGCAACGTCCCCATCAGCGCCTCGGCGTCGTCGCCGGTGATCTCCTTGCCGCGGTGACGGGCGCGGCCCTTGCCGTATGCCGATTGAAGGCGGGTCGAGATGCTGTTGAGCTCGGCCGCCGCACCCGGCGTCGAGGGCGCCGGGAGCACCAGGGCCCCGCGCAGGATGTTGAGCTTGCGCGCCGTGTCGGCGTCGAGCCCCGGGACCTTCGCATATTGCGCGGCCTGCTTGGCGTAGCGGACGCCCTTTTCGGTGCCGATGGTGCCGAAGTATGCGGCCACGGCGTCGGTGTCATCGGTGATGTAGGTGGCGTTTACCCAGGCGGCGCGGCTGCCGATCACCGACAAGTCGAACAGATCCTTTTCGACCGCGGCGATGAAGGCGCGCGCGCCTTCCGGCGTCATCGGATATTCGGCCCCCGCCTCGGCCGTGACGGGAGCGGCGGCCGCGGTCGCGTCCGGGGCGGCCGCGGGGGTCAGCGCGGCGGTGGGGACGGTGTTGCTGGCACAGCCCGCCAGCGCAAGCGCGGCGAGCGAAACGGAAGCGGCGAATTTCATCACAGGCGTCCTCGTCCTTGAAGGCTGTTTAGATGGGTCGCGTGCAACAGCGGTGGAACCAAGCCGCGCGCGCGTCAAGCACCCAGAAAGCCTGCTATTTCCTCGCCAAGCTCGCGCCTGGTGACCGAGCTCATGTGGGTTCCGGGGACCGGCGCGTAGCGCGCCTGCGGCAGGGCGGCGGCGAGCTCCTCGGCGGGGCCATTGTCCTGGTCCTCGGTCCCGCACACCACCAAGGTCGGCATGGTGAAGGCGCCGAGCCATGCGTCGTCGCCGTCGAAGAAGCTGTCGAGCAGATGCGCGGCGGCGACCGTGTCGACCTTCATCGACTTCATGAACTGGATCGCCATCCAGTGGGGATCGCCGCGCGGGGCGCTGTCGAACAGAGCGATGGCCTCGAGAAAGAAGGTCTTCCTCCGCTGCCAGTTCCTGAGCCCGCGCAGGCCCATGCCGGCGAGGAACGCCCGCCTCGGCTTCAGCCCCTCGCCGACCCCCTCGACCGTGGTTCGCGCGCCGAGCGAAAAGCCGCCGAGGTCGAAGTCGGCAAGGCCGAGAAAAGCAATCAGCTCGCGCAGATCCCGGGCAAGGATCCCGGGCGGATAGGCCTGGGCCCCGTGCGGCTTGGCGCTGAGCCCATGGGCACGAAGGTCGGGCATGATGACGCGAAAACCGCTCGCAGCGATGCGCCCGGCATGGCCGAACTTGATCCAGTTCATCTCGGCATCGGAGAACAGGCCGTGGAGCAGGATCGCCGGGCGGCCCTCCCCCAGCTCGCGCCAGGCGAGCTCGACACCGTCCGAGGCGGTCCAGCGCTGGACTTTGACCTCGGTCACGGCCGAATGTTCACAATGTTCGCGGTAGCGGGGTGCCGCGGGCAGCGCTTCGCGCTCGCGCTCGTCACGTGCGCGAGTGGACCGAAG
>DATLFV010000003.1:0-5769 GCA_035540875.1 Sphingomicrobium sp. | reverse complement strand
TTTTTGGAGTCGTCACGAACTGAATTCGTAACGTCGAACGGGCTCAGCTGGTCTGGGGCTCGCCGCCCCGCCCGCCGGGATGCGCGCCTCTTCGCCTAAGCTCGCGTCTGCTCAGAGCGCTCCCTTGGGCTCGGCGGCTATTCTTCCCCCATCCGCAAGGCAGCAATAAACGCCTCCTGCGGGATGCTCACGGAGCCATACTCCCGCATCCTTTTCTTCCCTTCCTTCTGCTTCTCCAGCAGCTTGCGCTTCCGCGTGGCGTCGCCGCCGTAGCACTTGGCCGTCACGTCCTTGCGCAGCGCCGCGATCGTCTCGCGGGCGATGACCTTGCCGCCGATCGCCGCCTGGATCGGGATCTTGAACATGTGGCGGGGGATGAGGTCCTTCAGCCGCTCGCACATGCCGCGGCCTCTGGCCTCGGCGTTGGCGCGGTGGACGATCATGCTCAGCGCATCGACCGCCTCGTTGTTGACGAGGATGCCCATCTTGACGAGGTCGCCCTCGCGATAGCCGCACTGGTGATAGTCGAAGCTCGCATAGCCGCGGCTGATCGACTTCAACCTATCGTAAAAATCAAAGACCACCTCATTGAGCGGCAGCTCGTACTTGAGCATCGCCCGGACGCTGCTGCCCGAGCCGACATAGGTCAGGTCCTTCTGGATGCCGCGGCGGTCCTGGCACAGCTTCAGGACCGCGCCGAGGTAGGAATCGGGGACGTAGATGGTCGCCTCGATCCACGGCTCCTCGATCATCTCGATGCGATTGGGGTCGGGCATGTCGGCCGGGTTGTGGAGCTCGATGATCTTGGCGTCCTCGGACTTCGAGTGCGACAAGTGGATCTTGTACACCACGCTGGGCGCGGTGGTGATGAGGTCGAGGTCATATTCGCGGGTCAGCCGCTCCTGGATGATCTCGAGGTGAAGCAGGCCCAAAAAGCCGCAGCGGAAGCCGAAGCCGAGCGCCGCGCTGGTCTCCATCTCGAAGCTGAAGCTCGCGTCGTTGAGGCGCAGCTTGTAGAGGGACTCGCGGAGCTTCTCGAACTCGGCGGCGTCGACTGGGAACAGGCCGCAGAAGACGACCGGCTGGACCAGCTTGAAGCCGGGCAGCGCCTCGGCCGCCGGGCGCCGGGCGTCGGTGATGGTGTCGCCGACGCGGGTCTCGGCGACTTCCTTGATCTGGGCGGTGATGAAGCCGACCTCGCCGGGGCCGAGCTCCTGCAATTGCTCGATCTTGGGGCGGAAGCAGCCGACGCGGTCGACCAGGTGCTGGGTGCCGGCCTGCATGAAGCGGATCTGCTGGCCCTTGGCGATGCGGCCGTCGATCACCCGCACCAGGATGACGACGCCGAGATAGGGGTCGTACCATGAGTCGACCAGCATCGCCTTCAGCGGCGCGTCCTTGTCGCCTTTGGGCGGCGGGATCTTGTCGACGATCGCCTGCAGCACTTCGCCGATGCCGATGCCGCTCTTGGCCGAGGCGAGCACCGCTTCGCTGGCGTCGAGGCCGATGATCTCCTCGATCTCGGCGCGGACGCGCTCGGGCTCGGCGGCGGGGAGGTCGATCTTGTTGATCACCGGCACGATCTCATGGTCGTGCTCGATCGACTGGTAGACGTTGGCCAGGGTCTGCGCCTCGACCCCCTGGGCGGCGTCGACCACCAGCAGCGCGCCCTCGCAGGCGGCGAGGCTGCGGCTGACCTCGTAGGCGAAGTCGACGTGGCCGGGCGTGTCCATCAGGTTGAGCTCATAGGTCGCGCCGTCGGCGGCCTGCCACTCCAGCCGCACGGTCTGCGCCTTGATGGTGATGCCGCGCTCCTGCTCGATTTCCATGTTGTCGAGCATCTGGCCGCGCGTCATCTCGCGCTCGGTGAGCCCGCCGGTCGCCTGGATCAGCCGGTCGGCCAGCGTCGACTTGCCATGGTCGATGTGCGCGATGATCGAAAAATTCCGGATTCGGGATAATTCAGCCACTTGTGGCCTTTGTGCTTGATGTTGCCGATGTCGCCGCGCCGCTAGCAGAGGCTTTCGCCAAGCGCGAGTGCGGCGCGATGTTCCCGCCGTTCATCGAACGAGCAGGCGTGTTCGTAGAGCATGTTTGCGAGTCTCGCCCGCGCGGCTAGAGGCTGAAGCCACGGATTTCTGTCGGAGCTCAACCACGATGCGTAACCTTCGCCACCTTTCGATCCTGCTCGCCGGCGCCTCGCTGGCCGCCTGCGCGACGGCGCCGCGGACCGCCGCCCTCGAGCCGCCTCCGGCAGCACCGATCGCCCCGGCCGCTGCCGCCAACGAACCCGCGCCGGTGCCGGCGCTGGTCGGCCAGGTCGCCATCCCCCACCAGAGCTTCCGCCTTGCCAACGGGCTGACGGTCATCGTTCACGAGGACCGCAAGGCGCCGGTGGTCGCGGTCAGCACCTGGTACAATGTCGGCTCCAAGGACGAGCCCAAGGGCAAGACCGGCTTCGCCCATCTGTTCGAGCACATCATGTTCAACGGCTCGGAGAATTTGCCCGGCGACTTCTTCGAATATCTCCAGCAGGTCGGCGCCACGGACTATAACGGCACCACCTGGTTCGACCGCACCAATTATTTCCAGACCGTGCCGCGCGGCGCGCTGGAACGGGCCTTGTTCATGGAGAGCGACCGCATGGGCTATCTGCTCGGCGCGGTTACCCAGCGGGCGCTCGACAACCAGATCGGCGTTGTCCAGAACGAGAAGCGCCAGGGCGACAACCGGCCCGGCGGTCTGGTCGACTATGAGGTGCTCGCCAACCTCTTTCCCGAGGGGCACCCGTACCGCCACTCCACGATCGGTTCGATGGCCGATCTCGACGCCGCGAGCCTTGCCGACGTGAAGCAGTGGTTCATCGACAAGTACGGCCCCAACAATGCCGTGCTGGTGCTCGCCGGCGACATCAATCCCGCCGAGGCGCGGCCGCTGGTCGAGCGCTACTTCGGCGCCATTCCCTCGGGGCCGGTGAACAATCCCGCTCAGGCCGACGTGCCGACGCTCGCCGCGCCCAAGTCGATCGTGATGAAGGACCGGGTCGCCGCGACCCAGATCCAGAAGCACTGGGCGGTGCCGGGGCTGCTCTCGGACCAGCTCGCCGCGCTTGATCTCGGCGGATCGATCCTCGGCGGCCTCGCCAGCTCGCGCCTCGACAATATCCTCGTCCGCAACGAGAAGATCGCCGTCTCGGTCAGCGCCAATCATCAGCCGTTCCAGCGCGTCGGCATGTTCGAGATCAATGCCACGGTGAAGCCGGGCGTCGATCCCGCGCTGGTCGAGCGGCGGCTCGACGAGATCCTCGCCGACTTCCTCGCCAATGGCCCGACCGAGGACGAGGTGCGCCGCGCCGCGACCCGCGACGTCGCCAGCCGGATCCGCGGGCTCGAGCAGGTCGGCGGGTTCGGCGGCAAGGCCGTGGCGCTTGCCGAGGGCCAGGTCTACGCGGGCGATTCGGACTTCTACAAGAAGACTCTGCAGCGCTACGCCGCGACCACCCCGGCGGAGATCCGCGCGGCAATGCAGCAGTGGCTGAGCCGGCCGGTGTTCACCGTTCGCCTCGAGCCCGGCGAGCGCCCGCCTTACGTCGAGGCCAAGGGGCCGGCGCGCAAGAAGACGGCCGACATCGCCACCCCGAAGACGCCGCGGACGATCCCGCCGATCAGCCAGACTCCGCCGCTCGACTTCCCGGAAGTCCAGCACGTTCGCCTGTCGAACGGCATGGAGGTGCATTATGCGCAGCGCAGCGCGGTGCCCGTGACGCAGCTGGCGCTGACCTTCGATGCCGGCTTTTCGGCCGACGCGCCCAGCGCGCGCGGCATCCAGAACCTCACTCTCGCGCTGCTCGACGAGGGGGCGAACGGCAAGACCTCGCAGCAGATTGCCGAGGAGCAGGAGCGGCTCGGCGCCGTGATCAACACGGGCGGGAGCGCCGACCGCAGCACGGTCACGCTTTCGGCCCTGTCGGCCAATCTGGGACCGTCGCTCGACCTGCTCGCCGACATCGTCCAGCGCCCCGAGTTCGCGCCGGCCGAGGTCGAGCGCATCCGCGCCCAGACCCTGACCGCGATCAGCCAGGCGCAAAAGGAGCCGAATGCGATCGCCAGCCGGGCGCTGCCGCCCTTGCTGTACGGGGCGTCGCATCCTTATGCGACGACCTCGCTCGGCGACGTCAGGGCGGTCGAAACCGCGCGGCGCGAGGATTTGCTGGCGTTCCAGCAAAGCTGGCTGCGGCCGGACAATGCCGAGATCTTCGTGGTCTCCAGCTTGCCGCTGGCCGAGCTACTGCCGCAGCTGGAAGCGCGCTTCGGGACCTGGACAGCGCCCTCCGCGCCCAAGGGCGTCAAGGCGTTCAGCCCGCCGCCGCCGCGGCCGGGCAAGCCGCGCATCGTGCTGATCGACCGCCCCGGATCGCCGCAGTCGGTGATCATCGGCGGCCAGGTCACGCCGATCGATCCGATGGGCGACATCGTCCCGATCAGCGGCGCCAGCGAGGTGTTCGGCGGCAATTTCCTGTCGCGGATCAACATGGACCTGCGCGAGACCAAGGGCTGGTCGTACGGCGTGCGCGGCGCGGTCGGCCTCAACATCCACGCCGTGCCCTACACCATCTCCGCCCCGGTGCAGGCCAACCGCACCGGCGATTCGATTCGCGCGCTCAACGCCCAGCTTTCCGACATGCTCGGCAAGAAGGGCGTCACCCAGGCGGAACTGACCCGGCTCGTCTCCAGCAATGTCGACGCGCTGCCCGGCCGCTTCGAAACCTCCGCGGCGGTGCTCCAGGCGATGATCACCAACGACCTCTACAATCGCCCGGACGATTATTTCGAGCAGCTTGCCGGCAAGTATCGCGGCCTGACCCAGGCGCAGCTCGACGCCGCGCTCAAGGAAGCGATCGACCCGCGCGGCTTCGTCTGGGTAGTGGTCGGCGACGCCAAGACGGTGCGGCCGCAGCTCAACAGGCTGGGAATGCCGATCGAGGTCATTGAAGCACGCTAGGACCAAGAGGCGGCAGCGCGCCAGGCGCTGCCGCCGAGCGCTTGCACCCCTCTTGCCTTGCCTGCGTGCGCGCCGGCGTCGGCAAATGATCAGAAGATGATCGGCAGATCATCATCGTCCGCTGCCGCCCTTCGCGCTCTTCCTCCCGGCGCCCGCTGAAGCGCCGGGAGAGCCCCGGCGCCGGGCGAGGAGGACCCGATGAACAAGATCGTTAGCCTTGCGGCACTCGCAGCGATTACCCTTGGCAGTGCGGCGGCCGCCCACGAAACGACGACGCCCTTTTCCACTCGCGGCGAATGCGAATCGGCCAGCGCCAAGATGAGCCAGGAAGACAAGGAACGGCTGCTCGCCACCCAACCGCAACTCTTCGACACGATGGGCGAGGTGTCGAGCTTCCTGACCCGCGCCTGGTCGTGCGAACTGTCGTCCGACGGCCAGTGGTACATCAAGGACCATCGCCGGGCAGTCCTGAACAGCGACTGGTTCCAGCGCCGCAACCGCTAGTCGGTGGCGGACGGCCTTGGGAGGTCGCACACAGCCGGATTGCGGGTGGCGCAACGCGCCAGCCGCGGTCCGGGAACCGCCGGGGCACGCCGCCAGCGCCCTTGGGGGTGCGACAGGTCTAGAGCGTCACGCGGGTGACGTGGCCCATCTTGCGCCCGGGGCGCGGCGCGCCCTTGCGATAGAGATGGAGACTGGCGCCGGGCTCGGCCGCCAGCTGCTGCCAGGCGAGCACGTCGTCACCGATCAGATTGTCCATGACGACGC
>DATLFV010000002.1:0-3025 GCA_035540875.1 Sphingomicrobium sp. | reverse complement strand
CATATCCCCCTTCGCGATCGATCAGCGCGTCGATCAGCCGGTCGACGTCATGCTCCGCGTTCTCGCCCATCTTTCTCTCCAGCAACATTCCCCCGAGTCGCGAAGAGATAACCAGATGGGTTTGCTGTAGGACAGTGTTTTTCGAGGTCGCTCAAAGCCCGATGAGCGGGTGCCGCCGCACTGCCGAAGAATATGTCACGATCTAAGCTGAATCGTCGGCGTGAATGTGCCCGCGTTCCGACCTGCCCCCGCCGTTGATCCCGCGGGCGGCAATCACGTGGTACACCCAGCCAAGCACCAGCCCGAACACCGCATGGGCGAAGATGCTGACCGCGCCCCGCGCCATGGCGAACCAGGGGAAGATGGCGGTGAAGATGTAGAAGTTGATGAAGTAGACAGCGATGCCGAACAGCGTGCCGGAAATGATCGCGGCAGTCGTATGCAGGCTGAGCTTCGAGATGAAGAAGCCCAAAATGGCGCCAAGGATGATCGACAGGATCAGGTGAATGGTCATCGCCACCATCATGATCATCGCGTCGAAAGTGCCCGGGGGCGGCAGGACGCTTTCGCCCATGACCATCGCTGCCATCATGCGCGGCGGCCCCCACGGGCTTTGGCCCTGGACCAGCATCACCAGCGCCATCTCAAGCATCATGAACACCACGCCGGCGACGATCCCGGCCCAAACAGCCGCTTTCAAGTTCAATGCTCCTGGCATTGCCGTTCCTCCTGCTGAGTTGCTGACCCGAGCCTAGCGCTGCACGCCGGCAGGAGCCCTCGGCCGACCGGTTGGATCGGCGCTACGATAGAGTTTCTCGACCTCGGCTTCGGTCGGACCGGCCTTGCCGCCCTCCGACAGGAAATCGTTGACCGGGTCGATGACGAGCAGCGCCGTGCTCTCTCGAGGGTAGCCGGTCTGCGAGGGGTGCCCGCGGTAATCGCCGGTTCGCTCTCGTTCGTTCGTCATCGGTGCTCTCCTGTTCGACGTCAGTTGGCGGGGCCGGACCGAGGACCGGGGAGCCGGTTACATCACGGCCCGGTGGGGATCGCCGCTGTTGGGCTGCGGCTGGAAGGCGAGGCCCCGCATGTACGGGTCCATCTGGTTGGTGCTCATGAACCGCTTCATCGCGGCCGCATAATAGGCGCGCGCCTGGTCGACGGATTTGCGCCCGGTGGCGACATCGTGCGCGAGATTGACGGCGAGGAAGTTCGCGCCTTCCTTGTCGCAGCGCGCCGACAATTGGCCCTTGGTCCGCTCGACGATGACGCTGCCGTCGTAGCGCGCAAGATCGTCATATTTCCCAAGCGGGACGCGATAGTCGATCGCCTGCTCGAGCAAGTCGGGGTGCGGCATCGGGAAGCTGTGCGGGATGGTTTCGCGCGACACCGTCGTCCATTTCCACGGTCCGTTGTTGCGCCACTTGAGCATCGACGCGGTGACCTCCTGCGGCGGCCCGTACTTGGCCATCATGTCCATCGCCGCTTCGCGCGACTTGTCGGGCCAGCCGGCGAGCATGGCCTGCATTGCCGGCATGCTCATCGGCACGGCGCCGGGCATCGGGCCCGCCGCGGTGACGACCGGGGCGCAAGCGCTCAGCGCCGCCGCGCCTGCGATCGTCACTGACAGGATGCTGATCTTCATTCTGCTGGTCATGTCGTCTCTCCTGCTTTCGAACCATGTTCGCGCACGGCCTCGGCGCGGGCCTCGGCGCGGAATGTCTTGGGGTCGGCGCCGTAGGCGGAGCGGAACGCGCGCGAGAAATAGCTGCGGCTCGAATAGCCCACGGTCATGGCGATGATCTGGACCGGCAGCCGGCTGTTCCTCAGCAGATTGGCGGCGCGGTGCAGCCGCACCTGTTTCAGCAGGTCGATCGGCGGCCGGTGAAACGCTTCCGCGAAGCGCTCGGCGAACAGCGATCGGCTCATGCCGCTGACCCGGGCAAGCTGGTCGAGGCTGTGCTCGCGCGCCGGATCCTCGACAATCTCGAGCAGCGCCTTCATCAGCCGCGCGTCGCCAAGGCCAGGCAGCGACAGGAGCCTCAATTCACCATGCTCGATCTGGCAGCGGATGGCGGCGATCAGGCATTGCTTCATCAGGGCTTCGAGCAGCGCGCGCGTGCCGAACCGCGGCTTGCGGAGTTCCGCCATCATCAGAGCGAAGGCCCGCTCGACGGCGGGATCCGGGGAGAGGTCTTCGACGAGAGGCTCACGAAGCCTTTCGAAAATGTCGAGACCGCCGCATTCGGCGGAAATCGTGCTGCAGGCGCTGACGATGACCGGGTCGCCGCTCCCGGCCTGGATGCGCATCATCCCCTCGCCCAGTGGCCGCGAAGCCATCTTCCATTCGGCGACCTGCTCGCCACCGGATTCTTGCGAGATCTCGTGCTCACCGCATGCGGGATTGAGAAACACCAGGCACCCGGGACCAAAGGGCACCGCCTGGCCATCGACGGTCACGATCCCGCGGCCGGCGAGGATGTAATGGACCAGCACGCCGTCCGGGCACGGCAGCCGCAATCGCCACCCGCGACTGATCTCGCAAAGCGCGAATGCCTGCATGCGCACTTCGAGCAGGCAGAGGAGTCGATCCAGGCTGCTGGCGTCCATCTCCCGAGGTAAGCGACCGTTTCGCGGCCACGTTCCCGATGGTGGACGATCGGGCACCTAATAAATACGCTTGCGAACGCATCGAGGCCCGGCGTCGGCCATTTCCGCAGGGGGTCGGACGCCGCCATCCGGATGATCGCAGCGAGGACCTCAAGCCGGCACGAGCCGAAGCGCGCTTGCCACTCTTGGCAGAATGTCCCCGGCCGGCCGGTGCGGGGTCGAGCAATTGACAGCAAGCGGCGGGCAGATGTCGCGCTGCTTAGGCGCGCGCCCGATGAACCGCCTCCGTGATCACTCTGCGCGCGTCCTCGGCATTACCCCAGTGGCCGATGCGAACCCACTTCCTTGGCTCGAGGTCCTTGTAGTGGGTGAAGAAGTGCTCGACCTGCTCCATGACGATTTGTGGCAGGTGCGACCC
>DATLFV010000001.1:0-3898 GCA_035540875.1 Sphingomicrobium sp. | reverse complement strand
CACTTTGCAGGGGCATGAGCAGGGCTATTTCATCGGCCCGACCTTCTTCGACCGGGTGCAGCCGCATTTCCGCTCCTACCAGGAGGAAATCTTCGGCCCCGTGCTGCAGATGGTCCGGGCGCAGAGCTTCGAGGACGCGGTGCGGCTGCCGAGCGAGCACCAGTACGGCAATGGCGTCGCCATCTTCACCCGCAACGGCCACGCCGCCCGCGAGTTCGCGGCGCGGGTCAATGTCGGGATGGTCGGGATCAACGTGCCGATCCCGGTGCCGGTCGCCTATCACACCTTCGGCGGCTGGAAGCGCTCGGGCTTCGGCGACATCAACCAGCACGGCATGGAGGGCGTCCGCTTCTGGACCAAGACCAAGACCGTCACCCAGCGCTGGCCGGACGGCTCGGTGACCGGCGAGAATGCCTTCGTCATCCCGACCATGGGGTAATTAGAACGAAACAAGTCCCGGCGCCCGGGGTTGAACGGCCGTGAAGACCGCTTTGCCATTGCTGCCCCTGCTGGCTGCGCTTGCCGCGTGCGGCGGCGGCGGCCCGGTCGACAAGGAGGCCAACAATGTCGCCGGCTTGCCCGATCCAGCCGAGGTCGCGGGCGGCGAGATCGGCACCGCCAGCGCCGACGGCTCGGCCCCGACCAACGTGCTGGCGCCCGGTGGCCGCGCGCCGTTGACCAGCGGCGACACGGCAAGCGCCAGCCAGGCGGCGATCCCGGCGGCGCTGCAGGGGCGCTGGGGCATGAGCCCTTCCGACTGCATCGACAATGTCGGGGACGGCAGGGGCCTGCTGACGGTGAGCGACAGGGAGCTTCGCTATCCCGCCTCCGTGGCGCGCCCGGCGCGCAACGTGAAGACCAGCGCGAACTCGCTGAGCGGCGACTTCGACTTCCAGGGACAGGGGAAGAGCTGGACCAAGTTCCAGGCGCTCGAGCTTCAGGGCGACAGGTTGGTGCGAACGGAGAGCAGTCCGATGGCGAGCTTTACTTATGTCCGCTGCAGCTAGAATGTCCGTGGCCTGGCTGGCGACCGCCCTCGCCGCGTGCGGGCAGCAGGACGCCGCGACCAGCGTCAACAATGCCGCGACCAGCGCCGAGGTGGAGGCCTTGCCGGCCGACGAGAGCTCCGCGACCCCCAGCGACGAGCTGGCCAGGGGCGCCGCCGAGCCGCAGGGCAATACCGCCGACGTCGAGCCCTGATGCGGGGGCTGGCAGAGCCGCGGCGCGCAAGCTAGAGCGCCGAGCCCATGCAACAGTTCGACCTCACCGACGACCAGCTCCAGATCCAGGAGATGGCACGCAAGTTCACGGCCGACGCCATTGCCCCTTTTGCCGGCGAATGGGACGAGAAGCACATCTTCCCGCGCGACACGATCCGCGAGGCCGCCGAGCTCGGCTTCGGCGCCATCTATGTCAGCGAGGAGAGCGGCGGAATCGGCCTCGGCCGGCTCGAGGCGGCCTTGATCATGGAGGCGATGGCCTATGGCTGCCCGTCGACCAGCGCCTTCATCTCGATCCACAACATGGCCGCCTGGATGATCGACCGCTTCGGCTCCGCCGAGGTCAAGCAGAAGTATCTGCCCTCCATGATCCCGATGGAGCGGATGGGCAGCTATTGCCTGACCGAGCCGGGGTCGGGCTCCGACGCGGCGGCGCTCAAGACACGCGCGGTACTGGACGGCGATCATTATGTCGTGTCGGGCTCCAAGGCGTTCATTTCCGGCGGCGGCGAGAACGAGATCTACGTGACCATGGTCCGCACCGGGGAGGACGGGCCCAAGGGCATCACCGCCCTCGTGATCGAGAAGGACATGAAGGGCGTCACCTTCGGCGCGCAGGAGAAGAAGCTCGGCTGGCATTCGCAGCCGACCGCCCAGGTCAATTTCGACGAGGTGCGGGTGCCCGTCGCCAACCGCGTCGGCGGTGAGGGCGAGGGGTTCCGGATCGCGATGATGGGGCTCGACGGGGGGCGGATCAACATCGGCGCCTGCTCGCTCGGCGGTGCCCAGCGCTGTCTCGACGAGGCGATCAACTACACCAAGGAGCGCAAGCAGTTCGGAACCGCGATCGCCGACTTCCAGGCGACCCAGTTCACCCTCGCCGATATGGAGACCGAGCTGCAGGCGGCGCGCTATCTGCTCTACGTCGCCGCCGCCAAGGTCACCGCCAATGCGCCCGACAAGACGCGCTTCGCGGCCATGGCCAAGAGGCTTGCGACCGACACCGGCTCGGCGGTCGTCGACCGCGCGCTGCAGCTGCACGGCGGCTACGGCTATCTCCAGGACTATCCGATCGAACGCTTCTGGCGCGACCTGCGCGTCCATTCGATCCTGGAGGGCACCAACCAGATCATGCGCGTGATCGTCAGCCGCGACCTGCTGCGGCAGTGATGCTTGGCATGCTTCGATACGCCGCTTCGGCTTCGCTCAGCGGCTACTCAGCACGAACGGAGTGGGTCTTGAAGGGGCTTGGTTTTGACCGTTCGTCCTGAGTAGGGGCTGAGCAAGCGAAGCGCATCGAAGACCCGTATCGAAGGACCAGCATTGAAACCCGCCAAGCCGACCCTGCCGTTCGATCCTTTCGCGATTGCCGAGGCCGCGACCAAGTCCGCGATGGGCCTTGCCGCCAATCCCGGCGAACTGCTCAAGGTCCAGCTGGAAGCGACCAGGCAATGGAGCGACTTCTGGACCGGGGCGCTGACCGGCCGGCCGAGCGAGAAGCCGCGCGACCGGCGCTTCTCGGCGCCGGCCTGGCAGGACGACCCTTATTATCGAGCGATCCGCGATTCCTACCTGCTCGCCTCGAAACAGCTTCGCGACAGCGTTGGCAGCGCCGCCGGCGACGGCCCGGAGGGGGCGATGGCCCGCTTCCTGCTCGATCAATATCTGAACGCCGTCGCGCCGACCAATTTCGCGATGACCAATCCCGAAGTGGTGCAGCGGGTCAAGGAGACGGGCGGCGCCAACCTGATCCAGGGCTTCAGGAACCTGCTCGAGGACATCAGCGCGGGCAAGGGCATCGTCCAGCGCCGCACCGACCCCAATGCCTTCGAGAAAGGCAAGACCATCGCAGCCACGCCCGGCGCGGTGGTGTTCGAGAACAAATTGTTCCAGCTGATCCAGTACGACCCGGCGACCGACAAGGTGGCGGCCGAGCCCTTGCTCTACGTGCCGCCGCTGGTGAACCGCTATTACATGATCGACCTGGTGCCGCGGCAGAGCCTGGTCAGATGGCTGGTGGACGAGGGCCGCACCGTCTTCGTGATCAGCTGGGTGAACCCCGGGCCCGAGCACAAGGACATGGGCGTCGAGGATTACGTCCTGACCGGCATCGTCGAGGCGATCGGCGAGGTTCGCAAGCGCACCGGGGCCGCGCCCGACCTCTTTTCCTTCTGCCTCGGCGGGACTTTGGTCGCCATCGCTTTGGCCTGGCTCGCCGCGCAGGGCCGCGGCAAGGAAGTCAATTCGGCGACCCTGATCGGCGCGCTGGTCGACTTCTCCGACATGCGCGACTGGTCGGCCTTCGTCCACGAAGCCCATCTCGACGCGCTCGAGGACCATCTCGAGCGCCGCGGCTTCGTCGACAGCCTGGAACTGCAGCGGCTGTTCGCGGCGATGCGCGCCAACGACCTGATCTGGTCGTCCGTGGTGAACCACTATCTGCTCGACCGTCCGGCGCCGCCGTCGGACCTGCTCTACTGGTTCGAGGATGGCGCCCGCATCCCGGCCGCGTTCCTCAAGAGCTACAACCGCCAGCTGCTGCTCGAGAACCGGCTGAAGGAGCCGCCGAGCACGAAGTCGGCGCCGAGCTGGCGGGCACCGCGATAGACCGCTTCCCAGGCGGAGACATGGTCGTCCTTGAGCGCGATCACCAGCATCGGGGTCTCGATCGCGGCGAG